>JAGQTQ010000002.1:39414-90981 GCA_020438905.1 Mycobacterium sp.
CGACGACGGCTTCCGGAAAGTCCTCCGCCTCCCCGGATTCGTCGATCCGGCGAGGATCGTTGACATCGGTTTCCGCGGCCATCTCCACCTCCGCCCAATGCCGTGCAATGCGCCCCTATGGGCCTCGCGGGTCACAGTAGTCTTGAACGCCGTGGAGATCATTCCCCCGCGCCTCAAGGAGCCGGCCTACCGGCTCTACGAAATGCGGCTGCGGGCCGAACTCTCCAACGCCAAATCCGCACTTCCGAGGCATATCGCGGTTCTGTGCGACGGCAATCGGCGCTGGGCGCGTGACGCTGGTTACTGTGACGTGAGCTACGGCTACCGGATGGGTGCGGCAAAGATCGCGGAGATGTTGCGCTGGTGCGCCCGCGAGGGCATCGAGATGGCGACGGTGTATCTGCTGTCGACCGAGAACCTCCAGCGAGATCCCGAGGAATTGGCTGCGCTGATCGAGATCATCACCGATGTGGTCGAGGAGATCTGCGCGCCGGTCAACCTCTGGAGTGTGCGCATCGTCGGTGATTTGGGTCTGCTCGGCGACGTCCCGGCCGGACGGCTGCGGGAGGCCGTGGACGGCGCCACCGCTGCCGCACCCGCGGGTTCGTTCCACGTCAACGTCGCCGTCGGCTACGGCGGGCGGCAGGAGATCGTCGATGCGGTGCGCTCGCTTTTGGGCAAGCGGCTGGCGGACGGCGCATCGCCGGAACAGATGATCGAGGCCGTCACCATCGAGGGCATCTCGGAGAACCTCTACACCTATGGGCAGCCCGACCCCGACCTGGTGATTCGCACCTCAGGAGAGCAGCGGCTGTCGGGGTTTCTGCTGTGGCAGAGCGCCTACTCGGAGATGTGGTTCACCGAGGCGCACTGGCCGGCGTTCCGGCGCGTCGACTTCCTGCGGGCGTTGCGCGACTACAGCCGCCGGCACCGCCGCTTCGGGGCCTGAGGTCCCGTCTCCCCGCGCGAGCAGACGCAAACGTCCCCGACACGCCGGTGGTTTTGGGGTCGTTTGTGTCTGCTCGCGCCGAAAACTGGACTAGATCTTGCGGAGCCGCAGCCGGTTGATCGAGTGGTCGGCGTCCTTGCGCAGCACCGCGGTGGCCCGTGGCCGGGTCGGCAGGATGTTCTCGATCAGGTTGGGGCGGTTGATGGTTCGCCAGATGTCGCGGGCCGCCGCCACCGCTTGCTCGTCGGTCAGCCCGGCATAGTGGTGGAAATGCGAGGCCGGGTCGGCGAACGCTCCGGCCCGCATGGCCAGGAACCGATCGACGTACCACTGCTCGATGTCCTCGATGCGGGCGTCGACGTAGACCGAGAAGTCGAAGAGGTCGGAGATCATCAGTCGGGGGCCGGTCTGCAGGACGTTGAGGCCCTCGAGGATCAGGATGTCGGGGTGGGTGACGACGTGCTTCTCGCCGGGGACGATGTCGTAGATCAGGTGTGAGTACACCGGCGCGCACACCTGGTCGGCGCCGGACTTCACCGACGTGACGAAACGCATCAGCGCCCGCCGGTCATAGCTTTCCGGAAAACCCTTGCGGTGCATCAGATTCCGTCGTTCCAGCTGGGCGTTGGGGTAGAGGAATCCGTCGGTGGTGACCAGATCGACCCGCGGGTGGTCGTCCCAGCGGGACAACAGGGCCTGCAATACGCGGGCGGTGGTCGACTTCCCGACCGCAACGCTGCCGGCCACGCCCAGGACGAACGGAACCGGACGGTCGGGGGTCTGGCGCGGTTCGCCGAGGAATTCGTCGGTGGCGGCGAACAGCCCCTGGCGGGCGGCCACCTGCAGGTGGATCAGGCGGGCCAGTGGCAGGTAGACCTCCTCGACCTCCAGCAGGTCGATCTGCTCGCCCAGGCCGCGCAGGCCGACCAGTTCCTCCTCGGTGAGTTTCAGCGGAATCGACATGCGCAGACCGCGCCATTGACTCCGGTCGAACTCCACGTAGGGGCTGGGTTCGCTCAGCCGCGCCATGGGTCAAGTCTTGCAGTTAGCGTGAAAGCCATGGAGCCCGACCACCTGATCCGTGAATACCTCTTGCTCGGTTTGCGGTTCGACCGCATCGAGGAGGGCTACGTCGACTCCTTCACCGGCGACGCCCGGCTGCGCCGCCTGATCGCGGACGAACCCGCACCGCAGCCGGCCGAACTGGCGGCCCAGGCCCGGCGGCTGCTGGCCGAATTGCCGAGCGTGCCGCGCGCTGCGGGTTTCACCGATCAGCGGGCCGGTTTCGTCGGCGCCCATCTGCGTGCCCTGGACTGCGCTGCGCGAAAGTTCGCCGGCGAGGACGTCGGGTTCGTCGCGGAGGTACGCGACTACTTCGACGTCGAGATCGGCCGCGGCGACCCCGAGCGCTACCGCGCCGCGCACGCCCGGCTGGACGAGGTGCTCGGCGGCAACGGTTCGCTGGCCGAGCGGATGGCGGCCCACCGCAGAGCCGACGAGATCCCGCCGGCCCGGCTCGAGGAATGCATGCACGCCTTCTCCAGCGCACTGCGCGACATCGTCCGATCCGCCTATCCGCTGCCGTCGGCCGAGACCGTGGTCTACGAGGTGGTGACCGATAAGCCGTGGTCCGGTTTCAACTACTACGAGGGCGGCTACCGCTCCAGAGTCGCGGTGAACGGCGACCTGAAACAGCAGATGGCCAACCTTCCGCGGCTGGTGGCCCACGAGTCCTATCCGGGCCACCACACCGAGCACTGCCGCAAGGAAGCCGGTTTGGTGGCCGGGCTGGGCCAGGGGGAGCAGACGATCTTCCTGGTGAACACCCCGCAGTGCCTGATGGCCGAGGGCCTGGCCGACCTGGCGCTGCATGCCGCGGTCGGACCGGGATGGGGCGGCTGGGCCGCTGAGATCTATGCCGACCTGGGCCTGCACTTCGACGGCGAACGCGCCGAGGCGCTGTCGGAGGCCGCTGCCGGGTTGGCCGAGGTTCGCCAGGATGCGGCGCTGATGCTGCATGACGAACACCGCGACGTCGACGAGGTGGCGGCGTATCTGCAGCGCTGGCTGCTGGTCGACGACGCCCGGGCCCGGCAGATGCTGAAGTTCCTGTCCTCTCCGTTGTGGCGGGCCTACACCAGCACCTACGTCGAGGGCTACCGGCTGTTGCGGGCCTGGCTGGACGACCGGCCCGCCGATGTGGGGCTGGCCCAGCGGTTCGCCCGGCTGCTCGACGAACCGATGATTCCCTCCGCGCTCCGGTCCGAGGCGGCCGGTGCCGCCTGAGGCCCGCGCCGCCCGCGCGGACTTCCGCACTCTCGGCCGGGTGGGTCCGCCGCGTCCGGCCGACTAGGATTTGCCCATGACCACCGACGCCACCCTGTCATCCGCCGCCCCGGGCGCCGAGTACGCCGCCACCGCCACCGAGGCTTACCAGGCGGCGCTGCGCGTCATCGAATCCGTCGAACCCCGGATCGCGGCGGCGACCCGCAAGGAACTCACCGACCAGCGGGAATCGCTGAAATTGATCGCCAGCGAGAACTACGCCTCGCCGGCGGTTCTGCTGACCATGGGCACCTGGCTGTCGGACAAGTACGCCGAGGGCACCGTCGGGCACCGGTTCTACGCCGGCTGCCAGAACGTCGACGACATCGAGTCGATCGCCGCCGAACACGCCCGCGAACTCTTCGGTGCTCCCTACGCCTACGTCCAGCCGCATTCGGGTATCGACGCCAACCTGGTCGCCTTCTGGGCCATCCTCGCCACCCGGGTCGAGGCGCCGGCCTTGGGAGAGGCCGGGGTGCGCAATGTCAACGACCTCTCCGAGGCCGAATGGGAGCGGCTGCGCGCCAAACTCGGCAGCCAGCGTCTGATGGGGATGTCCCTGGACGCCGGTGGCCACCTCACCCACGGGTTCCGGCCCAACATCTCCGGAAAGATGTTCCACCAGCGCAGCTACGGCACCGACCCGAAGACCGGGCTGATCGACTATGACGCCGTCGCTGCCGCCGTACGTGAGTTCAAGCCGCTCATCCTGGTCGCGGGCTACTCCGCGTATCCGCGGCGGGTCAACTTCGCCACCATGCGAGAGATCGCCGACGAGGTCGGGGCCACCCTCATGGTCGACATGGCCCACTTCGCCGGCTTGGTCGCCGGCAAGGTGTTCACCGGCGACGAGGATCCGGTGCCGCACGCCCACGTCGTCACCACCACCACCCACAAGTCGCTGCGCGGGCCGCGCGGCGGCCTGGTGCTGGCCACCAAGGAGTACTCCGACGCCGTGGACAAGGGCTGCCCGATGGTGTTGGGCGGCCCGCTGTCGCATGTCATGGCCGCCAAGGCGGTCGCCTTCGCCGAGGCCCGTCAGCCGTCCTTCCAGGCTTATGCGCAGCGGGTGGCCGACAATGCTCAGGCGTTCGCCGAGGGTTTGATGCGCCGCGGCGCCACCCTGGTCACCGGCGGCACCGACAACCACCTGGTGCTGCTCGACGTTCAGTCCTTCGGGCTGACCGGCCGGCAGGCCGAGTCTGCGCTGCTGGACGCCGGGATCGTCACCAACCGCAATTCCATCCCGGCCGATCCCAACGGCGCCTGGTACACCAGCGGCATCCGTTTCGGCACCCCGGCGCTGACCACCCGCGGTTTCGGTCCGGCCGAATTCGACCGGGTCGCCGAACTCGTCATCGAGGTGCTGTCCAACACCACCGCGGACTCGGGGCCCAACGGGCCGTCCAAGGCCAAGTACACCCTGGTCGACTCGACCGCCGACTGGGTGCGCTCGGCGGCGGCCGAGTTGCTGGACGCCAACCCGCTCTACCCTGGCCTGGCCCTCTAGCCAGGGGCGCGAGCCCGCCGGCTCAGGGGCGCGAACAGACGCAAAAGACTCGGGACACGCCGTGGTTGGTGCACTTTTGTGTCTGCTCGCGCGGTGAGGTGAGTGGACTCGCCGGGGGCGGGAGATTTCCGGACAACCGTTAACTTCGGTTACAGTTACCGCATGGCACAGAAACCTGTCGCGAATGCGTTGACCCTTGAGCTCGAGCCGGTTGTCGCCGACAATCTGGCCCGCCACCTGGACACCGCCGACGAGTGGTACGCCCATGACTTCGTCCCGTTCGACCAGGGCCGCGACTTCGCCTTCCTCGGCGGTGAGGACTGGGACCCGTCACAGGTCACCCTGCCCAAAGAGGTCGTCGACGCCCTCGAGGTCGTGCTGATCACCAAGGACAACCTCGCCGGTTACCACCGCGAGCTGGTCGAGCACTTCATCCTGGAAGACAAGTGGGGCCGCTGGCTGGGCCGGTGGACCTCCGAGGAGACCCTGCACGCCATCGCGCTGCGCGAGTACTTCATGGTCACCCGCAACATCGACCCGAACGCCGACGAGAGCGTCCGCGTCGCCCATGTGATGCGCGGCTACCGGGCCAGCAACTACACCCAGATCGAGACGCTGGTGTTCATGGCGCTCTATGAGCGTGCGCATGCGGTGTACCTGCGCAATGTCGAGGCCAAGATCGACGAACCGGTGCTGCGCAAGCTCGTCGGGCGAATCATCAGCGACGAAGAGCGTCATTCGCAGTTCTTCGACAACCTCGTCGCGCACTGCCTCGAGCAGCACCGCGACTCGACGATCGCGGCGATCTCCCGGCGGGCTCCGGGGTTCCCCGTCATCGGCGGGGACATCCTGGAGTACCGGGACAACAAGCTGCGCACCGTTGCCGAGGCGGGCATCTTCGACCAGGTCGCGGCGAACAAGGTGGTCTCCGACGCGATCGTCGCCTGGGGTCTGGGCGGCGAGCCGCAGCTGAAGAAATTCGTCTCCGCGTAACGTTTCGGACACGGCGCGCCTCATCGGCCGGATAGCCGCCCGGGGTAGCGTCGGTGGCAGTTGGCCGGGACGGGTCCGCGGCGGGCTCCGCAAAGGCCAGCGAGCCATGAGGAGCCCTTGTGACCGATCCGAGAACGCCAATCCGGACGTATGTGCTCGACACTTCCGTCCTGCTGTCCGACCCCTGGGCGTTCACCCGGTTCGCCGAACATGAGGTCGTTGTCCCGCTGGTTGTCATCAGCGAGTTGGAAGCCAAGCGTCACCACCACGAACTGGGCTGGTTCGCGCGCCAGGCGCTGCGGCTGTTCGACGACCTGAGGCTCGAGCACGACCGGCTCGACCAGCCGATCCCCGTCGGCGACCAGGGCGGCACGCTGCACGTCGAGCTCAACCACACCGATCCCACGGTGCTGCCGACCGGCTTCCGCACCGGCACCAACGACGCCCGGATCCTGGCGTGTGCGGCCAACCTCGCCGCCGAGGGCAAGCGGGTGACGCTGGTCAGCAAGGACATTCCGCTGCGGGTGAAGGCCGGGGCGGTGGGCCTGCCCGCCGACGAGTACCACGCCCAGGACGTGATCACCTCCGGTTGGACCGGCATGACCGAGTTGGACGTCGCCGGCGAGGATATCGACACGCTCTTCGCCGACGGTGAGGTCGACCTTGCCGAGGCCCGGAATCTGCCCTGCCACACCGGAGTCCGGCTGCTGGGCGGCAACTCGCATGCGCTGGGCCGGGTCAACGCCGAGAAGCGGGTGCAACTGGTGCGCGGCGATCGCGAGGTGTTCGGGCTGCGCGGCCGCTCCGCCGAGCAACGGGTCGCGCTGGACCTGCTGCTCGACGAGTCGGTGGGCATCGTGTCGCTGGGCGGCAAGGCCGGCACCGGTAAGTCGGCGTTGGCGCTGTGCGCCGGTCTGGAGGCCGTGCTGGAACGGCGCACCCAGCGCAAGGTCGTCGTGTTCCGCCCGCTCTACGCCGTCGGCGGCCAGGAGTTGGGATACCTGCCCGGCAGCGAGAGCGACAAGATGGGCCCCTGGGCCCAAGCGGTCTTCGACACCCTGGAAGGTCTGGCCAGCCCGGCCGTGCTCGAGGAGGTGCAATCCCGGGGCATGCTCGAGGTGCTGCCGCTGACCCACATCCGTGGCCGTTCCCTGCACGACTCGTTCGTCATCGTCGATGAGGCCCAGTCTCTGGAACGCAACGTGCTGCTGACGGTGCTGTCCCGGCTGGGCGCGGGTTCCCGGGTGGTGCTGACCCATGACGTCGCCCAGCGCGACAACCTCCGGGTGGGCCGTCATGACGGGGTGGCGGCAGTGATCGAGAAGCTCAAAGGCCATCCGCTGTTCGCCCACATCACCCTGATGCGCAGCGAACGTTCGCCGATCGCCGCCCTGGTCACCGAGATGCTGGAGGAGATCAGCCCCGGCGCACTGCCCTGACCAGGCGACTCCGGCGGTAGACTCGTCCGGTGTTGCGCCGGTCCCTCGCCACGGGTGTCGCGGTCGTCGTGCTGGCCGGCTGCAGCGGGTCGCCGCCGCGGAACGGCCCGGCGGATCCGGTGGACTGCGCGGTGGACAAATGCGTGGCACTGACCTTCGACGACGGTCCGACCCCCTACACCGACCGGTTGCTCGACGTTCTCGCCGACGCCGACGCCGACGCCAAGGCCACCTTCTTCATGATCGGCAACAAGGTGGCGGCCAATCCCGCCGGTGCGCGGCGGGTCGCCGCGGCCGGGATGGAGATCGGCAACCACACCTGGGAACACCCCAATATGACGACGATCCCGGCGGAGTTCGTCGAACCGCAACTCGTCAGGGCCAACGAGGCGATCCGGGCGGCCACCGGACAGACCCCCCAACTGTGGCGCCCGGCCGGAGGGCTCACCAACGCAGAGGTCGACGCCGTCGCCGCGCACAACGGGCTGTCCGGCATCCTGTGGGACGTCATTCCCTTCGACTGGATCAACGACTCCGACACCGCCGCGACGCGCTACATGCTGATGACCCAGATCCGGCCCGGATCGGTGGTGCTGCTGCACGACAGCTACTCCTCGACGGTGGATCTGGTGGAGCAGTTCCTGCCGGTTCTGCAGGCCAACGGCTACCACCTGGTGACGGTCACCCAGTTACTGGGTCAGCGGGCACCGGGCGCCGTCTACGGCGGTCGCGAGAACGGGCCGCCGGCGAACCTGCTGCATGACATCCCCGCCGACCGGATACCGTCGCTGCCGCCCACACCGTCGCCGGCCCCGATGCCGAACTTCCCAATCACCGACATCCCGGGCGCCAACAGCGGCGGCCCCAACAACGGCGTCTGAACTCCGGCGTCTGAAGACCGGGCCTGACAGTGCACCACACCACCCCGCTGGTCCTCGCCATCCTGGTGCTCGGCTACGCCGTGGTGTCCGAGCGGGTGAACCGCATCGACATCGCCCCGGCGCTGATCTTCATGCTAGCCGGAATGGCCTTGGGCCCCTTCGGTTTATACCTTCTCGAGGCCGGGCCCGGCACCGAGGGCTACACCGTCCTGGCCCAACTGGCACTGACCGTGATCCTGTTCGTCCAGGCCTCCAAAATGCGCATCGGGCTGAACGGGCCGGTGTCGCTGCGGCTGCTGATCATCGGAATACCGTTGTCGCTGCTGCTGGGAACCCTGACCGCCGTGGCGGTGTTGCCGGTGCTGCCGTGGTGGGAAGCGGTCTGCCTCGGCGCGATCGTCGCGCCCACCGAGGTGGCGCTGATCGAGGCGCTGCTCGAGGACCGGCGAATACCCGAGAACATCCGGCACTCGCTGGCGGTGGAGAGCGGGTTCTATGACGGCTTCGCGCTGGCGGCATTGCTGATCGCCCTGGCGCTGGCCTCGGCCCGCACCGACCCCAGCAGGGGCCACTGGGCCTGGTTCATCTTCAGCACCGAGGTGGCCTCGGTGTTCGTCGGCGGCCTGGTCGGGCTTGTCGGTGGTGCGCTGGTCGGGTGGTCGCGCCAGCGCGACTGGATGAGCGACACCTGGGCGCAGTTGGCCGCCCTGGCACTGGCGTTCATCTGTTTTCAGTTCGGCGAGCGGATTCAGGGCAGCGGCTTCGTGGCGGCGTTCACCGGCGGACTGGCCTTTGCCTTCATGTCCCGGCGCGGCACCGAGGACCCGGTGCCTACGCAGGTTTCCGACGCCGCAGGCCAGTTGCTCGAGCTTCTGGTGTTCGCGATGTTCGGTGCCTTCGCGGTGATCGACGGCTGGCTGAGGGCCGACTGGCGGGTGGTGGTGTTCGCCGTGCTGGCGCTGTTCGCGGTGCGCATGGCATCGGTGCTTCTTGCGCTGGTGCGCACCGGACTGCCGATGCCCGATCGAGTCTTCATCGGCTGGTTCGGGCCGCGCGGGATCGGCACCGTGGTCCTCGGGCTGGTGGTGCTCAGCCGCGGCGAGATCCAGAGCATCGAACTGATCAGCACGGTCGTTGTGGTGACCGTGACCCTCAGCCTGGTGCTGCACAGCCTCTCGACGGCCCCCGGCATCCGCCGACTGGCCGGCGCCCGGGCCGGTCATGGCCCCAACCCCGCCTGACCCGGTCCGGATCGCCCGCCGCTCGTGTCGCCGCAATTTCCTTGGCGTGGTACTGACTTACCAGTCATCACGTGGCTGAACGTCGACGCCCAGTGGCGATTTCGCTCTTGTTAGCCTCTCCTCATGCCGCGAAAACTCAGCGACGAACAAATCGAGGCGTATCTTGACAGCCGCCCCTGCTGGGCGATACTGAGCACTCTCGACGAGGACGGTTTTCCGCACTCGGTCCCTCTTGGATACTTTCGGCTTGGTCGCGACATCATCATGGGTGTGCGAGACGGGACACGCAAAGTTGCCAACGTGGAGCGCAACCCGAACGTGAGCGTCTTGCTCGAGGACGGCTCAAGCATGGCGGATATCAGGGGAGTGATGTTCCAGGGTCACGCCCGCATCGTCCGACAACGAGACGAAGCACTTCAGCTCGCGAGGGAAGGCGCCCGGGCGCGGGGCGTGCCAGAGTCCGAGTGGCCCACCGCTCCCAGACCGGGTGCCGCCTACATTCGGGTGACACCCGTGAGAACCGTTTCGTGGGACTACTCAAGCCCTACGCAGTGACGGGCTTCGCTCCGTCCGGTGCGCCGTGAGAGCGGTCCCCGGCACACGGCCTATTAGTCGACGCTCGGACTGCGACGATTCGGCAGACGCGCCCTAATCCTGGTCGTCGACCTTCGCCATCGCCAGCACGTCGAGGCGACGGTCAAGCTCCTCCTCGGAGAGCTTCTCGCCGATCAGTCCGCGGTCGATGACCGTCTGCCGGATCGTCTTGTGCTCCTTCAGTGCCTGCTTGGCGACCGCGGCGGCTTCCTCGTAGCCGATCGCCGAGTTCAGCGGCGTCACGATCGACGGCGAGGATTCGGCCAACCGGCGCAGCCGGTCGGTGTCGGCGACCAGGCCGTCGATGCAACGCTCGGCGAACAGCCGGGAGACGTTGGCCAGCAACGTGAACGACTCCAGCAGGTTGCGCGCCATCATCGGGATGTAGACGTTCAACTCGAAAGCGCCCGAGAGCCCGCCGACGGTGATCGCGGCGTCATTGCCGATCACCTGCGCGGCCACCTGGGTGACCGCCTCGGGGATCACCGGGTTGACCTTGCCCGGCATGATCGAAGAGCCCGGTTGCAGGTCGGGCAGGTGCAGTTCGGCCAGGCCGGTCAGCGGTCCGGAGCCCATCCAGCGGATGTCGTTGGCGATCTTGGTCAGTGACGCGGCGATGGTCTTGAGCGCGCCGGAGGCCTCGACCAGTCCGTCGCGGGCCGCCTGGGCCTCGAAGGAGTTCTTTGCGGTGGTCAACTCGGCCAACCCGGTCTGGGCGACCAGCACGGCGACGACCTTGGCGCCGAACCCCTCGGGCGCGTTGAGCCCGGTGCCGACGGCCGTGCCGCCGATGGCCAGTTCGCCCAACCGGGGCAGCGTCGCCTTGACCCTCTCAATGCCGGCCTCGACCTGGCGGGCGTAGCCGCCGAACTCCTGGCCCAGGGTGACCGGGACGGCGTCCATCAGGTGGGTGCGGCCGGACTTGACCACGGTGCGCCACTGCCCGGCCTTGCCCGCCAGCGAGGCGTGCAGCACCTCCAGGGCCGGAATGAGCTGGCGCACAGCGGCTTCGGTGGCGGCGATGTGGGTCGAGGTCGGGAAGGTGTCGTTGGAGGACTGCGACATGTTGACGTCGTCGTTCGGATGCACCGTCACGCCGTTGCGGGCGCAGATCGAGGCGATCACCTCGTTGGCGTTCATATTGGAACTGGTGCCCGAGCCGGTCTGGAAGACGTCGATGGGGAACTGGTCGTCGTGTTGTCCGTCGGCGATCTCGTTGGCGGCGGCGATGATGGCGTCGGCCTTCTCGGCCGGCAGCTTGCCCAGGTCTTTGTTGACCTGCGCACACGCCGCCTTCAGCAGAGCCATGGCCCGGATCTGGTTGCGATCCAGCCCGCGGCCCGAAATCGGGAAGTTCTCCACGGCACGCTGGGTCTGTGCACGCCACAGGGCCTTGGCCGGGACCCGCACCTCGCCCATGGTGTCGTGTTCGATCCGGTACTCGCCGTCAACAGCAGTGTTGATGCTCACTGGGTTCCTTCTATCGTGCCGGGGCTGCATTGCGTGCAAGTGTCGCACAGGCCCGGCGGTGCCGATTCGGCCCGGGTTGACCTTCGCGGCGGGGGATCACAGGTCGATGATCTGGGTGGTGGGAAGTCGCTTCTGCCGGGGGAGTAGGCAGCGGATGGCGAAAATGCCCTCGGTCAGACCCGCGGTGTCAATCCAGTTCGGATGACCCGGATCATCGGGTCCTACCAGAACCTCGTACCCGCCGTCGCTGTCTAGGACGACGTCGGCGTCGCTGAGGAAGCAGCGGTGCATGCTGAAATCGGGGGTGTTGAACCAGCGGTCGTAAAACACCAGCGACCAGAACCGGGCCGTCGGCGGGAAGCCGCGCAGGCGCAGTGCCTGGCCGGGTTCGAGGTGCAGGAAGAACCCGTCGTAGACGTTATCGAGGGTCGGGAACAGCGCACCGGTGTAGCGCGGCTGATGAACCGGCGCATCCGGCTGTGGGTAGGCGTTGAGTCCGGCGGCGCGCAACGTCTCGGCGACGGCCATCGTCGAGCGGATCTCTTCGCGAAAGAACTGCTCGGCGAGGGCGGCCCGATCCGCCCACGTCTGCGCCGGGCGCCCGTCGTTGAGTCGGCTGATCGTCAACTCCGGTGGCCCGGTGGGGACGTGTCGGTGATACAGGCGAACCATGACCAGGTAGTCGTCGGCGGCCAGGGGCAGCCAGGGCCGGTTGCCTCCAGGGTCCCCGCCGCCGATCTGCAGGTCGATCTCGCGGCCGCCGCCGAGCAGTGCCCGGTCGGAGATGTTGGCTGACGGCGCGTTGTACCCAGTGCCGCGGGTGTAGACCTGAACCCCTGCGTACACCGCATCCCCGATCGCGCCGCGCAACCGGTAGGTCATATCCGGGCAGACGGGTGCACTGAGATAGATCGTGGTGGGGTTGTCGCCGCCGTACTTGCGCCACGGACGCTCCCAGTTCGTCAGCAGCGGCGCGGTGGGATCGCCTTTCTGGAACCACATCTCGGTGGCCAGGTCGTAGGCAGAGAGCAGGAAGAACAGTGCCCGTTCGGTCTCGATCGGCCCGAGGCCGGCCACCTCTCGATCGACCACGACGCTGGACTCCTCAAGCGCACGCGCGAGACGGTGAGCGGGATTGGCCACTCTCGGGTCCTCCGCCGCCGGTGTCAGGGGAGCGGGTGGGCGGCTGAACTGTCGCCGGTGAAGTCCACCGCGGAGTACTCGTTGAGTTTCGACAGCCGGTGATACGCGTCGATCATCCGGACCGTGCCGGACTTGGCGCGCATGACGATGGACTGGGTGGTGCAGCCGCCGCTGAAGTAGCGCACACCCTTGAGCAGGTCGCCGTCGGTGACGCCGGTGGCGCAGAAGAAGACGTTGTCACCGGCCACCAGGTCGGTCGTGGTCAGGACCCGCCCGATGTCGTGGCCGCGGTCGATCGCCTTCTGCCGCTCCTCGTCGTCCTTGGGCGCCAGCTGTGCCTGGATCTCCCCGCCCATGCAGCGAATGGCCGCGGCGGTGATGATTCCCTCCGGGGTTCCACCGATGCCGACGAGCAGGTCGGTGCCGGATTCCGGCCGGCAGGCCGCGATCGCCCCGGCCACGTCGCCGTCGGAGATCAACCGGATCCGAGCACCGGCCGCCCGCACCTCGGTCATCAGCTTCTCGTGCCGGGGCCGGTCCAGGATGCACACGGTGATGTCGGAGACCGAGGCCTTGCGGACCTTTGCGATCCGCTGGATGTTGGCCGCGATCGGAGACGTGATGTCGATGAAGTCGGCGACATCGGGTCCGGCTGCGATCTTGTTCATGTAGAACACCGCCGACGGGTCGAACATGGCTCCGCGTTCGGCGACCGCCAGCACCGAGATCGCGTTGGGCATGCCCTTGGCCATCAGCGTCGTGCCGTCGATGGGGTCGACGGCGAAGTCGCAGTCCGGGCCGTCGCCGTTGCCCACCTCCTCGCCGTTGTAGAGCATCGGCGCATTGTCCTTCTCGCCCTCGCCGATGACCACGACCCCGCGCATCGACACCGAGTTGACCAACTGGCGCATCGCATCGACGGCGGCTCCGTCACCGCCCTCCTTGTCGCCGCGGCCCACCCAGCGGCCGGCGGCCATGGCGCCCGCCTCGGTGACCCGAACCAACTCCAGGGCGAGGTTGCGGTCGGGTGCTTCGCGGTGGCGGGCTTCAGGCATGGTCAAGATTGTCCCAGAGCCGCCGCGCGGGTCCGGACCTGGGATACTGGCTGTCGTGACCAGCCACGAGCCCAGCCGCGAGCCCGGCCACGAGCCCGGGGTAGCCGGCCCGGTCCCTAAGCCGCCCAAGCCCCGAGTGCTGCAGGACGGCCGCGACATGTTCTGGTCGCTGATCCCCCTGGTGGTGGCTTGTGTGGTGTTGGCCGGGGTGCTCGGGATGTGCTCGTTTCGGCCGGCCGGCCCGGCCGACGGCGCGGCTCCGAGTTACGACGCCGCGGTCGCCCTGCAGGCCGACGCCAACGACGTTCCCTTCCCGGTCCGGCTGCCGGCGTTGCCGGAGGGCTGGCAGGCCAACTCCGGGACCCGCGGCGGAATCGAGGCGGGGCGGACCGATCCCGCGACCGGCGCCAAGCAGAGCGCGGTGACGAGCCGGGTGGGCTACATAGCTCCGTCGAAGATGTACGTCAGCCTGACCCAGAGCGACGCCGACGAGACCGCCCTGGTCTCCTCGATCCAGAAGCAGGTGTACCCGACCGGGGTTCAGGACGTCGACGGCGTGCGCTGGATCGTCTACCAGGGTGGTGAGGACAGCGAGCCGGTCTGGACCACCAGGCTGGAGCGCCCGGGTGGTCCGGTTCAGTTGGCGATCTCCGGTGCCGGCAGTGTCGAGGACTTCCGCGCGCTGGCCGCCGCCACCGAGTCCCAGGCCCCCCTCGTTCCGAACCGATAGGACGTCGAGATGAAAGCACCCGCAGCGGATCTCACCGGTTGGGACTGCGCGCCGTTCAGCGCCGCGGGCTTCACCCACGACGTCTATCGCAAGGGTTCGGGCCCGGGCGTCATGCTGATCCCGGAGATGCCCGGCGTGCACCCCGGCGTGCTGGCTCTGGGAAATCATCTGGTGGACAACGGCTTCACGGTGGCCATCCCGTCGCTCTTCGGCACTCCCGAGGCTCCGGCGCGCGGGGTGGGCCTGGTGCCCAACCTGTTACGTGGCTGCGTGGCAAAGGAGTTCGCGGCGTTCGCCCTGAACAAGGAGCGTCCGGTTACCCACTACCTGCGGGCGCTGGCCCGCGACCTCAACACCGCCACGCCGGGCAAGGGTGTGGGCGTCATCGGACAGTGCTTCACCGGTGGTTTCGCTCTGGCCGTCGCGGTGGACGACAGCGTGCTGGCCCCGGTGCTCAGCCAGCCCTCGGTCCCGATCGCGCTGAACGCCGCGGCCAGGCGTGACCCCGGGTTCTCCGAGAGCGAGATGAGCGTCATCGAGAGGCGGGCCGCCGAGGAGGGCCTATGCGCCTTGGCGCTGCGGTTCTCCGGCGACCCGATGGCCCCGGCGGAGCGGTTCAAAACCCTCAAGGACCGCCTCGGCGACGCCTTCGAGGTCATCGAGATCGACTCTTCGCCGGGCAACGCCGGCGGCTTCGGCCGGATGGCGCACTCGGTGCTGACCGAGGAGGTTCGGGAGGTCGACGGCCAGCCCGCCTACGAGGCCCGCAAGCGGGTTGTGGAGTTCCTCAAAGAGCGCTTGGCGTAGCGGTATCGGCTCCGGGCTCGGCGGGCTGCTCCGGTTGCCCGTCGGCCTCCTGGGCCGACTCCTTCTGGGCCGACTCCTTCTGGGCCGACTCCTTCTGGGCCGACTCCCTCTGGGCCGACTCCCTCTGGGTCGGGGCTTTCCGGCCCCGGCCGAACAGCTTCCTGCGCTCCTCCGCAGCGCCGGGCTGATCCATCTCCACGCCCTTGTACACATCGAGGTACACCGCGATCGTGGTGACGATGAGGATCATCAGCACCGGCCCCAGAATGATCCCGAAGAACCCGAACATCGCGATCCCGGAGAACACCGAGAGCAGCATCAGTGCCGGATCCAGCCGGGCTTCCTTGGGCACCAGGATCGGTCGCAGGAAGTTGTCGATATTGGTGATGGCCAGGATGTGGAACAGCACCACGAACAGTCCGCCGGCGATGTTGCCGAAGAACATCATCCCGATGCCGAACGGGATGGTCACGATGCCGCTGCCCAGCGGGATGATCGACAGTGCTATCAGGAGGAGGGCCATGACGAAGAAGGCCTGGTGGAAACCGGCGATGTAGATCGACGCGGCGCCCAGAAAGCCCTGGATGGCGGCGATGATGAACTGGCCCTTGACCGTTCCCTTGACCATGGCGCCGACCTTGGCCAGGTACAGGTCGGTAACCTCCTCGCCCAGCGGGTTCAGGCGGCGGACCAGGGTGATCAGCTCGGTCTTGTTGACCAGCAGCGAGATCAGCACGTAGAGGAAGATGATCGCCGAGGTGATGAACCCGATCGCGCCGCCGGCGGCGCCGCTGAGTGTTCGCAGCAGCCACTCGCCGATCGTCTGGGCCACCTTGCCGAGGTTGTCGCGTAAGGCGTCGAGGTTGATCCCCGGAGTCTTGAACGGGAGTTTGGCCAACAGTTGATTGGCGGTGTTGATGGCCTTGTCGCCGAGCGCGTTGAGGTCGGCGGTCTTGGCCCACTCGCCGACGCCCATGAGCATGTGCGAGATCTGGACCGTGGCCAGGGAGATCACCAGTGCCACCGGGATGACGACGGTGGCCAGCGCGGCCAGCACGGTCAGCGTGGTCGCCAGACCACCGTGGATCCGGGCGTGCAGCCGGTTGTAGAGCGGGCTGAACAGGTAGGCGACGATCGCCGCTATCACCAGCAGCATGAAGTAACGGCGCAGGAAGTAGGCGCCGAACAGCAGAGCGACGCCGGTGACGATCGCCAGCGCGCGCTTCTGGGTGAGGGTGAACTCGGTCTTCACCGGACCTACTGTCCCATCAGCTTGCCCAGGTGCTGGTGAATATCGGGATAGCGCTTGAGGTGGGCGCCGCCGTTGAGGTCCAGAACCTCCCCGGTCATCCAGGCCGACTGCGCAGAGCACAGGAATGCGACGGCCGCCGCGACATCCTCGGGCGTGCCGGCCCGGCCCAGTGCGGTGTTGTCCACGTAGTCCTCGACGACCCCGGGGATGGCGGCCGCGGCCTCGGTCAGCGGGGTGTGTACGAACCCGGGCGCCACCGCGTTGACCCGGATGCCGCGCGGGCCGAGTTCGAGCGCGGCGACTTCGGTGAGCATCGACAGGCCCGCTTTCGCCGAGCAGTAGGCACTCATCCCGATCGCGGGCTGACGGGCGTTCAGCGAGGTCAGCGAAACCAGGGTGGCGCCGGCGGAGAAGTGCCGGGCGGCGTGTTTGATGACCAGGAACGCGCCGGTCAAGCAGACGTCGACCACCGAGCGGAACTGATCGACGTCAAGGTCGGTGATCATGCCGAAGCCGCTGAATCCGGCGCAGTTGACCACCGTGTCCAACCCGCCTTCACGGGTCGCCACCTCGTCGAACAACCGGGCCACGCTGTCCTCGTCGGTGACCTCGACCTCGGCCCAGGCGTGTGGTTCGCCCAGTTGCGCCGCGCACCGGCGGGCGGCGTCGGTGTTGCGGTCGGCGATGGTCACCCGGCAGCCCTCGTCGGCCAGGAGTCGGGCGGTGGCCCAGCCGATCCCGGATGCGCCACCGACGATGACGGCGATGCGGTTGTTGGTCATGCGAGTCTCCGATCCGCTTCCGGTGCACCCCATCTGCGGCGCACTGCCTCCCACGGGTTCGCGTAGCGGCCCGGCTGACGGTAGTAGGGGGACTGGCGTTCCAGGTACCGACGTGCCAGCGGTGCCACCAGCCGCAGCGGGTATCTCTTCCATCCGGCGTTGTGAGCCGTCTCGGCGAGCATCTGCGGCCACGTGTGATGCTGGTGGCCGAGCGCCTGCTGGGCGGGGGTCGAGTCCATCCAGTCGGTGGCGAACCATCCGTCGTCGTCGTCGGGATCGCCCTTGCGGCCCGGCGGCAGCGCCCCCACCAACCCCATGGCCGCCGCGGTCGCGGCGCCGATCTCGCCCTGGACCAGACGGTGGCTGTCGTCACCGCCGATCAGCAGCGTCCGGCCGACGACGTCGGCTTCGGTGGCTGCTACGAAGGCGTGCGCGACATCGCGGACATCGACGGTCTGCAACCGGCCGTCGGCCGGGAGCACGCCCTCGAAGTAGATCAGGTTCGGGTCGGTGTCCAGACGGATGTCGACACTGAGGACTCCACCGAGTCGCAGGATCACCCAATCCAGCCCCGAGTCGCGCACCATCCGCTCACTTTCGACCTTGTGCTGGCCGTAGAGGTCGTAGGGTCGCACCGGCGTATCGGCGGTGAGCAGCCCGGTGATCCGGTGCGGATTGCGGGGCCCGTAGACGGCGATACTCGACGCCTGCACGAAGCGGGGCCGATCCGGTTGCGCCGCTGCGGCCTGCAGCAGGTTGCGGGTGGCATCGACATTGACCGCGCGGGCCAGTGCGGGCCGCGAGTAGCACATCGGCGGGATGATCGCCGCGAGGTGGATGATCGCCGCCGGCCGTACCGCGTGGAGCAGTTCGACGACTTGGGCCGGGTCGGTCAGATCGGCCCACCGCACCGGGAGCCCTGCGGGTGTGGCCCGGCGGTTGGCCGGTGTGTCCAGATCGGTCGCCACCACCGG
Source organism: Mycobacterium sp. (assembly GCA_020438905.1). Taxonomy (GTDB): domain Bacteria; phylum Actinomycetota; class Actinomycetes; order Mycobacteriales; family Mycobacteriaceae; genus Mycobacterium. The sequence continues at coordinate 57,560 of JAGQTQ010000002.1, forward strand.
CGCTCCGAGCCGGGTCAGGTGTGCGACCGTGGCCCTGCCAACCAGTCCGAAGGCTCCGGTCACAAGTACCGCGTCGGACATCCGGGCCCCCTTCCAGCCGCATCGCCGCAGTTCTCATCTTGCCCGAACCCGGCGCCGCTGGTCGCGGGCTGCCCCGCCGTTTCGGCTCGGCGGCCGGTTTACCATCGCTAGCTATGGATACCAATCCGCAGTGGCAGCCCCCGGCCGGCGCACCGTTGCCGCCGCCGCCACCGTCGGGTCGCGCCAGATCCCCCTGGTTGCCGGCCGCGATCATCGGTTCGGCGATCGTGATCGCCGCGGGCCTGGTCGCCGGCGCGCTGATCCTGAAGGACGACCGTGGCGATTCGGTTCCCGACGGCGGGATGACGACCTGCCAGGCGTGGGCGGAGACCCGGCTGACCTTGCGGGCGATCCCGGCCCTGCCGAACGGCTGGACCTGGGACACCCCGAACATCGACAACCTGATCAAGGTCCAGAACGCGCCGGTGGAAATCGCCCTGGACCTGTTCGAGCCGAAGATCGCCCCGCAGCCGGCGGATGTGGCCCGGGCGGCCAACGCCTACGTCGCCGCACGCCGCCAGCAGATGCAGGCGCTGACCGACCGCACCTACACGCCGAAGGTCGGTGAGGCCGTCGACGGAGCCCTGGAGAACCTGAACCAACTCTGCGGGATTCCCGGCGAGCGCCAGAAAATCTGAGCCGGTCAGTCAGCGTCGTTTTCCGGGTCGCTTTCGGACGCCGCCAGTGCCGCTTCGATCCTGGCCTGCGCTCCGGCGAGGTGTTCCTCGCACCGCCTCGCCAGTGCCTCGCCACGCTCCCAGAGCTTCAGTGAGGCGTCGAGGTCCAGGCCGCCCTGTTCGAGCAGGCGCACCACCTCGACGAGTTGGTCACGGCTCTGTTCGTAGCCCAACTCCTCGACCGGCGTGGTCGAGTCATGGCTGTCGCTCATCGGGTTTCGTCCTCCCCTCCGGTGCTCACGGCGCCGATCGCACCGTCGGCGAGCCTGATGCGTAACGCGGTTCCCGCCGGGGCGCCGGCCGTCGAGCGCAGCACGGTCGCCGGCCCGTCGAGAGTCTGCACCACGGCGTACCCGCGGGCCAGCGTGGCGGCCGGGCCCAGGGTCGACAACCTCGCGCTCAGGTGCTCGACGCGGTCGGACTCGGCGTCCACCAGCCGGGTGATGTCCCGGCGCGCCGATGTGCGGCTGCGGTGCACCTCGGCCGCGCGCTCGGTGACCATCCGAAGCGGATCGGCCAGCGCGGGCCGACTGCGCAACTGCTGCAGTGTGTGGTGCTCGCGGGCGACCCATTGACGCAGCGCCCGGGCGCCGCGATGCCTGAGTTCGGCTACCCGGGCCAGTTCGGCCGCCGTATCGGGCACCACCCGTTTGGCGGCGTCGGTGGGGGTGGCGGCCCGGACGTCGGCCACCAGGTCGCACAGCGGGTTGTCCGGTTCGTGTCCCACGGCGCTGACCACCGGTGTGCGGCACGCGGCGATCGCCCGGCACAGCGTCTCGTCGGAGAACGGCAGTAGGTCCTCGGCGCTTCCGCCGCCCCGGGCGATGACGATGACGTCGACGTCCGGATCGCCGTCGAGATCACGCAGGGCGCCGACGATCTGCGCCACCGCGGTGGGGCCCTGGACGGCGGTGTTGCGGATCGCGAAGCGCACCGCGGGCCAGCGGCCGGCGGCCACCGTCGTCACGTCGTGTTCGGCCGCCCCGGCCCGGCCGGTGATCAGTCCGACCAGGTTGGGCAGGAAGGGCAGTGGCCGCTTGAGCCGCGGGTCGAACAGGCCCTCGGCGTCGAGAAGTTTGCGCAGCCGTTCGATCCGCTCCAGCAGTTCGCCGAGTCCGACCGCGCGAATCTCGCTGAGCCGCAGTGAGAAAGACCCGCGGCCGGTGTAGAACTGCGGTTTCCCGCAGACAACGACCTGGGTGCCCTCGGTGATCTTCACCGGGGCGCCGCGCACCAGGTCGGCCCGGCAGCTGACACTGAGCGACATATCGGCGGCCGGGTCGCGCAGCACCATGTAGGCCGTCGTGTTGCGGGTCTTGATCTCGGTCAGCTGGCCCTCGACCCAGACGGTGCCCAGCTTGTCGATCCACTTCGCCACTCGGACGGCCACCGCCCGAACCGGGAACGGGCGGCCCTCGGAGCCATCCGGGGTCCCGGCGGCCGGCCCATTCACTTGGCGGTCGCGCGGGTGATCCTGTTGGCCAGCAGGGTCTGGTAGGGGGCTCGCCCCTTGGCGGCCTCCTCGTAGGCCAGCAGCGCCCTGAGGTCGTCCACCGACAACGAGGTCATCCGGGCGCGCAGCTGGGCCAGGGTCAGCGACTCGTAATCCATCTCCGCGGCGATCGCCGGCGGCTCCACCGATGTGTCCTCGCGGCCGGGGCCGGCCTTCTGCTGTTTGCTCGCCGATTTGGCATCCCGCAGTCCGGATCCCCGGACACCCGCGCCCTCGGTCACCGAGTACAGCGCGAAGCGGCCCTCGGTCTGGCGTTCGCCGTTGGCCGGCGGCTGGTCCTGCTCCGGCAGATCCTCGTCGAAGGTCGCCCAGTCCGGCTTCTCGTCCTTGGGTGGGAAGAAGGTTTCCAGGGCGGCATCGCCCCGGATCGCCAGTCCCGCGAGGTCCTGCTGCATTTTCATGACGATCTGCGCGACGGTGCTGGCCACCGTCATCGGATACATGATGATGGTCTGCGGCAGCCTGCGGGTCTCCTCGAGGGCGGTCACCGCGACGCCGACCAGCAGACGAATCCCGTATGGAGCTGTTGACATGCGCACCACCCTACGGCGGGCCCGCCCGCGTCGGGGAGAACGTAGGCTGAAACCATGCCGCCAACCGTCAACATGGGGATACCGGGTGTCACCGGCTCGGCAGTGCAGCACGAGGGCAAACGGGTGCTGCTGGCCGAGCCGCGGGGGTACTGCGCCGGTGTCGACCGAGCCGTCGAAACCGTCGAGCGAGCCCTGGAAAAGCACGGCGCGCCGGTGTATGTGCGCCATGAGATCGTGCACAACCGCCATGTCGTGGAGACCCTGGCCGCCCGGGGGGCGGTGTTCGTCGCCGAAACCGATGAGGTGCCCGAAGGTGCGACCGTGGTGTTCTCCGCCCACGGCGTGGCGCCCACGGTGCGCGAGTCCGCGGCCGAGCGCGAGCTCCAGGTCATCGACGCGACCTGCCCGTTGGTGACCAAGGTGCACAACGAGGCCAAGCGGTTCGCCCGGGAGGATTACGACATCCTGCTCATCGGCCACGAGGGCCACGAGGAGGTTGTCGGTACCGCCGGTGAGGCTCCCGACCACGTGCAGTTGGTGGACGGTCCGGAGGGTGTCGCCGGCGTCACCGTTCGCGACGAGAACAAGGTTGTCTGGCTGTCGCAGACCACGTTGAGCGTCGATGAGACGTTGGACATCGTGCAGCGGCTGCGCGAGCGCTTCCCCACGCTGCAGGACCCGCCCAGCGACGACATCTGCTACGCGACGCAGAACCGGCAGGCCGCGGTCAAGGCGATGGCCCCGGAGTGCGATCTGGTGATCGTGGTGGGTTCCCGCAACTCGTCGAATTCGGTGCGCCTGGTCGAGGTGGCACTGGGTGCCGGCGCCGGCGCGGCGCACCTGGTGGACTATGCCGCGGACATCGACCCGGACTGGTTGGAGGGCGTGATGACCGTCGGGGTGACCTCAGGGGCTTCGGTGCCCGAGATCCTGGTCACCGGCGTGCTGGAGCGGCTGGCCGAATTCGGTTTCGGAACGGTGCAGTCGGTGACGACGGCCAACGAGACGACGGTCTTCGCCCTGCCGCGGGAGATCCGGCCGGCTCGGTCCTGACCGTTCAGCGAACCGGAGGTCCGTCCGAAGGGTCGCGATCCGGGCCGGAGCGGCGATAGCGCACCCGCGACACCGGGTGGTGGGTGGTCTCAGCGCCGCGCGCCGGTCCGCGGCGCGGCTCCCGCACGGGATACGGGTCGTACTCGGGCTGGGGCCGGTGGCCACGGCGAGGATAGTCCGGCTCGTACGGGTCGAAGCGGCTGGCGCGTGCGGGCCGGGGCGGGTAGTCGTCCCGGTGGCCGCCGCCGTCCCGGTACTCGGAATCCCAGCCCCCGGGATCCCTGTAGCCCCCGGAGTCCCTGTAGCCCCCGGAGTCCCTGTAGCCCCCGGGATCCCGATAAGCCCGGGCCTCCCTGCGTTGCCTGGCCTCCCGCGGCGAGCTCGGGGGAGTGCGCCGCGGTTCCCGCGACCGGCGGCGTGGCGGATCCATCGCGCCATCGTCCTCCCGCGGCCGGTGGGTGGAGTCGCGCCGAGGCCGCGGCGAGGCGTCGGCCTCAGGGCGTTCCCGCCGGGAGCGGGCTGGGGTGCGCTCGCGCGTCGGCCGCGTCCGGCGCGAGTCTTCAGCCGCCCTGCGCCGGTTGATGCCGTGCCGCGGCCGGGCGCCGGGCGCACCGGCCTCCTCGGAGGCCTGGGTGCCGTTGCCGGCGAATGCCGAGGACACCCGCGCCGCGAGCCCGGCGAACAGGCTGGGGGCCTCGGGGCGGCCCGCAGTGGCGGGCTGGCTGCCGGCCGGCGCCGATATCGCGCCGTACCAGCGGACCAAACCGATCAGCAGCACCGTCGCGCTGGTGAACAGCATCAACGGAAATCGTTCGACCAACGGGTAGCCGCAGCTGATCGCGACGTCCTTGAGGCCGTTGAAGGCCGAACCGTGCAGTAGAAAGTACGCCAGCGGTACGGCGACGAACAGCAGCAGCGGCGGCTGGATCACGGTGGTGAAGATGCCGGACTGGCGGACGAGCAGCACCGCCGCGATGCAGCCCAGCGCGTAGCAGCCGGCGAAGACGAATCCGAGTTCCTGGTGCCCGAGGCCGGCCTCGATCGCGAAGCCGGCCAGCGTCGCCACCACCGCGATGAGCACCGCAGCCCACCACGGAACACCCGCGCGGTGGGGGAACGCGGAGCGCTCATCAGCGCTCAACGTCGGCTGCTCCGGCATCCCTAGACCGTACCGGTTGAGCTCCCATCGGGGCTGTCGGCACGGCCCTGGCGTGGCTGAGTGTACGGAGCGGTCGGCGGGTTCTCCTAGACTTGTGACCCCGTGAGCCTGAGCCTGGGAATCGTGGGTCTGCCCAATGTCGGTAAGTCGACGTTGTTCAACGCGCTGACCCGCAACAACGTACTAGCGGCCAACTATCCGTTCGCCACCATCGAGCCCAACGAGGGCGTCGTCCCGCTGCCCGACCCACGGCTGGGGAAACTGGCGGAGATGTTCGGATCGGAGCGCATCCTGCCCGCCCCGGTCACCTTCGTCGACATCGCCGGCATCGTCAAAGGCGCTTCGGAGGGGGCGGGGCTGGGCAACAAGTTCCTGGCCAATATCCGGGAATGCGATGCGATCTGTCAGGTGGTCCGGGTCTTCGCCGACGACGACGTCGTCCACGTCGACGGCCAGGTGGACCCGGGCTCGGACATCGAGGTGATCGAGACCGAGCTGATCCTGGCCGATCTTCAGACCCTCGACAAGGCGCTGCCCCGGCTGGAGAAAGAGGCCCGTAACAACAAGGACCGTAAGCCGGTTCACGACGCGGCCGTGGCCGCCCGGCAGGTTCTCGACGAGGGCACCACTATGTTCGCCGCTGGGGCCAAGGTCGACACGGCACTGCTGCGCGAGCTGAATCTGCTCACTACCAAGCCGTTCCTCTATGTGTTCAACGCCGACGAATCGGTTCTGAGCGATGAGGCCAGGGTCGCCGAGTTGCGGGCGTTGGTGGCGCCGGCCGACGCGGTGTTCCTCGACGCCAAGATCGAGGCCGAGTTGCAGGAACTCGACGACGAGTCCGCTGCGGAGTTGCTGGAGTCGATCGGTCAGCACGAACGCGGTCTGGACGCGTTGGCCCGGGCCGGATTCCACACGCTGAACCTGCAGACCTACCTGACCGCCGGTCCCAAGGAGGCCCGCGCCTGGGTGATCCGCAAAGGTGACACCGCACCGAAGGCGGCCGGGGTGATCCACACCGACTTCGAGAAGGGTTTCATCAAAGCCGAGGTGGTGTCGTTCGAGGACCTCGCCACTGCCGGATCGATGGCCGCCGCCAAGGCGGCCGGTAAGGTCCGGATGGAGGGCAAGGACTACGTGATGGCCGATGGTGACGTGGTCGAGTTCCGGTTCAACGTCTGATCGCCGGTAGGGCGACAGCTCGCCGTCTCGCGCAAGAATTCCGTACATGGAAACCCTGCCGCTGGCGGAGGTTCGCGCGAACCTCTCCAAACTGGTCGACGAGGCGGTCCGCACCCATCTGCGAATCGAGGTCACTCGTCAGGGTCGGCGGGCGTCGATTCGTCACCGGCGTGACGCATACCGCACTTGAGACGTTGTTCGGCAACGGATTCCGGTGTAATTGAGTTCCGTTTCAGTGTCCAGCCGAGGCAAGGAAGGCCGAAATGAGTGGAATCGTCGAATGCCCCGGGTGCCACAAGCGCAACCGGGTCCCCGCGGCGGCGAGCGGAAAGCCCCGCTGTGCCCAGTGCCGGCACTGGCTGCCCTGGATCGTCGACGCCGGTGACGGCGACTTCGCCGAGGTGGTGGAGAAGTCCCCGGTCCCCGTTCTGGTGGATTTGTGGGCGCCCTGGTGTGGACCGTGCCGTACGGTCTCGCCGGCTCTGGAGCAGCTGGCGACCGAGCGCGCCGGGCGACTCAAACTGGTCAAGATCAACGTCGACAACGCCCCGGGAATCTCACAGCGGTTCGGGGTTCAAGCCGTCCCCACCCTGATGATCACCAGCTCGGGAAAGGTGCTCGACCGCCGCGCCGGAGCCGCGCCGGTGGCGGCCCTGCGGAGCTGGCTCGAGGACACCCTGCCCGGGTCGTGACCCCGGGGCTTGTCGGGGCGGCGTCGCCGTGCTGGGACGGGTTAGCCGACGACGGGTGTCTGCACCTTGTAGCCGCGGTCGATGACCTCGCCGGGCAGCGGCTGGCTCTCCTCGCCGGGGATCAGCACCTCGACATAGGCGGCCCCGTCGTGGGCGTCGATCGCGTCCAGCGCCGCGTCGAGTTCGGCGACGGTGCATACCCGCAGCGACAGCCAGCCCTTGCAGCCCAAGGCCTCCGGGAGCAGGTGGTAGCGAACCGGGGCCAAATCGTCGTAGCCGTGGCCGCGTTCGCTGATGACGTCCTCGACGCCGTAGAGACCGTTGTTGAGGACGAAGATCACCGGTGTGACGCCGTAGCGGCCCATGACGGCAAGCTCGTTGAGGGTCAGTTGGTGTGAACCGTCACCGGTGACCAGCCAGGTCCGGCCCGCGGTCTTGGCCATCGCCACGCCGAGTGCGGCCGGGGTGCCCCAGCCGATCGAGCCCCATAGTCCCTGGCCCTCGGCTTGCACCCCGGCCGGCAGGCGCATGCCGTTGAGGTGGAACATGCAGGTTCCGGTCTCGATCACCAGGGTGTCACCGGCTTTTAGCCTGCGTTGCAGGCGTGGGTAGAAACTGGCCGAGGAGGTCGGTTCGTCGCCGGATCCGGTCAACTCCAGCAGGCCCGGGTCGTCGCGGTCGACGGTCGCGGTCCGGGGCGTGACCGTGTCGATGAGAGCGTCGATCACATCCTCGATGGCCACGTTGAGGAACACTTTCTCGCCGCTGCGCACCCAGGTCTCGTGGATGCAGACCGCGCGGCCGGTGTCCAGCGCGGAACCCCAGAACCCGGTGTTCAGTTCGGTCAGCAACACACCGCCGATGTCGAGAATCACGTCGGCCTGCTCCACCGCCTCGCGCACCGAGGGCGGCTGGGAGGCCTCCGCCGAGTACAGGCCCAGGTACTGCGGCAGCGACTCATCGAGAACGCCCTTGTCGTACGGGGTCTGGGCGGTCGGCAGGTTGGCTTTGCCGACGAGTTCGGCGGCCTTGCCGGCCACTCCGTAGCGGGCGGTTAAAGCGGTCACCAGGGCCACCGGGCGCTCGGCGGCGGCGAGCTTGGCGCGGATGGTGGCCACGGCCGCCTCGAGTTCGGTGGCGTCGCTGCGCTGGCGTTTGACCTCATCCAGCGGTACCCCCTGCACCGGGGTGCCGATGACCGGCATCACCCCGTGGGCCTGGGAGATGACGATGTAGGCCGGCATCGACTGTCGCAGCGCCTCCCGGATCACCCGTTCGAGTTCGTCGATGCAGTTGTCCGGGGTCAGTTCCGCCCAGACGCAGCACGCCGTCGCCGAGATCGGATGGAAGCGGTCATAGCGGGTGTCGCCCAGATTGTGGTGGGTGATCAGCCGCAGCCGCTGGATCCGCTCGCTGGGCATGCCGACCAGGTGGAACACCGGCAGCCGGTGCGCCTTACTGCCCATCACCCCGTTGAGGGCGGACAGTTCTCCGACCCCGTAGGTGGTCGAGAGCATGGCCGCCCCGCGAATCCGGGCGTAGCCGTCGGCGGCATAGGCGGCGTTGAGTTCGTTGGCGCAGCCGACCCACTCCAGCCCCGGCACCACTTCGACTGCGTTGTCGATCGGGAAGGCGTAGTCGCCGGGGACTCCGAAGACCCGGTCGATGCCCAACGCGGCGATGCGGCTCAGGGCGTATTCGGCGACGCTGGGCTGACCCATCGTGAATTGCCTCCTTGACGGACTCTCGACGCTAATGCCGGTACGGGTCGAAGCCTACCGGCCGTTCCGGATGGCCCAAACGGTGATCACGAAAAGATCAGTAACACAACGGATTACGCCCGCCGGATCGTTCACCGGGTGACGAAGGCGACCACGGCGTCGGTGAAGGCGTCATTGTCGTCGCCGGCCGCGGTGTGTCCGGCGTCGGACAGTTCCACGAATTCGGCATGCGGGACGGTGGCCAGGAACGCCTCGACTCCGGCGTGGCTCACCACGTCCGACATCCGTCCTCTGATCAGCAGGACCGGGATCTGAAGGTCCGCGGCGGCCCGCTCGAGTTCATCGGCCAGCATCGGATCGTCGCGGGCCGCGGTGACGAAGGCGGGATCCCAGTGCCAGTGCCAGCGGCCGTCGCGCTGGCGCAGGTTCTTCTTCAGGCCGTCCAGATTGCGCTGCCGCCGCCGGTGGGGCAGGTAGTCGGCGATCGCGTCCGCAGCCTGCTCGAGGGTCTCGAACCCGTGCACGTGACGGGCCATGAAGTCACGGATCCGTGAGGTGCCCGACTGCTCGAAACGGGGGACGACATCGACCAGAACCAGTTTGTTCACCGCCGCGGGACCCAGTTGCCGGGCGGCAGCGATCCCGGTCATTCCGCCCATGCTGGCCCCGATCAGAACCACCGGCCGGCCGATCTGGGCGATCACCTCTGCGGTGTCGCGCACCAGTACCTCGAGGCTGTAGTCGCCGTCGGGTGCGCGGTCGCTGTCGCCGTGGCCCCGCATGTCCAGTGCCACTACTCGGAAGCCGCGGTCGGCCAGGATCTGGCCGGTGTTCTTCCAGGAGAACCGGTTCTGTCCGCCGCCGTGCAGCAGCAGGATGACCGGCCGGTGGGCGCCCAGGCTGTGGTTCCATTCGTCGGCCACCAGGGTGAGTTCCTCGTCGCCGCGAAACGTCACGGTCTCCACGCTCACGGGCGGTTCCTCTCCGGAGGGTATGCGCTGCACGCTACCGCCGGGTCCCAACGGTAGCGTTTTGCGGGCCGGTGTCGGCCGACGGTGACCGTTTGGTTGTGCCGGCCTGGTTCGGCCAGACCATGACGGTGGGCACAGAGGACCCCCCATCGGGCCGATGCCGGTGTGCGGGTCACTATGGAACGGGTCGACGGACGCTGGCTGGTGTCCGGTTCCGATCCGGTATGAGGGGGACATGAGATGGGCGAACCGCGTTGGATCGACGTGACCGCACCCACGGTCCGGCTGCGCGCGCTGACCTGGGGGCCGCCGGACGCGCCGATTGCGTTGTGCCTGCACGGCTTTCCCGACACCGCGTACGGATTCCGCAAGATCGCACCGCATCTGGTCGCCGCCGGTTACCGGGTGATCGCACCGTTCATGCGTGGTTATGTGCCGTCCTCGCTGCCCTCGGACCGCGCCTACCATCTGGGTGCGTTGATGGACGACGCCCTGCAGGTCCATGCGGTGAGCGGGCCGGGCGAGGACGACGTCGTCATCGGCCATGACTGGGGTGCCGCCGTGGCGACCGGACTGGCGGCCATGCCGGACAGCCCGTTCCGCCGGGCCGTGGTGATGTCGGTGCCGCCCGCGGCAATCCTTCATTCCCGCGGCCCGGGACTGCTGGGAAAGGTTCCGCGGCAGTTGCTGCGCAGCTGGTACATGGGCTATTTCCAGCTGCCGTTCCTGCCGGAGCGATCCGGGTCGTGGATCGTGCCACTGCTGTGGCGACGGTGGTCGCCCGGCTACAGCGCCGCCGAGGACCTGCGGCACGTCGATGCCGCGATCGGCGCGCCGGACCGATGGCGCGCGGCCCTCGGCCCCTATCGGGCGACGCTGCGCAACTCCCGGCCGCCGGCCCGCTACGCCGAGTTGCACCGGTGGTGGACCAAACCGCCACGGCGTCCGACGCTCTATCTGCACGGCGCCGACGACGGGTGCATGACGGCCGAGTTCGCACCCCTGGTCCGCTCGGTCTTGCCCGTCGGCAGCGAGGTGGCCGTCATCGAGCGCGCCGGCCACTTCCTGCAGCTCGAACAACCCGACGAGGTCGGTCGCCGGATCGTGGAATTTCTCGGGGCTTGACCGAGGGTGCGCGTGAACGGTGTCGGCACGCAAGCGATGGCCGCCGTTGATGCTCAGCTGCTGTGGCTCTCGGCGAGCGTGCCCAACGACCAGTTCCTGCTCTATGCCTTCGACGGGGTCCCGGGGGACATTGATGCGGCAGTCGATGAGGTGCGCCGCCACGCGCACGGTTGTCAGGAGCTGCGGCTGCGCGCCGTCGACGACAGCCGGTTGCGTTATCCCAGGTGGCAGTTCGGGGGGATCTCCGACGAGCAGCTGGTGGTGCGCGCCGGCCCACCGATGACCTGGCAGCGCTGTCTGGACGCGGTCGTCGGGCTGACCCGGCTCGACGTCGGCCGAATGTCCTGGCGGGCGCACGTATTTCCGGAGGTGACGGGTATCCCGGCATCGGCTCGCCCCGTCGGCTCGGTGGTGGTGGTGGTACAGATCTCCCACGCATTGGCCGACGGGGTCCGCTCGGCGGCACTCGCGGCCGCCTTGCTCGGCCGGCGCTCACCGCAGCCGCCGGTGCCGATGCCCGAGCGCGGGGTGCTGCCGTGGCGGGCGGCGCTGGCCGCCCGTGAGCACCGGCGTCTGCAACGCGACGTCGTTGCCGGCCGGATCGACCCGCCCGGCAGCCCCCGGCCGCCGCTCAGCGTCAACGACGGCCCGCGCCGCGCGGTGCTCGCGCGCACCCTTGTCCCGCGCATGTCCAGCCTGCCCGGGCCGACGGTCACCGTTCGCGCGCTGGTGGCCATCGCCGAGGCTCTAGGCGGCTACCTCGCCGCACGCGGGGAGGACATCAGCCGTCTGGCCGCGGAGGTTCCGATCGCGGGTGCCGGAAACAATCAGGCGCGCAACGACTTCCGCAACGTCACCGTGGATCTGCATCCGGAACTGCCGACTGGCGAACGCGCTGGGCGGCTGGCCCGCCAGCTGGCCGGTCACTGCCGTCGGGGCGCACATCCGGCGATGCGGGCCTCGGCGGCGGCCTTCGCTGCAGTGCCTGCGCCGTTGCTGCGCTGGGGTGTCGGCCGGTTCGACCCGTCGGCCCGTCCGGCGACCGTCGCCGGCCACACCGTGGTCTCCAGCGTTAACCGCGGGCCGGCCGACCTCAGCTTCGGCGGGTGTCGGGTAGTCCTGACGGCCGGATATCCGGCGCTGTCGCCGATGATGGCGCTGACCCACGGAGTGCACGGGATCGGCGACACCGTGGCGGTCAGCGTGCACGCCGACCCGACGGTCGTCGACGTGCCGGACTACCTCGACCGGCTCGGGTACGCCCTGGGTACCTCGCGTTCCCCGCGCGAGCAGACATAAAGGACCCCTTTTTCACGGCGTGTCGTGGGACTTTGTGTCTGCTCGCGGGAAAGGGGGGCCGGGTTGACCAAACGGTTGGTTGGTCTGTCAGAATCGAGGTAGTCCCATACCCAGATGAGGAGATCCCGATGGCGGAAGCGGTAATTGTCGAGGCTGTGCGATCGCCGGTCGGTAAGCGCAACGGCGGACTGTCCGGTGTGCACCCCGCGGAGTTGTCCGCACAGGTGCTCAACGGCTTGGCGCAGCGTGCCGGCATCGACCCGGAGATCGTCGACGACGTCATCTGGGGTTGTGTCATGCAGGCCGGTGAGCAGGCTCTCGACATCGCCCGGACCGCCGTGCTCACCGCGGGCTGGCCGGAGACCATCCCCGGTGTGACCGTCGACCGCCAGTGTGGCTCCAGCCAGCAGTCGGTGCACTTCGCCGCCGCCGGCGTGGTGGCCGGGCACTACGACGCCGTGATCGCCGGGGGTGTCGAGTCCATGTCGCGCACCCCCATGGGCTCCTCGCTGGCCAACGGAGGCAAGCCCTACCCGGCCGCTTTCAAGGCCCGCTACGAGCGCACCCCCAACCAGGGCATCGGGGCGGAGATGATGGCGCAGAAGTGGGGCCTGACCCGCGCCATGCTCGACCAGTTCTCACTGGACTCCCACGAGAAGGCGGGCGCAGCGCAGGATTCCGGCGCCTTCGAGGACCAGATCGTCGGCATCAAGGATCCCGACGGCACCATCGTTCTGACGGACGAGGGAATTCGCCGCGGCACCACCCTGGAGAAGATGGGCCAGCTCAAGCCGGCGTTCAAAGAGGACGGCGTGATCCACGCCGGCAACTCCTCGCAGATCTCCGATGGTTCCGGGGCGTTGCTGTTCATGTCCGCGGAGAAGGCGAAGTCCTTGGGGCTCAAGCCACTTGCCCGGGTGCACACCGCGGTGCTGGCCGGCGCCGACCCGGTGATGATGCTCTCGGCGCCGATCCCGGCCACCCAGAAGGCCCTGAAACGGTCGGGGCTCAGCGTGGGGGACATCGGTGTGTTCGAGGTCAACGAGGCCTTTGCTCCGGTTCCGATGGCCTGGCTCAAGGAGATCGGCGCCGACGAGAACAAGCTGAACCCCAACGGCGGTGCCATCGCGCTGGGGCATCCGCTGGGCGGCTCCGGCGCGCGGATCATGACGACCATGCTTTATCACATGCGGGACAACGGGATTCGCTACGGCCTGCAGACGATGTGCGAGGGCGGCGGTCAGGCCAACGCGACGATCCTGGAACTCCTCTGATGACCGCCGAGGCAGCCCCCGGTGCCCTCACCGAGCGCCGGGGCAACACCCTGATCATCACCATCAACCGGCCCGAAGCCCGCAATGCCGTCAACGCGGCGGTGTCCATCGGTGTCGGTGACGCGCTCGCGCAGGCCCAGGACGACCCGCAGATCTGGGCCGTCGTCCTCACCGGGGCAGGCGACGCGTCGTTCTGCGCCGGCGCCGACCTCAAGGCGATCTCCCGCGGGGAGAACATCTTCCATCCGGACCACCCGGAATGGGGGTTCGCCGGCTATGTCCAGCACTTCATCGACAAGCCGGTCATCGCCGCCGTCAACGGCACCGCCCTGGGTGGCGGCAGTGAGATGGCACTGGCCAGTGATCTGGTAGTCGCGCAGCACAGTGCCCGGTTCGGACTGCCGGAAGTCAAGCGGGGCCTGATCGCAGCGGCGGGCGGGATGTTCCGGATCGTTGACCAACTGCCCCGCAAGATCGCGATGCAACTGCTGTTGACCGGTGAGCCGATCAGCGCAGAGGAAGCGTTGCGGTGGGGTCTGATCAACCAGGTCGTGCCGGACGGCGAGTCGGTACTCGACGCCGCGATGGCACTGGCCGAGCGGATCACCGTCAACGCACCACTGGCGGTTCAGGCCAGCAAGCGGGTTGCGGCCGGGGTCGACGACGGTGTCATCGCCGCCGAGAAGGACGCCTGGAAGCGGTCCAACCGTGAGATGAGGACGGTCTTCACCTCTGCCGACGCCATGGAGGGCCCGTTGGCCTTCGCCCAGAAGCGGGCCCCGGTCTGGAAGGCCCGCTGAGCCTCCCGCTTTAGGCGGCCGGGGTGGCCGTGGTCGTCGGGGCGGCGCTGGCCGTGGTCGTCGGCGCTGCGGACTCCGAGGCCTCCGCGGCCGACGGAGCGGCACTGGTCGCCGTGGCCGAGGTGGTGGCGGTCGCCGAGGTGGTGGCGGTCGCCGCGGTCTCAGAGGTCGAGGTTGTCGAGGTCTCAGAGGTCTCAGTGCCCGAGGTCGGGGTGGTCGAGGCGCCCGCCTCGGCGGCCGGCGTCGGCGGGGTCAGAACCTCGTCGATCATGTAGATGTAGGCGCCACGCGCGCTGTAGGCGCAGACGACCCGGTTGTCGTTGACCGTGATCTCGCCGCCCTTGCCCTTGACTACCACCGGACGGCCGTCCTGGGTCGGCATCTTGCCCTGCACGTCGTTGGGGCCGAGGTAGCCCAGCACCATGTGGTAGAAGAGCACGGGCAGCAGCACCACCGGGTCGGCCTTGAGGACCTCCAGGGTGGTCGGATCGAGATTCTCGAAGGCCTTGTTGGTCGGCGCGAACACGACGTAGGGGCCGCCGTCGAGCACGCTGACGATGTTGATGTCGGGGTTGAGTTTGCCCGAGATGAAGCCGCTGAAGGTGCTCAGGTCGGGATTGCTGGCGATCGCCTCGGACCCGGTCTGCAGTGCCATCGAGTCGATCGACCCGGGGCCGGTCGGATTCTGCTTGCGGTAATCGTCGCAACCGGGGCCCTGCGGGTCCGGGACCTTGGTGGAAGTGGGGGCCGCGACCGTCGAGGTGGCCGACGGGGCGGGCTCGACCGGTTCGGGAGTGGGTTCGGCGTAGGCCTGGACGGACGTCGGGATGGCGACGGCGATCGCGGCGATCGCTGCGGCGACGCCGAGGGTCTTCGAACGAGTGCTCACCGGTATCTCTCCTGAGTTCATCGTCGTCACGGCAGTCGGCCGTGACGCCCTTGGCATCGTAAGCCGAGGTGGTTTCGTTACCCAAAACGCAGAGGTGAGGGCAAAACCCCAGGTCGCTCACGCGGTGCAGTTCCCGGACCGTGATCGGCCCTACGATGCTGGCCATGGCCGAACCTGTTTCCAGGACGTTGATCGTGACCATCGGAGGGCATCGTCCGGAGCTGGACCCCCAGGCCTGGGCCGCCCCCAACGCCACGCTCATAGGCCGGGTGCGGATGGCCGCGCGGGCCAGTGTCTGGTACTCGGCGACCCTGCGAGCCGAAGCCGAGCCGATCGAGATCGGTTCGGGCACCAATATCCAGGACGGGGTCACCGTGCACGTCGACCCCGGGTTCCCGGTCCGGGTCGGCAGCGGGGTGAGCGTCGGGCACAACGCGGTCCTACACGGCTGCACGGTCGAGGACGGGGCGCTGATCGGGATGGGAGCGATCGTCCTCAACGGCGCGGTGGTGGGCGCGGGCTCGCTGGTGGCCGCCGGCGCGCTGGTGCCGCAGGGCGTGGTGATTCCGCCCGGATCCCTGGTCGCCGGGGTCCCCGGCAAGGTACGGCGCGCACTCAGCGAGGCCGAGGCGGCGGGCAATCGGCACAACGCCGCCGTCTATGAGCATCTGGCCGACCTGCACCGCGGCGCCACCTGACGGCCGGCAGATCAGCCGCCAGATGTCAGCGTTGTGTCACCGTTTCGGCCGGATTTTTTCCTACGGTGAGAGGGATGCGCATCGATCAGATCCGCGCGGTAGCCACCAATGTGGCGCTGCCCCATCAGGAATGGCCGTCAGTGGTGCGCCGGCGCCGGGTGATCGTTTGCGTGGTCCTGGTGGCCGGCGCAACGTTGCTGGCCTACTCGCTCAACCGCCGACCCGGTGACGCGGCGTTCTACTGGCTGACGCTGTCGCTGGCCGCGGTGTGGGCGCTGGGTGCGGTGCTCTCCGGTCCGCTGCATCTGGGCAGTATCAGCTGGCGGGGCCGCAACCAGCGGCCGGTGCTCACCGGTTCGGCGGTGGGGCTGCTGCTGGGCGCGGTATTTCTGTTCGGCGGGCTGGTGGTCCGCAACGTCCCGGTGCTGGCCGAGCGGATCACCCGGGTTCTGGAGTACACCAACCACGGTCCGCTGCTGCTGATCGTCGTCATCGCGCTGGTCAACGGAGTGGCCGAGGAGTTGTTCTTCCGCGGCGCGCTCTACACCGCGCTGGGCCGGTTCCACCCGGTGCTGATCTCGACGTTGCTGTACGCGGTGGCCACCTCGGCCAGCGGCAACCCGATGCTGGGCTTCGCCGCGCTGGTTCTGGGGACGGTGTGCGCTCTACAACGCCGTGCCACCGGCGGCGTGCTGGCGCCGGTGCTCACCCACGTGGTCTGGGGGTTGATCATGGTGTTGGCCTTGCCGCCGATCTTCGGTCTTTGACCGCCGAACCAGCGCGGGCCGGATGGCTCAGCCGTCGGTGAACGTGGGCTTTCGCCGTTGCTGGAATGCCGCGGTGCCCTCGACGAAATCGCGGGACCCGAGCAGAACCTGCTGGCCCTCGCTCTCGCGGGCGATGGCGGCGTCCAATTCGGTCAGTGCCGCGGCGTTGATCGCCTGTTTGGTCCTGCTCAGTGCCACCGCCGGTCCGGCGGCCAGCGTGTCTATCACCGCTGCGGCGGCGGCCTCCAACCCGTCGTCGGGATAGACCCCGCTGACCAGCCCGTACTCGAATGCCTCGGCGGCGGTGATTCGCTCGGCCAGCAGGGCCATCCGCATCGCCCTGATCCGGCCGATCGCGGCGGCCACCAGGGCGGTCGCCCCGCCGTCGGGCATCAGGCCGATCCTGGTGAAAGCCAGCAGAAAAAAGGACTTCTCGGACGCCAGCACAACATCACTGGCTACCGCCAGCGAGACTCCCACCCCGGCGGCCGGCCCGTGGACCACCGCCACCACCGGCTTGGGCGAGGCGACGATGGCGCGCACGGCGCGGTTGGCTGCGCCCAGCGTCCCGTCGACCGCGGTCGATTTCGTCGCCGCCGACCGGTCCTCGGCGCTGATGCCCGCACCCGAACAGAAACCGCGGCCGGCCCCGCCGAGTCGCACCACTCTCACACCCGGATCATCGGCCGCTCGCTCGAGGGTGTCGGCCAGAGCGGTGAGCATGTCCTCGGTCAGCGAGTTGAGGCTGTCCGGCCGGTTGAACGTCACCGACAGAACGTTGCCGTCCAGCGAGACGGTGAGGTCGTCGATACCGGTGTAGGGGGTCATAGCAGGACACGGTACAAAGAGGACACTGATCTGCACGGAGGGTGGTACGGGTTATGGCGGGACCTTTGCGGGGTTTGCGAGTCGTCGAACTGGCCGGGATCGGACCCGGGCCGCACGCCGCGATGATCCTCGGAGACCTCGGGGCCGACGTGGTGCGGGTGGAGCGGCCGAGTAGGACCCCCAACCCGGCCCCCAGCGGGGACTTCCTGCTGCGCAACCGCCGATCGGTGGCCGCCGACCTCAAGAACGAGCAGGACCGCGACCGGGTGATGAGCCTGATCGCCAAGGCGGACGTGCTTATCGAAGGATTCCGCCCCGGGGTCACCGAACGTCTTGGGCTGGGCCCGCAGGACTGCGCGAAGCTCAACGAGCGGTTGATCTACGCGCGGATGACCGGTTGGGGCCAGACCGGACCGCGCAGCCAGCAGTCCGGCCACGACATCAACTACATCTCGCTCAACGGCGTGCTGCACGCCATCGGCCGGGCCGGTCAGCGGCCGGTGCCGCCGCTGAATCTGGTCGGGGACTTCGGCGGCGGCTCGATGTTCCTGCTCGTCGGCATTCTCTCAGCGCTCTACGAGCGGGAGCGGTCCGGCAAGGGGCAGGTGATCGACGCCGCCATGGTGGACGGGTCCAGCGTGCTGGCTCAGATGATGTTCGCTTTCCGGGCAACCGGGCTGTGGAGCGACGAGCGTGGCACCAACCTGCTCGACACCGGCGCGCCCTACTACGAGGTCTACGAGTGTGCCGACGGTCGTTACGTCTCGGTCGGTGCCATCGAACCGCAGTTCTACGCCGAACTGATCGAGAAGCTGGGTCTGGACCCCGCCGCCCTTCCGGGGCAGAACGACGTCACCCGCTGGGCGGAACTGCGCGCGATCTTCACCGAGACCTTCGCCAAGCACGACCGTGACCATTGGGCCGGGGTGTTCAGCGGCAGCGACGCCTGTGTGACCCCGGTGCTCAGCTTCGCCGAGATCGAGACCGAACCGCACAACACCGATCGCGGCGGTTTCTACACCGAGGCCGGGTCGGTGTTCCCGATGCCTGCCCCGCGGTTCTCTCGCACCCAGCCCGGCAAACCCACCCCGCCGGGTGTCCCGGGTGCCGACACCGAAGCCGTCTTGAGGGACTGGGTTTGAGGGACTTGGGTATAGTCCCAACCAACCAGTAGGTCGACGGTCGAAAGGAACATCTGCAGTGGAGATCAAGGACGCGGTCGCCGTCGTCACCGGTGGTGCTTCGGGCCTGGGCCTGGCCACCGCCACAGCGCTGCTGGACGAGGGCGCCAGGGTCGTGATCCTCGACCTTCCCAGTTCCCGCGGCGAGGAGGTCGCCGCTCAACTCGGCGAGCGGGCCCGCTTCGCGGCGGCCGACGTCACCGACGAGGAGGCGGTGGGCAAGGCCTTCGACCTGGCCGAGACGATGGGCCCGGTTCGGATCGTGGTCAACTGCGCCGGCACCGGCGACGCCATCCGGGTCCTGGGCAAGGGCGGGGTGTACCCGCTGAACAAGTTCGCGCGGATCGTCAACATCAACCTGGTCGGCACCTTCAACGTCCTGCGATTGGGTGCCGAGCGGATGGCCAGGACCGAGTCGCTCGCCGGCGAGCGCGGCGTCATCATCAACACCGCCTCGGTCGCGGCGTTCGACGGCCAGATCGGGCAGGCCGCCTACTCGGCGTCCAAGGGCGGCGTGGTCGGCATGACCCTCCCGATCGCCCGCGACCTGGCCGACAAGCAGATCCGGGTGGTCACCATCGCCCCCGGACTGTTCGACACCCCGCTGCTGGCGGGCCTGCCCGAACCGGCCAAGGCGTCCCTCGGCGCGCAGGTGCCGCACCCGTCGCGGCTGGGCAAGCCGAGCGAATACGGCGCGCTCGCGGTGCACATCGTCGAGAATCCGATGCTTAACGGTGAGGTGATCCGTCTGGACGGCGCCATCCGCATGGCGCCGCGCTGACTCGCCCAACGAGCATCCAGCACCCCAGAGCGATAACGAAGGAAGAGACGATATGGCACTGACCACCAAGTTCACCGAGACCTTCGGCGTCGAGCATCCGATCGCTCAGGGCGGCATGCAATGGGTCGGGCGCGCCGAACTCGTCGCCGCGGTCGCCAACGCCGGCGCTCTGGGCTTCCTCACGGCGCTGACCCAGCCGACCCCGCAGGACCTGGCCAACGAGATCGCCAGAACCCGGGATCTGACCGACAAGCCGTTCGGCGTCAACTTGACGATCCTGCCGGCGATCACGCCGCCGCCCTATGACGAGTACCGCCAGGTGATCGTCGACGCTGGGATCAAGATAGTCGAGACGGCCGGTTCCAACCCGGCTCCGCACCTGCCGATGTTCCACGACAACGGCATCAAGGTCCTGCATAAGTGCACCTCGGTCCGGCACGCGGTCAAGGCGCAGAACCTCGGTGTTGACGGCATCAGCATCGACGGGTTCGAGTGCGCCGGGCACCCCGGTGAGGACGATGTGCCAGGGCTGGTGCTGATCCCCGCCGCGGCGGAGCAGATCGAGATTCCGATGATCGCCTCCGGCGGCTTCGGCGACGCGCGGGGCCTGGTGGCCGCGCTGGCGCTGGGTGCCGACGGCATCAATATGGGCACCCGGTTCATGTGCACGGTGGAGTCGCCGATTCACCAGAACATCAAGCAGGCCATCGTCGACGGCAACGAACTCGGTACCGAGTTGATCTTCCGCAGCCTGCACAACACCGCCCGGGTGGCCAGCAATGCGGTCTC
This sequence comes from Mycobacterium sp., assembly GCA_020438905.1. Lineage (GTDB taxonomy): Bacteria > Actinomycetota > Actinomycetes > Mycobacteriales > Mycobacteriaceae > Mycobacterium. The sequence goes on from JAGQTQ010000002.1 coordinate 77,573, forward strand.
GCGCGAGGTGGTGGAGATCCTGGCCAAGGGTGGTCAGTTCGGCGATGTGATGGAACTGGTCGCCGGATCACGCGGCCGGCGGGTCTTCGAGGAGGGCGATCCCGACGCCGGGATCTGGACCGTCGGAACCGTCATGGGTCTGATCAATGACATCCCGACCGTCGGGGAATTGGTCGGCCGTATCGCCGGTGAAGCCGAGGACATCATCACCGGCCGGTTGGCCGGCATGGTCAGGGCCGACGAGAGGGTCTGAGGCGCCGACCGGGTGCAACCGACCCGGACCTGACAGTCCCCAAACGCGACAGGTCCCAAACACGACAGGGCCCGCCTGGAAGCCAGGCGGGCCCTGTCGTGTGTCAGAGTCGCATTGCGACGACACGCCTCTGCCGACAGGCAGAGGCGGTGCGCCGGTCAGCTGGCGTTGGCCAGCGGCGGGGTATCCTCGAACTGCTCGGAGGTGTCACCCTCCACGAGGAAGTCGCCGTGATACAAGGCTTCGAAGTCAACTTTGATGACGTCGGCACTGGTGTCGTCGATCCACATGATTAGAAGCATATTGGTCTCCTCTAAGGAAACTTTGAGTCACGTTTCGCAATTTGGTGGCAATTCTTACCGCCGGGTTACGGGCCTTCGGCGAGGTTTGACCCGTCCGGGTCCCCGCACCAGACTGGTGCTGCCAGCCGGTTAGCTGGCCGGCGGAAAGGACACGGGTTGTGCTGCACCGTATCGCCCGGCTCGCACTTCGCTCGCCCCGGCGGATTCTGGCGATCGCTGCACTGCTGACCGCGATCACCGCGGTGTTCGGGCTACCGGTGGCCAATCATCTCTCGGCCGGGGGGTTCCAGGATCCGGGCTCTGAATCGGCCCGCGCCGCGACGTTGCTCAGCGAGAAATTCGGCCAGAGCGACCAGCAGTTGCTCATCACCCTCACCGACCCCGCCGGGGCAACCGGTGAGGCCGCTCGAGCCGCCGGCGTCGAGATCGTCAGCCGGCTCGACGCCTCGCCCCACGTGCTGAGCGTGACTTCACCGTGGACATCGCCGCCGGCTGCCGCGGCCGAACTGCTCAGCAGGAATGGTGACATCGGTCTGATCGTGGCCACGCTGTCCGGGGGAGAGAACAACGCGCCGCGGTACGCGGCCGAACTCGCCGGACCGGTCGTCGGCGACCGGGACGGTGTGACCATCAGGGCCGGCGGCACCGCCGTGATCTACGACCAGATCAACCAGCAGACCAAGCACGACCTGCTGCGCATGGAAGCCATTGCCATCCCGCTGAGCTTCCTGGTGCTGGTCTGGGTCTTCGGCGGTGTGATCGCCGCATCGCTTCCGCTGCTCGTCGGCGTGCTGGCGATCCTGGGGGCGATGTCGGTACTGCGGCTGATCACCGCCTTCACCGAGGTGTCGATCTTCGCTCTCAACATCACCGCCGCGTTGGGTCTGGCCCTGGCCATCGACTACACGTTGCTGATCGTCAGCCGCTACCGCGATGAGATCGCCTCCGGCGCCTCCGCGGAGGCTGCCCTGGTCCGCACGATGTGCACCGCCGGTCGCACGGTCCTGTTCTCGGCGGTGACCGTCGCGCTGTCGCTGTCGGCGCTGCTGCTGTTCCCGATGTACTTCCTGAAATCATTCGCATACTCGGGCATCGCCACGGTCGCCTTCGCCGCCGGGGCCGCGGTGGTCCTCACTCCGGCGGCGATCGTCGCACTCGGCCCGCGACTGAATGCCTTCGACATCCGCCGACTGGTCCGCAGGGTGCTGCACAGGCCCGAGCCGGCCGTCAAACCGGTCCAGCGGATGTTCTGGTATCGCTCCACGAAGTTCGTGATGCGCCGTTCGATCCCGATCGGCACCGCGATCGTCGCCCTGCTGGTGCTCCTCGGCGCTCCCTTCCTGCGGATCGAGTTCGGCAGCCCCGACGACCGTGTGCTGCCCAGCTCGGCCTCGGCGCACCAGGTCGGCGACCAGTTGCGCAACGACTTCGCCAGCGATCTCAACACCGGCATGAGTGTCGTCATCCCCGAGGCGGCCGACGCCACCGAGGCGGAGTTGAATCGCTACGCCGCCGATCTGTCCCGAGTTCCGGACGTCACGCTGGTTTCCGGCCCGGGCGGAACGTTCGCCGCCGGCAGCCGGGTCGGTCCGCCGTCTGCTCCGGCCGGTGCCGCCGACGGCAGCGCCTTCCTTTCCGTCCGCAGCTCCGCCCCACTGTTCTCCCGGGAGTCCCGGATCCAACTCGACCGGTTGCACGCCGTCTCCGAGCCGGCCGGGCGGGAGGTGCTCATCGGCGGGGTCCCGCAGATCAACCGCGATATCGTCGAAGCGGTCACCTCGCGAATGCCGTTGGTGCTCAGCCTGATCGGGGTGATCACCTTCGTGCTGTTGTTCCTGCTCACCGGCAGCCTGGTGTTGCCGCTGAAGGCACTGGTGCTCAACGTGCTGTCGTTGTCGGCGGCGTTCGGCGCGCTGGTGTGGGTATTCCAGGAGGGTCACCTAGGGGCCCTGGGTACCACCCCTACCGGCACCATGGAGGCCAATGTGCCGGTGCTGATGTTCTGCGTGGCCTTCGGGCTGTCGATGGATTACGAGGTGTTCCTGCTGGCCCGCATCCGGGAGCACTGGCTGGAGTCGCCTCGAACCCGTCAGGACAGCGACGAGAGCGTGGCGCTGGGGTTGGCCAGGACCGGCCGGGTGGTGACCGCTGCCGCGCTGATCATGGCGATCGCCTTCGCCGCGCTGATCGCCGCCCAGGTGTCGTTCATGCGGATATTCGGGCTCGGGCTGACCCTGGCGGTGCTTGCCGACGCCACCCTGGTGCGAATGGCTCTGCTTCCGGCGTTCATGCACGTCATGGGCCGTTGGAACTGGTGGGCTCCCGGACCGCTGGTCCGGTTGCACGAGCGGTTCGGCCTGAGCGAGGGCCCGCCGGATCGACCGCCCGCGTCGCCCGAATCGCTGGCTACAGTGGGGAAGTGACCGCAAACACCATCGACCACCCGTTCTTCGCCCGGATGTGGACGGTGATGTCCGCCCACGAGTCGCGGCTGATGCGCCGGTTGCGCACCGAGAACCTGGCCGGCCTCACCGGCCGCGTGCTGGAGGTGGGGGCGGGAACCGGCACGAACTTCGCCCACTATCCGGACACCGTGACCGAGGTCGTCGCCGTGGAGCCGGAGATTCGATTGGTGCCCAAGGCCCGGGAGGCCGCCGCGGCGGCGCCGGTTCCGGTCACCGTCATCGAGTCCACCATTGAGGACATTCCCGGCGTCCAGCCGTTCGACGCCGTGGTGTGCTCGCTGGTGCTGTGCTCGGTCGCCGACCCGGAAGCCGTTCTGCGCGAACTGAACTCGCTGCTCAAGCCCGGGGGAGAACTGCGGTATTTCGAGCACGTCGCCAGCGGCGGTTGGCGCGGGTCGATGCAACGGCTGGCCGACGCCACCTTCTGGCCGCGGATGGCCGGCAACTGCCACACCCACCGGGACACCGAGCGTTCGATCGCCGGAGCCGGATTCAGCGTGGAGTCCGCGCGGCACCAGTGGACGCTGCCGGCCTGGGCGCCGCTGCCGGTCGCCGAGATCGCGATCGGGCGGGCGGTGAAAGCGGGCTGATCGGGTGGCCGATCAGCCGAGGAGTTCGGGCAGCCGCTGTAGCAGCGTCGGCAGGGCGACGGTCGCGGGCTCGCGGACCGAGAGCGTGACCGATTCGGACAGCGGGGTGGGTTCGGGGTTGACCTCGACCACCGTCGCACCGTGGGCCAGGGCGATATCGGGCAGGCCGGCGGCGGGGTAGACCACCCCCGAGGTCCCGACCACCACCACCACCTCGGCGGTGGCGACCGCCTCTACCGCGGCCCGCCACGGCTCGTCGGGCAACGCCTCGCCGAACCACACGATGCCGGGCCGGATCAGCCCGCCACACTCGCAGGACAGCGGAACCTTCTCCAACACCGGTACCGGCATGTCCGGAAGCGGACCGTGGTAGCGCGAGCCACAGGTGTCGCACCAGAACTCCGCGAGGCTGCCGTGCAGGTGGTGCACGGTCCTGCTGCCGGCACGCTCGTGTAGGTCATCGACGTTCTGGGTGATGACGGTGACCTCGGCGTGGTCCTGCCAGGCGGCCACGGCCCGGTGCCCGGCGTTCGGCTTGACCTCCTTGACCAGATGGTGGCGCCACAGATACCAGGCCCACACCCGTTCGGGTGCCTTCTGCCAGCCGTCGGTGCTGGAAATCTCGTAGGGGTCGTATTGCGCCCACAACCCGGTCTCGTCGTCGCGGAACGTCGGCACCCCGCTTTCGGCGGAGATCCCCGCCCCGCTGAGCACCGCGATACGCACCCGACCAAGATAGCCGGGGGATACTGCGGCCGGGGGTCCGGGATACTGGGGCCCGTGCAGTGGCTGCGAACCGATCCCCACTCGACCACCCCGCTGTTCGACCAGTTGCGGGTGGGAGTCATCGAGGCCGTCCGTGACGGGCGGCTGCCGGCCGGGACACGTTTGCCCACGGTGCGGGAGTTGGCCGGGGACCTGGGGCTGGCCGCCAACACCGTGGCCCGGGCCTACCGGGAACTGGAGAATGCGGGAATCGTGGAGACCCGGGGCCGGAAGGGCACTTTCGTTGCGGCGTGCAACCCGACCGACGAGGCGATGGCTGCCGCTGCGCGCTGTTATGCGGACGCCGCGCGGGCGCTCGGTCTGGCCAAGGGTGATGCCCTGCGCTACCTCGACGTTGAGTTCGACCGGCCTCAGCCGAATTCGAGCAGGGCGTAGACGCCCCGGAACGGTTTGAGCGGACCGACCCGCCACAGCGCCGGGAAGGCCTTTTGGAAGAACGGTCCCCGACCCGCCGGCATCGGGATGTCGCGCACGGCCTTGAGCCCGGGGATCCTGCCGACGAGAGCCGACAATTGGCCGATCGAGAGGCTGAACGGCATGGGGGGCACCCGGTAGTGCCGGGAGGCCCGGATGCCCTTCGGGGCAAGTTTCTTGACGATCGTCGGCGGCAGGTCGAAGAACATCTGGCCACCGGGAAAACGCTTGGCGCACTGCGTTATCAGATCCATCGCCTGCTCGGGTTGCAGATACATCAGCAGGCCCTCGGCGGTGATGAAGACACCCTCGCCGGTGTCGATGCTGTCCATCCAGCTGTAGTCCAGCGCGGACTGCGCGATGGTGGAGACGCGCTCGGAAGCGGGCAGTAACTTCTGGCGAAGTTCGATCACGGGAGGCAGGTCGATCGAGACCCAGCGGAACTGCGCGTCCGGCACAGCGGCGTCCAGACGCCAGAAGCTGGTCTGGAAGCCCTCGGCGAGCGCGACGACGGTGGCCCGCGGATGGCTGCGCAGATAGTCGGCGGTGCACCGGTCGGCGGCCAGGGACCGCAGCGCCATCTCCTGGCCCTTGCGGCCGAATTTGTCGTAATCGACACCGGGGTAGGACCCCAGCGCGTCGCGTAGCCGGATGGCCATCGGGTCGTCGATGATCGCGTCCGGCAGCGCGGCCTGGTGCGCGCGGCCGTTGAGGGTCAGCAGGGCGGTCTCGGAAACACCGGTGAGTATGGATCCGTCGGCTGCGGGGGGCATGACCCCAATTTACCTTCGGGCGCCAGAACCACCGTTGCGCCCGGCAGTAGGCTCGGGGTGTGACGCGGCAGGTATTCGACGACAAACTGTTGGCCCTGATCGCCGACAACTCCCTGGGCGTGCTGGCCACCATCAAGCGCGACGGCCGGCCACAGCTGTCGAACGTCACCTACCACTTCGACACCCGCGCGCTGACCGTCGAGGTGTCGGTGACCGAGCCGCGGGCCAAGACCCGCAACCTGCGCCGCGATCCGCGGGCCTCGCTGCTGGTCAGTTCCGAGGACGGCTGGGCCTATGCGGTCGCCGAGGGCACCGCCACGCTCAGCGCGCCGGCCGCTGCGCCCGACGACGACACCGTCGAGTCGCTGATCACCCTCTACCGCAAGATCGCCGGCGAGCATCCGGATTGGGACGAGTACCGGCGGGCCATGGTCGTCGACCGCCGCGTCTTGCTGCGCCTGCCGATCCATCACCTCTACGGCATGCCGCCCGGATTGCGCTGAAAACCCCGGACCGCGCTGAAAACCCCGGGCCTGGAGTAGTTTGCGGGTATGGCCGACGCAGAGCCCGAACCGCAGGACGAGACCAAGCGCAAGTTCCGGGAGGCGCTGGAGCGCAAGAAGGCCAACCAGGGCGGCGGTTCCGGTCGCTCGGGCGGGGGTGCCAAGCAGTCCCACGCCCACGGTCCGGCCGAGCAACGTCGCACCTTCCGGCGAAAGAGCGGCTGACCGGCTCAGCTCAGTGGTGGGTGGCCTTCTCGGCGCCCACCCCGGTCAGCGACCGCACCTCCATCTCGGCGTTGCGCGCCGGATCCCCGTTGTCGCGGGACGTCAGCGTCCCGACGATGCCGAGGAGGAATGCCAGCGGGATCGACACGATGCCGGGGTTGGACAGCGGGAACCAGTGGAAGTCCACCCCTGGGAGCATCGCGCTCTTGGACCCGGACACCGCGGGGGAGAACACGATCAGCACGATGCAGCTGATCAACCCGCCGTACATACTCCACAGCGCCCCGCGGGTGTTGAATCGACGCCAGTACAACGAGTACAGGATGGTCGGCAGGTTCGCCGAGGCCGCCACCGCGAACGCCAGGGCGACCAGGAACGCCACGTTCTGCCCGTTGGCCAGGATTCCCAGAGCGATCGCCGCCACGCCGAGCACCACTGCGGTGATGCGCGAGACCCGCACCTGCTCGTCCTCGGTGACATCGTGGGACTTCAGCACGCTGGCGTAGACGTCGTGTGCGAAGGACGCCGAGGCGGTGATGGTAAGCCCGGCCACTACGGCCAGGATGGTCGCGAATGCCACCGCCGAGATGATCCCGAGCAGGATCACCCCGCCGAGTTCGAAGGCCAGCAACGGGGCGGCCGAATTCTGCCCACCCGGCGCGCCGAGGATGCGGTCGGGCCCGACGATGGCGGCAGCGCCATAGCCCAGGGCCAGGGTGAAAAGGTAGAAGGCGCCGATCAGGCTGATTGCCCAGACCACTGAGCGGCGGGCCTCCTTGGCGGTCGGCACGGTGTAGAAGCGCATCAACACATGCGGAAGGCCGGCGGTGCCCAGCACCAGGGCCAGACCCAGCGACAGCAGGTTGATCTTGGAGGTGGTCGAGCCCCCGTACTGGGCACCCGGGGCCAGCACGTCCCGCCCGGCGACGCCCTTGGTGGTGGACTCGTGGATCATGTCCTGGGCCTTGCCGAGGATCTCCGAGAAGTTCAACCCGAACTTGGCCAGTACCAGAATCGTCATGAAGGCGGCCCCGGCGATCAGCAGGACGGCCTTGATGATCTGCACCCAGGTGGTGCCCTTCATGCCGCCGATGAGCACGTAGACGATCATCAGCACGCCGACGATGGCGATCACGACCGATTGGGCGAAGCGGCCGTTGATGTCGAGCAGAAGTGCGACCAGACCGCCGGCGCCGGCCATCTGGGCCAGCAGGTAGAACAGCGACACCGCCATCGTCGAGGTTGCGGCGGCAAGTCGAACCGGCCGCTGCCGCAGCCGGAAGCTGAGCACGTCGGCCATGGTGAATTTGCCGGTGTTGCGCAGCAATTCGGCCACCAGCAGCAGTGCCACCAGCCAGGCCACCAGGAAGCCGATCGAGTACAGGAAGCCGTCGTAGCCGTAGACCGCGATCGCGCCGGCGATCCCGAGGAAGCTTGCTGCCGAGAGGTAGTCGCCGGCGATCGCGATACCGTTCTGCGGCCCGGAGAACGCGTGTCCGGCGGTGAAGAACTCGGTGGCGTTGGTGTTGGTGCGGCCGGCCCGGATGACGATGACCAGGGTGACGATGACGAAGGCGACGAAGATGCTGATGTTGACGATCGGGTTGCCGGTCTGACTGCCGGCGGCCAGCACGCTCACTGCTGGCTCCAATGCATCTCGTTGCGGATGGCTTCGGCGCGCGGGTCGAGCTCGCGGTTGGCGAACCGGACGTAGATCCCGGTGATCAGGAAGGTCGTCAGGAACTGGCCGAGGCCGAGAAGCAGTCCGACGTTGATGTTGCCCCAGACCCGGGTGGCCATGAAGTCATGGGCGAAGGCACCCAGCAGCACATAGCTCGCGTACCAGATCAGGAAGAAGGCGGTGGTCGGGAACACGAAGCGGCGCAGCCGGCTGCGCAGTTCGGCGAACTCCGGGCTGGCCTGGACCGCCAGGTAGTCCGCCCCGCTGGGCGACGGGGTCTGGGTTGTGGACACGACGTTTCTCATCTCACTTGCCGGGCGCTGTTGACGACAGCGTAGGCAGTCGCGGCGGCCTCCACTGTGCGAATGCGGCGGGAACCTATCGGTGCGACACCATGACTGCCAGGACCACAACGAGATAGCAGAGGAACAGCCGGAACTGGATGGGTTCGGGAATGCGGTGGGAGATCCCGACGCCGAGGGGCGAGCCCAGAAGGGCTCCCACGGTCATACCCGCAAACGCAGGGAGGTAGACGTATCCGATTGTGGCGGCGGGCAGTCCGGTGGCATCGAGGCCGCCGAGCATGTAACCGACGCCGGCGCCGATGCCGATCACCGCCGACAATGCGGCTGCAACGGCGGATGCCTTTTGTATTCGATAGCCGGCCGCTTGCAGGTAGGGAACCGTGACCGTCGCCGCACCGGCTCCGAGCAGCGAACCGGTCAGACCGGTGGTGAACCCGGAAGCCAGCCGGCTGGCCGGGGAGGGCATGACCGGTTCACCGCTCGCCTGGCCGTTTTCTCTGGCGCTCTTGGCTTTTCGGTAGTGCCGGTGAAGAGCCCGCGCGATCATGTACACGACGAAACCCACGAAGAACACCCGCAGGGCCGGGCCGGGCAGGCGGCTTCCGGCGAGGGCACCGATTGCCGTTCCCACCGCCACCGGCGGGAGGAGATGCCAGAACAGCGGCCAGCTCATGTCTCCGCGTTTGCTGCGCAGCACAGTCGTGTAAACAGCGGTGAAGAACATCACCGCCAACGATGTCCCGATCGACAGATGCATCACGTTCTCGGGCGCCACGCCCTGCAGTGGCAACGCCACCGCGAGCGCGGGCACGATGGTCAAGCCGCCGCCCAGTCCGAACAATCCTGAAAGCAGTCCGGCGAGAATCCCCGCGAGCAGGTAGACGAGATAGACCTCGACCCCGGTCATCGAGGGCCGCCGACGGTGGGTTCGCCTGCGATCTCGCGCGGCGCACCGTTGTCGAGCACCGGACAATCATGGCCTACCGGGCCGCAGTGCGCACGGTTCCCGGGCTTCCTCGGCCGCGAGCGCAGCCTCATCCGCGGGGTGGGGCTCCCGATAGGCTCGCAGGCATGACGGTGAAGCTTTGCCTGGCCCAGGAACCCGAGGCTGACAAGCTCCTCGCGGACGACCCGTTCGCGCTGCTGCTCGGGATGTTGCTCGATCAGCAGATCCCGATGGAGACCGCATTCGCCGGGCCCCGCAAGATCGCCGACCGGCTCGGCGGACTCGATCCCGAGCTGATCGCCGTCTGCGATCCGGCGGACTTCGCCGCTCTTTGCGCGCAAACCCCTGCGGTGCACCGGTTTCCGGGTTCGATGGCCAAGCGGATCCAGGATCTGGCCGGCGAGATCGTCGAAACCTACGCCGGTGACGTAACCGGCTTGTGGACCCTGGACGACCCAGATGGCCCCGAGGTGTTGCGGCGGCTGCGGGCGCTGCCCGGGTTCGGGGAGCAGAAGGCGAGGATCTTCCTGGCGCTGCTGGGCAAGCAGTACGGGGTGACCCCGCCGGGTTGGCGCGCCGCGGCCGGCGACTACGGCCGGGCTGGAACCCACATGTCGGTCGCCGATGTGGTGGACCGGGCCTCGCTGGATGAGGTGCGCGCCTACAAGAAGAAGATGAAAGCCGCGAAGGTGTGAACCCCGGTCGGCTACCGCGCAAGCCTCGGTGAGGGCATAGTTAGCAGCTATGAAGACTCATCTGAACTGCCCGTGCGGCGAAGCGATCCGGGGCAAGGACGAGGATGAACTGGTCGAACTGGCCCAGGCGCACCTGGCCGAGGCGCACCCGGGCATGAAGTACGAGCGCGAGCACATCCTGTTCATGGCCTACTGACGTCTGGCTGTCCGGGCTGGATTGCGCCCGTACCGGGGTCGTTCGTCGCGGCGGCGTTGTACCGTCCTGGGACTCCCACTACCAGTCGGACGGAGAAGGCCGATGGCGTACCGGTTGGCTCGATTGATCATTGCCGGCGCTCTCGGCGCCGGTGCCGTCACCGTTGGCGCGGACGTCGCGCGCGCGGACCCGCCACCGCCTCCCGTTGAGCCGGCGCCACCGTCCCCGGATCCGTCGTCCCAGGATCCGGCGACACAGGATCCGGCGACACAGGATCCGGCGACACAGGACCCGCCGATGCCGCCGGCGCCCTTCCCGGTCGCTGCGTGGTGGTGGCCGTCGGTCTTCCCGAAATGCTGGCCGGCCTGGGTGCCGCCCGGGGAGCCCGCACCGCCGGCGGGTGATGTTCAAGTGGGAATGTTCAAGGTCCCCTTCTCGCCGTGCCCGGCTCCGCCGGCACCCCCGCCCGGACAGCCGTACCCGCCGCTGCCGCCACCACCGCCCCCGTATCCGGGGTGCAACTGGAACCACAACTTCGGTCTCTGTGTTCCCGGTCAGGAACTCTGGGGGCCGTTGCCGCCGGGCTACTACGGACCGCAGAGTTGGTACCCGCACTGATCTCAGACCTAGGTGGCTGACCCGGGCTCCTCGGTGGTCAGGCCCAGGGCCCGTTCCAGTTCGGCCAGTGCCCGCTCGGTGAGCGGGATGTGGCTGAATTACGAGCGCGAGCCCATCCTGTTGATGGCCTGCTGACGTCTGGCTGTCCGGGCTGGATTGCGCCCGTACCGGGGTCGTTCGTCGTGGCGGCGTTGTACCGTCCTGAGACTCCCACAATCACTCTGACGGAGAAGGCCGATGGCGTACCGTTTGGCTCGATTGATCATCGTCGGCGCTCTCGGCGCCGGTGCCGTCACCGTTGGCGCGGACGTCGCGCGCGCGGACCCGCCACCGCCTCCCGTTGAGCCGGCGACCCAGGACCCGTCGACACAGGATCCGCCGATGCCGCCGGCGCCCTTCCCGGTCGCTGCGGGGATGTGGCCGTCGGTCTTCCCGAAATGCTGGCCGGCCTGGGTGCCGCCCGGGGAGCCCGCACCGCCGGCGGGCGATGTTCGAATGGGAATGTTTCAGGTCCCGCTTGCGCCGTGCCCGGCACCGCCGGCACCCCCGCCCGGACAGCCGTACCCGCCGCTGCCGCCACCACCGCCGCCGTATCCAGGATGTAGATGGGGCAGTGTCAGTCTCTGTGTTCCCGGTCAGGAGCAATGGGGCCCGTTGCCTCCGGGCTACTACGGACCGCAGAGTTGGTACCCGCACTGATCTCAGGCCTGGGTGGGTGACCCGGGCTCCTCGGTGGTGAGCCGAGGGCCCGCTCCAGTTCGGCCAGCGCCCGCTCGGTGAGCGGGATGAGTGTCTCGATATCGCCGACCACGTCGCGGTCGGCGACGTATCCGATCGCCATCTGCTCGCCGTAGGAACACACGGTGACGTTGAGCGCCATTCCGTCGTAGATGGTGGAGACCGGATAGATCTGCTCGACGTGCGCGCCGTTGAAATACATCGACTCCTGGGGCCCGGGGACGTTCGAGATCGGGATGTTGAAGCTGGGCGGGATGCGGGTGTCGAACGGCAGCATCGCCAGGGCGATGGTCGGGCCGATCGCCGGGCCCATCGCCGCCAGCATCGCCCCGGGCCCCTGCCTGGCGACCTGGTTCTTGAGATTCTTCATCGCGTCGTGAACAAGAGTGAGCCGCTCGGCGGGGTCGGCCAGGTCGGTGCCCAGTGTGCACAGTCCCAGACCGAACTGGTTGCCGTGCCGGTCGGCGTCGGCGTCGGCGGCTGACGGGCTGCGGCCACGGACCGTCACCGGACAGATCGCCACCAGCGAGCGGCCGGGCAACTCGCCGCGGTCCTGCAGCCAGTCGCGCAGTGCTCCGGAGACGACCGCCATCACCACGTCGTTACCGGTGACGTCGGCCGCTTCCTGAATCGCCCGGAGCCGGGCCCGATTCAGGTTGGTCCCGGCTACCGCCCGGAACGGCCCGAGTTTGGTGTTGAACCGGGTTCGGGGCGCGCTGAACGGAGCAACGATGCTTCGGCTCAGAAGAGCACCCAAAGCGGTGGCCAACTCGGTGCGGACCAGCCTTCCGGCGAGGCCGACACCCGCGGTGGCGATACCGGCGATGCCGCGCAGCGCCGAGAATGGGCCGCCCGTAATGTGTTCGGACCGGGTACCGGCTTTCCTCCCGCTTCCGGCGGCATACAGGGGAGGCATTCCGCGGCGGTCGGGGTCGGGGCTGAGCGATCCGGCGATCATCTGCATGCCGGCCACTCCGTCGACGACGATGTGGTGCACCTTTACGTAGAACGCGAACCTGCCGTCGGGCAGGCCGTCGATCAGGTAAACCATCCACAACGGGGCGGAGCGGTCCAGTCGCAGCGCATGCAGGCCCGAGACCAGCTCCCACAGATCGTCCATCTCGGCGCCCCGCGGCAGGGTTCTGCACTGGAAGTGATGCCGGATATCAAGGGCTGCGCCGCCTTCGGTGACATCGCGCCACACCCACCCGAATCCGGTGTCGAGCCCGCGGTGGGGAACCCGGCGCAACCGGGGGTCGATTTCGACGTCGGCTTCCAGCGATTCCTCGAAGAGCCGTCTGGGGTAGGTCTCGGGATCTTCGCCGGGCGGCGGAGCCAGGATCATCAGGACCGCGACATGCATTGGGCTGGAGATCAACTCGGCCGTGAGCATCAGTGAGTCGAGCGGGTCGAGCAAGAGCACGGCGTCCTCCCCGGCATCCCTCCGCGGCTGCGGACCGGTTCGGCCTCTCAGCCTAATCCGCGCCGAGTCGGGGTACGGCGGGATCAGGGAACGACGGGATCAGGGCACGACCGAGGAGCCGATGGTCGGCATGAAGGTGCACTGTTTGTCGGTGGTGGTCACCTGGCCGAAGATCGTCGACATGATGCTGCCCGATCCGGTGTCCACGATGGCGGTCAGCGTGGTCGGGCCCGCGGGGTTGATCTCGGGGTTCGGCGTGAGCGTGGCGCTGCCGGAGCGTCCGGTGGTCAGGTTGACCCAGGTGACGTTGAGCGGCAGCTTCTGCTCGGCGGCCGGCGCGGGCGTGCCCACCGCGGTGAACACGTAGGCCGTCTGACCGGGACCAGGACCCGGGGTCGGGATTTTGGCGGGTCCGGCCACCGAGATGGCGGTGGCGATCACGTTGCCGCCGTCCTTCAGGCAGCCGTTGGAGATCGACGGGTACAGGAAGTCCTGG
>JAGQTQ010000117.1 GCA_020438905.1 Mycobacterium sp.
GCCGACGCCGCCGACGCAATCGCCCTGGCCGCACTGACCACCGGCAACATCGTGCTGGCCCTGGCCGACGCCGAAGCCCAACTACGCGCCAACCCCGCCATCCAAACCGGCGTCGACAACGCCGTCACCGACGCCCTAACCCAACTCCTCGGCGACACCGCGTTCGTCGAGGTGCTCGGCGAGACCCTCACGACCCTGGCAACCGGGCTGCTGGAAGACACCATCGTCGACCAGGCACTCGGCGCCGGGCTGGGCGCACTGGTGACACAGGCTCTGGCCGGCTCACCGATCGCCGAGCCCGTCGGCCAGGCCGTCGGCGCGGCAGCCGAGCAGTTCCTGGCCAGCCCCGGGGTCGGCGCCGAACTCGGCACCGTCATCGGTGCTTTCCTGCCCGACTTCCTCGACCAGACCGGAGTCGCCGCTGCCCTGGCTACCGCCGCCGGCGAACTCGCCGCGGCCGCCGTGGCGGGCACCCTGGACTCGGTGGCCTCCGAGGTCATCAAGGAGTTGACGACCAACACCGACATCCTGAACGCGGTCACGGTGACAGTCACCGATGCCGTCGAACCATTACTGGCCGACACCGCGGTGGTCCAGGCTCTCGGTGCGAGCCTGACGACGCTGACCAGCGGGCTGCTGGAGAACACCGCGGTGCAGCAGGCGCTCAGCGGCGAGGTGGCGACGTTGGTGACCAAGGCGCTCGCCGATTCCCCGATCGCCGAGCCCGTCGGCCAGGCGATCGGCGCCGCCGTCCAGCAGTTCCTGGCGGTTTCCGGCGTCGCCGCCGAGCTCGGCACCATCGCCGGCGCGGTCCTGCCGGACTTCCTCGATCAGGCCGGCATCCCCGCGGCCCTGGCCGCCGCCGCCGGCGAGCTCGCCGCAGCAGCCCTGGCCGGCACGTTGCCCGCGGCACTCAATGAAGTGGCGGCGCAACTGTGGGCCAACCTCGACGTCAAAGCAGCCGTCAAGGTCACCCTCGCAGACACCCTCAACCTGGTCGACTCCACGCTGCTGAGCGACCCGGCGGTTCAGCAGGCCCTCGGCGCGATCACGACGACGCTCATCGAACAGCTGGCCGCCAGCGCCGCGGTCCGCGCCTACGTCGCACAGCAGCTCGGCCCGGTCCTCGGCCCCGCCATCGCCGACCTGCTGGCCAACACGACCGCCGTCGATGACATCGCCACGGCGTTCGGATCCGCGGTGACCCAATTCCTGGCCTACCCCGGGTTCAACACCGCCGTCACCGATGCCATCGACCAATTCGCCGATGCGGTAATCGACGGAACCGACCCCGACACGGCGCTTCAGGCGGCGCTCGCCTGGCTCGAGGCCGATCCGACCTACCAGGCCGCGGTATCGGCGATCATCCCGAACACACTGAACACGCTGTTCAAAGATGGCGTCTTCCGGGACGCCATCGCCGCCGCGACCAAGGCCATCGTCATCGAGCGCCTCAAAGAGTCCGGCATCAACAATGCCTTCATCGACGGGATCGCCGGCCAGGTCGCCGGGGCCAGCGTCGGCTCCTTCCTGGCCAAACCGACCGGCGAAGCCCTCATCGACAACGTCGTAGTCGACATCCTCGAGGGCATGCCGCTGAGCCAGGTGACCGATACCGTCATCCAGGCGGTCCTGAGGGATCCGATGCTGCAAACCGCGCTGGGCACCTCCATCGGCACTGGAATCGGCTCGCTGTTCGGCGACAACATCGTCGGCCTCCTGGTCGGCGGCGTCGCCGGGATCACGGCCACCGTCGTGATCGCCGTCGCCTCCGGGCTGACGCTGCTGTTCAACGGCTCCGCCGCCGGGCCGGCGGCCGCGGGCCAGCCGGTGAACGGCAGCCACTTCTTCCAGCCGCTGCCGGCGCCCGGTGACCTCTACGTCATGAGCGCGGTCATCGCGACCCCGCAGGCCGCCGCAGCCGTCGGGCCGGCGGTCGCGGCCGATGGCGGACTGGTGCTCACCGGGATGAGCGTGACGGGCCCCGCCGGGGCCGCAGCCGATGCCCTCGACATCCAGATGACCGTCGGCGCAGCCGGGGCCGGTCAGATGCAGGTTGGGTTCAGGTTCGCCCTGGACCAGCTGCTCGGCGTTCCCGCAGCGACCCCCGCTGTGGGAACGGAGGTCCGGCCGGCTGAGCGGGTTTCATGATCTAGTCGGAACGGCACCCCTGTCTGCCAGGCACCCCTGCCGGCAAGGCACCACTTTCGGCAAGGCACTCCCCCGCGGCCTGCGGTGTGGCACCGTCGGTAACGGATCGAGGGCCTCTGTCGGTCGCCGCATCGTTGGCACCGACCGTCGGGTCCGATGAGCGGCGGGAGGGCGACGTGGCCAACCAACCGACCATCGACACCGAGGTCTCCCGGCTGCAGCGCTCGGGCCGGGACCTCAGCGCCCTGCCCGAGACGCTGTCGCGGTGGCTGGCAAGCGTCATCCCCGACGGTGCAGTACCCGAGGTCACCGTCGAGAGCGGGGTGGATTCCAACGGGATGTCTTCAGAAACCATCGTCCTGACCGGCCGCTGGACCGACAACGGCACCGCAATCGAGCAGAGATGGGTGGCCCGGGTGGCCCCCACCCCCGCGGACGTACCGGTCTTCTCCCAGTACCGGATGGATCACCAGTTCGGCGTACTGCGTCTGGTGTCCGAACTCACCACGGTGCCGGTCCCCGCGGTGCGATGGATCGAACCGACCGGCGAGGTGCTGGGCAGCCCGTTCTTCCTGATGGACTTCGTCGATGGGTTCGTCCCACCCGACGTGATGCCCTACACCTTCGGCGGCAACTGGTTCGCCGACGCCCCCGCCGGCAAGCAACGCGAACTGCAGGACGCGACCATCGCCGTCCTCGCCGAGTTGCACGGAATCCCCGACGCAGCAGACACATTCGGCTTCCTCACCGAGTCCGAACCGCCGGGCGACACCCCACTGCGGCGGCGCCTCGGCTGGTTGAAGCACTGGTACGAATTCGCCGCGCCCGACATCGGCCGCTCGGAGTTGGTGGAACGTGCGCTGGCTTGGCTCGAGGAGCACTTCCCCGCCGACGTCGCCGCCGCGGAGCCGGTGCTGAGCTGGGGCGACTCACGTATCGGCAACGTGCTCTACCGGGATTTCCGGCCGGTTGCGGTGCTGGACTGGGAGATGGCCACACTCGGCCCCCGGGAGTTGGACGTCGCATGGATCATCTTCGCGCACATGGTGTTCCAGGAAATCGCCGGCCTCGCCGGACTTCCCGGGCTGCCGAGCGTGCTGCGGGAGGACGACGTCCGCGCCACCTACCGGCGGCTCACCGGCGTGGAACCTGGCGACCTGCGCTGGTTCTACATCTACTCCGCGGTCATCTGGTGTGTGGTGTTCCTGCGGACCGGGGCGCGCCGGGTGCACTTCGGGGAGATCGCCAGACCCGACGATGTGGAGTCGCTGTTCTATCACGGCGGACTCCTTCGCCGGCTGATCGAGGAGAACTGATGCTAGGACCACTCGACGAATACCCCGTCCACCAACTCCCCCAGCCGATCGCCTGGCCCGGCCCCTCGGACCGGAACTTCTACGACCGCTCCTACTTCAACGCCCATGACCGCACCGGCGACATCTTCGTCATCAGCGGCATCGGCTACTACCCCAATCTCGGGGTCAAGGACGCCTTTGTCCTCGTACGGCGCGGCGATATCCAGACCGCCGTGCACCTGTCCGACGCGATCGACCAGAACCGGCTGAACCAGCACGTCAACGGCTACCGCGTGGAGGTCGCCGAGCCGCTGCGCAAACTGCGCATCGTGCTGGAGGAGACCGAGGGTATCGCCTGCGATCTGACCTGGCACGGTCTCTTCGACGCGGTCCAGGAGCAGCGCCACGTGATGCGATCCGGCGCCAAGGTCACCCTGGATGCCCAGCGCTTCGCCCAACTGGGCCGCTGGAGCGGTCATCTGGTGATCGACGGCGAGCGGATCACCGTCGACCCGGCCAGCTGGATCGGCAGCCGTGACCGGTCCTGGGGCATCCGCCCCATCGGCGAAGCCGAACCACCAGGCCGCCCGGCCGATCCGCCGTTCGAGGGTATGTGGTGGCTCTACGTTCCGATCGCCTTCGACGACTTCGCCATCGTCCTCATCATCCAGGAAGAGCCCACCGGGTTCCGCACCGTCAACGACTGCACCCGGATCTGGCGCGACGGCCGCATCGAGCAGCTGGGCTGGCCCCGGGTCAGCGTCCATTATCGTTCCGGCACAAGAATTCCCACCGGAGCGACGATCGAGGCCACCGACGCGCACGGCCGGCCGCTCCGGTTCGAAATCGATTCCAAACTGGCGGTTCCGATCCACGTCGGCGGCGGATACGGCGGTGACGCCGATTGGCTGCACGGGGTGTGGAAGGGCGAGAAGTTCACCGAGCGGCTTTCCTACGACATGACCGACCCGGCGATCGTCGCGCGTTCCGGTTTCGGGGTGATCGACCATGTGGGCCGCGCGGTCTGCCACGAGGGAGACTCCGTCCCGCGAGAGGGCTGGGGACTGTTCGAGCACGGCGCCTTGGGCCGCCACGACCCGTCCGGCTTCGCCGACTGGCTCTCCGTCGCACCGTGACCGCCGCGCGTCAATCCGACGCCGCGAGTCCCTCGACGATCTCCGCCAGAGCCTCCACCGGGATCGGGCCGGGCTGGTAGAGGCACACGGTGTCGGCCAGCCCCCCGGCGGCATCGACCCGCTCTCGGATCCGGGTGGCGATCTGCCCCGGCGTGCCGCACGCCGCGACGGTGTGGAGCATCTCGTCGCTGACCATTCCGGCCATCTCCGACCACCGGCCCTGCTTGGACATCGCGTTGAGTTCGGGTTGCAGTTCACCCCAGCCGTGCAGGTCGAGCACCGGGCGGTAGGCCGGGGTGGAGCCGTAGAACGCCAGCAGCCGCCGGGTGGCCTCGTGGGCTGAGTCGTCTTCGCCCACCGAGACGATCACCTCGGGCACCACCGCGAAGTCCGAGCGCCCAGCCAGGCCCTCCCGCACCAGCGGCATGGTCACCTCGCGCAGGTAGCGGCGGGAGGAGAAGGGCATCACCAGCAGCCCGTCGGCCACCTCGGCCGCCGTCCGGGTCATTCGCGGGCCGAGTGCCCCGAGATAGATCGGCGGCGGCCCGAAGGGGTTCGGGCCGGGATTAAACGTCGGTGTCATCAGGGTGTGGCGGTAAAACTCGCCTCGGAAGTCCAGCCGCTCGCCGTTCTGCCATGCCCCGAAAATCGCCCGCAGCGCTGCGATCAGCTCACGCATCCGGCCCACCGGGCGGTCGAAGGACGTTCCGTAGCGGTTCTCGATCTGGGCCCGGATCTGGGTACCGAGCCCGAGGGTGAACCGGCCCCCACTGAGCAGCTGGTGGTCGTAGGCCTGGTGGGCGAGCTGAATGGGATTGCGCGGGAACCCGATGGCGACGTTGGTCATCAGATCCAGCCCACCGGCCGTCGAAGCCAGGGTCAGCGGCGCGAACACGTCGTGCGGGCCCTCGAAGGTGAAGACACCGGCGGCACCGGCGTCGCGCAGGGCATGAGCGCGCCGGACGGCGTCGGTGGGCCCGAAAAGGGCGGTGAGCACTTTCACTGCCTCCTGACCTTAGAGCGACTTGGGCACAGAAATCGCCGCTGCGCGAAGGTTTACGCGGCGGAATCGGGGAGACTGGACTCATGGCACATGACGTGGTGGTGATCGGCGCCGGTCTGGCGGGCCTGACGGCAGCCCGCGAACTCACCCGCAAGGGATTCGACGTAGTGGTCCTCGAAGGCCGTGACCGGGTGGGCGGCCGCACCTTTTCAGGAACGCTGGCCGGGGTTCCGGTGGACCGCGGAGCTTCGTTCGTCGGCCCCACCCAGGACGCCGTGCTCAAACTGGCCGCCGATCTGGGCTGCGAGACCACCCCGACCTATCACGACGGGGCCAACCTGATCCGGTGGCGCGGAAACATCCGCCGCTACCAGGGCACCATCCCGAAACTCGGACTGGTCGGCCTGCTCGACATCGGCCGCATCCAGTGGCAGTTCGACCGCATCGCCGCGCGCGTCAGCGTCACCGAGCCGTGGAACTCCGAGGGTGCCGCCGAACTCGACGCCATGAGCCTGGGCGCCTGGCTGCGCTCGGTGCGGGCCACAGCCGGTTCCCGTGACCTGATGGCGATCATGTCCCGGGTGACCTGGGGTGCCGAGCCCGACGAGGTGTCGATGCTGCACGCCGTGCGCTACGTCAAAACCTCCGGCGGTCTGGACCGGATGCTCGGCACGGTCGGCGGCGCCCAGCAGGACCACTTCGTGGAGGGCACCCATCAGATGTCGGTCCGGATGGCCGAGGAGCTCAGCGACCGGATCCGGCTGGGGGCGGTGGTCTCCCGTATCGAATGGTCCGAGGACGCGGTGGCGGTGACGTCCTCGGCCGGTGTGGTCGAGGCCCGCCGGGCCGTTGTGGCCATCGCGCCGATGCAGCGCCTGGACATCGACATCGCCCCGGCGCCGCCGATCGAGTACCAGCAACTGGCCCAACGCTGGCCGCTGGGCGCGCTGACCAAGTCCTATGCCGCCTACCCGACCCCGTTCTGGCGGGCCAAGGGGCTCTCCGGTCAGGCGCTGTCGGATCAGGGGCCAGTGTTCATCACCTTCGACGTCAGCCCCGGTGACGGCGGACCGGGGATCCTGTTGGGTTTCACCGACCCGCGGGGCTTCGACTCTCTTCCCGACGGGCAGCGCCGCGAGCAGGTTCTGCAGTGCTTCACCGCGCTGTTCGGCGAGCAGGCGGCCGAGCCGATCGACTATCTCGACCAGCGCTGGGGAGCGGAGTCCTTCGCACCCGGCGGGCCGACGGCCGCGGTGCCGCCCGGATCCTGGACGGAGTTCGGCCGCCTGCTGCGCACACCGGTGGGTCCGCTGCACTGGGCCGGAACCGAGACCGCCGACGAGTGGACCGGTTTCATGGATGGAGCGGTGCGCTCCGGTCAACGGGCCGCCGACGAGGTGACCCGGGCGCTGACGGCGCCTTAGGAGCTGATCTTCTCGGCCATGACCGTCGATCGGACCAGATCCCGCAGATGGCCGTTGACGTCGCCGGGGTGTTCGAGGATCGCACAATGCCCGCCCGGCATCTCGACCAGTTCGACCAGATTGGGCGCGGACTCGGCGATCACGCGGGCCTGCGACATCGGCAGCAGCCGATCCCCGGTGCTGCCGATCACCAGGGTGGGCACAGTCAGTCCGGACAGGTCGATATGCACCCGGTGCCCGATCTCCTCAACCAGCACCCGAGCCCATGCCCCACGCCCGGTGGCCGGGGTGGCCGCGAACAGATCGTGCAGGAAGCGGGTGATCGACGGATCGGCGTCGGAGCCCACCGCCATCATCTGCAGGAAGCGCCGGCTGCCGGGTTGGGTGCCGTTGACCAGCGGAGCGCCGCCGAGTGCCCGGATCATGGTCCGGGCGGCCGCCACCCGGGTGGCCCTGAACATGCCGGGAACCGGAAGCAGTTGGATCTTGTCGAGCAGGTCGCCGGTGGTGGTGTTGATCAGGGCCACGGCGTCGACCCGTTCCTGGACACGGTGGCGGAAACGGTCCGACCACGAACTGATCGCGATGCCACCCATGGAATGACCGGCGACCACGGCCCGCTCGCCGGGCCGTAGAACCGCGGTCAGCACCGCGTCGAGGTCGGCGGCAAGGTGGTCGAGGCTGTACTCCGACGGCGCCGGAACCCCGCTGCGCCCGTGTCCGCGATGGTCGTAGGCGATCACCCGATGATCGCGGGCGAGGTCGTTGATCTGCTCGTGCCAGACCTGCAGCGAGCAGGTGATGCCGTGCGCGAGCACGATCGGATAGCCGTTGGTGGGCCCGAATACCTCGGTGTGCAACCGGGTGCCGTCGGCAGAATGCACGACCATCGTCCTGCTGGGCGGCAGGGCGGGGCCACGCCTCTTCTGGGACCTCTTCTGGGCCTGCGGTGACGGCATCGTCGCTCCTCACCGGAGCGGCCGCGCTGCCGCCCCGCGAGGTCAGCGTAACCGTTGTTACGTTCGGCGACCCGGAAACGGGCGTATTCCCGCTCCACCCGCAGCCCAAACGAGTATCGAGAGTTCACACCCATCACATCCCCACCCCTTCACTGCACGGCCGGACCGAACCGACGAATCGCTGCACCCTGAGCGCCCCCGCGCATACCGTGAGTTTGCTAGCTTGGCATGTGGCGCGTGCGCCACCGTCATCCGACAAGAGGAGAACCACAGATAATGACCACCAAACTGGCTCGTGCTGCGGCCGCGGCGGGCAGCCTGGCCATCGCGGCGGCGTTCGCCGTGAGCTGCTCTGAGACCAAGGACGCCACCAAGGACGTGCTGTCCAGCGCCTCCAGCATGGGTTCGTCGGCCGCGAGTGCGGCCAGCAGTGCCATGAGCAGTGGAGCCAGTGCCGCAAGCAGCGCTGCGAGCAGTGCCGCAAGCGTGGCCAGCAGCGCTGCCAGCAGCGGGGCCAGCGCGGCCTCATCGGCGGTGTCCTCCGTGCTCAACGGTGCCCCGACCACCATGAACGTCCCGGGAATCGGTGAGGTCTTCCTCGACGGGCCGACGGCCGAGGCCTATCACAAGTTCGGCGGCGAGACCGTGCTGGGCATGCCCAGCGGCCAGCCCGAGCAGGTCGGCGACGGCACCGTTGCGGCGTTCGCGAACGGCACCATCTTCTCCTCGCCGGAGTCCGGCGCGCACTTGGTTCAGGGCGAGATCCTGCGGGTCTACAACGAGCAGGGCGGCCCCGGTGGCGCTATGGGCTGGCCGACCGCGGGCGAATCGCAGACCGGCGGCGGACCCGACGTCTCCGGCGGCGGCTGGATGACCGAATTCCAGAACGGCACCATCACCTGGATCAACGACGGCAACGGCAACTTCACCGAAACCATCACCAAGAAGTAGGCGCCAGGCGCGAACGGCCCCCGGCCCATTCGGTTTCCGGGGGCCGTTCTACATCCACAGCGGTAACACCGCGGCCGCATGTGGTGATAATGACGTCATGAAGCACAAACTTTTAGGCACCGTCCTGACCGCCATGGCCATGGCGGCGGTTCCCTTCACCATCGCCCCGGCAGCCCAGGCCGAGGTATGCGGTGACGTCGGTGGGCGTCATGCCGACATCGGCGGATGCTCCAACATCGGTGGCGATATCGCCGACGCCGCGATCGTCGGCGCCGCGGTCGACCGCCCCTACGGCTACGGGGATCCCTATGTCGCGCCGCCGCCGGCCGCATGGCCCCCGCTGCCCCCCGGCTACCTGCCCTACCCGTCGTTCCCCGGAGAGCTGCCCTGCTACACCCCGGAGGGACAGCCGTACTACACGCCGGGCAACGCTCCCTGCTACCCCGCCTGATCAGGCGAAACGACCCCAATAACAACACCACCGGCAGTCGGCGGCGCGGGATTACCCGCGCCGCCGTCTAGTCTTGACGGTCGGGTCGGGGTGGCCGGCCGGAGGGTTTCAGAGCCGAAAGGTTAGTAGACGGTGGGTGTTCGCCTGCGCGCGCTGAGCGCTGTAGCGCTGCTGGTGACGATGATCGGAGCACTCCCGGGCCTGATGCCCTCAGCAGGTGCTGCCGACCCGGTCGTGGTCACCGTGGCCACCCACAACCTCGAACCGTTCGTGATGACCCGGGACGGCATCAAGTCCGGTTTCACCATCGAGTTGTTGGAGGCGGTCGCCGAGCGGGAGAACGTGACGCTGGAGTACGTCGACGTCGCCAACGTCGCCGAGCAGCTCCGAGCCGTCACCGACGGCCGGGTGGACGCCGCCGCAACCGCCATCTCGATCACCGCCGAGCGCACCAAGGACTACGACTTCTCCCAACCCATTCTCAACTCCGGCCTGCAGATCATGGTGCCGACCACCCAGTTGCAGCGCTCCACACCCACCCTGAGCGAATTCCTGGGGCTGCTGTTCTCCAAGATGATGCTGGTCTGGCTGGTGGCAGGGCTGCTCATCTCGGTGATCCCCGCACACATCATCTGGTTGTCCGAACGCAAACACGGCAACTCGATGGTGCCCAAGGCCTATCTGCCCGGGGTGTTCCGATCCTTCGGCTGGAGCCTGGGCATGCTCGCCGGACAGCCAGACGACGTACCCAAACACACGCTCACCCGGGTGCTGGCCGTCCTGTGGGCCTTCGTCGGCATCATCTTCGTGGCGTTCTACACCGCGACGCTGACCGCGAACCTGACAGTGGAGAAATTCGACGCCCAGATCAATTCACCGGCGGACCTGCTGGGCAAGCGGGTCTGCACGGTCGCCGAGACCGAACCGGCTCAGTACCTCAACTCGATCGGCGTGTCCGCCCAGGGCGCGGCCCAGATCGAGGACTGTTACGCCGCACTGCGGGGCGGCAAACTCGACGCGATCGTCTTCGACGCGCCGGTGTTGCGGTTCTACGCCAACCACGAAGGATCCGGTGTCGGCCAGATCGTCGGCACCATCTTCGAGCCCGAGGACTACGGTGTGGCCTTCCCCAACGGCAGCGAGATGCGCAAACAGTTCAACCGGGGTCTGCTGTCCGTTCGGGAGGACGGCACCTATGAACTGATCAAGCAGAAGTGGTTCGGCAGCGACGATTCCGGCTAAACCGGGTCGAACCCGGACACCAGCCAGCGCTCGCCCACTTTGTCCAAGGTGACCCGCAGACTTGAGGCCGAGTTGCTGGGCGCGCTGCCCTCCATGGTGACGGTCTGGTCGACGAACACCAGCACCACGGCATGATCGGCGTCGGCGGACACCGAGGCCGCCGCAGGAACCCTGGCCTCGGTCGAGATCCCCTTTGCCCGAGCACCGGGGACCACGATCCGGTCCACCAAATCGGTGTAAGAATCCAGGAAGGCCCCGGTGATCCGGTCTCGGGCGGCCGTCAGATCCGCCTCGACGGTGTCGGCTCGGTAGCTCAGGATCGCCACCGTCGCCTCGCGGGCGGCGGCGACCGATTCGGTGCGAGCGGTGTCGACCGCGTCCCTCGCGACGTACTTCCAGAGCAACAGCCCCGCGCCGACGGTCAGGGCGAGAGTCGTCGCCGGGAGTACGCCGAAAGCGGCGATCCGCTGCCAGTCGGCAGCACCGCGAAACCCGGCCCCCTCCGACGCAGCGACCGTATCCTCGGCCTCGTCTGCTTCGACATCGGCTTCGATCTCGGTTTCGAAGTCGTCGTTCGGGTGAGCGTCGTGATCCTCGTTCCCGGTCTTCTCCTCGGTCACGACACGAAATCCACCTTCGAGATCTTGGCCTCGCCGCCGACCCTGTTGACCGTCAGCTTCATTCGCCAGTAACGAGGCGGAGGCGGTTCGGCCACACCACGATTGGTGGTCTGAACCGTCACCGCCACCAACACCTGACCCTCGTCGGCGGTCATCGACTCCACGCCGGCCTCGGTGACCACGCCCGAGGACACCGACTGGGCCTTTCTCACGACATCGATGAAAGGATCGGCCCGGCCGGCGAACTCGTCGCGAAACGCGCCGGTCGCCGAGTCGAGGATGCGCTCCACGTCCGCCTCGACGGTCTGATAGTCGACGGTGGTCAGATTGACCGCCGCCTGCCTGCCCGCCTCGAGGAACAGCGCCCTGGCCTGCTCGGCCTGGCCCTGCCCGTGGACCCGGTAGCCCAGCCACCCGCACAGCGCGCTCAGGCCCAGCACCACCACCAGTCCGATGACCGCGACGCGGGCGACCGACTCCGGCATCGTGCGGCTCCACCGAGCCCCTGCCCATTGGGCCTTGTCCGGCTGAGACGTGTTCATGGGCTCGTCACCGTCGGAGCCGTTGTCGACGGACTCGTCGACAACCTCCTCATCGGCCATAACCACAGGCTACTCAGTAGGCCGTCAGTCCTGTACCGCCACGCCCGGGCGCGGTCCTCGTCGAAGCAAGCCGCATCGACCACCGTCCAGAACCGTCTCCGCACGCCTTAGCGAACGTGGTTCCACGGGGGGAGCCATTCCCGGGGAATTTACGCTGCCGCGCTGGTGCTTTCGCGGCCGCGTAACGCACGGGCGACGAACGCCGTGAGTGCGGCCAGCAACACACCGCTGATGGCGCAGTTGACGGCCAGGCTGGTGGTGAACGCAGCGGTGTCCACCGACTCGGTGAAGTTCGCCTTGCCCTCGCTGAAGATCATGTAGAGCACCGAGACGATGCTGCCGGTCAACGCGATACCCAACGCGTTGCCGAGTTCGAAGGCGGTCTCCGAGATGCCGGTTGCCGCACCGACGCGGTCCTTGCTGGCGCTGGTGAGCACCAGATCGGACGCCACGGTCACCACCGCCCCGAAGGAGAATCCCAGCAGCATGAGCGGCACGACCATCGTCACGTAGGAGACCGGAATCGCCACGCCCAGCAGGACCAGACCCAAGGCGCCGACTCCGAGACCCGCCAGCAAGACCCGCCGATGACCCAACCTGCCGATAAGACGCGCGGCGGCGGCGGCGGTCACCATGCTGACGACGGACTGGGGCAGCACCGCCATGCCGGACTGCAAGGCTGAGAAATCGGCCACCTGACGCAGGAAGATCGGCAGGAAGAACAGGGCGCCGACGTTGGCGAACACCACCGCCAACTGCGCAACGACCGCCGCGGTGAACCGGATCTGAGTGAACAGGTGCAGATCCAGCAACGGCATCGGCAGCCGGAGTTGACGCTGCATGAACACCCACAACAGCAACCCGCCCAACACCAGCGCGACATAGCCCGGCCAGAAGCCCAAACCGGCATGAGCCAGTTCCGTGATGCCGTAGACGACGGCCAGGATCCCGGCGGTGGAGTAGACGACGGAGAGCGGGTCCAGCGGGTGACGGACCTCACTGCGGGCTTCCGGCAGCACCCACGCGCCGACCGCGACGATCAGTGCGACAACCGGAAGGTTCACCAGCAGAACCGAACCCCAGTAGTAGTGCTCGAGCAGCACCCCGGCGACCGTGGGACCCATGGCGGCACCCGCAGCCCCGCCGGCGCTCCAGATCCCCACCGCCCGGGTCCGTTGGCGGTCGTCGGCGAACACGGTGCGCAGCAACGCCAGCGTTGAAGGCATCAGGCCCGCACCGGCCACACCCTGGACCGCTCGGGCGGCGATGAGCAGCCCCGCGGTCGGCGCCAGCGCCGCGGCCGCCGAGGCCGCACCGAAGGCGATGCTGGCGATCAGCAGCAGTCGGCGGCGGCCCAGTCGGTCCCCCAGGTTGCCCATGGTGATCAACAGCCCGGCCAGGACGAAGGAGTAGATGTCGCCGATCCAGAGCACCTGGTTGTAGCTAGGGTGCAGCTCCTGGGTGATCGCCGGCACCGCGACGCTGATGACGGTCGCGTCGACGGCGACCATGAACACCGCCAGACACAGAACGAACAGCGCAGCCACCTGACGCTTGGTCATGAGCGGTCATGCTACGGCTTCGAGTGCGCGACGCCTCAGGGCTGCGCCCACCCCCGGCACTGCCGGGTGAACGGGTCGCAGGCGACCGGGCCGTTCGTCCAGCCGCCGTAGTAACCCGGGGTGTTCCAGGTCTCCATCAGCTGACCGTTCCAGGGTGCCGGCGTGCAGCCGCTCTGGTTGAGCACGCCCACGCAGGCGGTGTCCGCCACGGCATCGGGCGCGGCGGACAGCGAGCCGGCGATTGTGGCCGCGAGAGCGATCACAAGGCCCCCGAACATCAAAAGGCCCCTGAACATGATGAGATTTTTCATCGGTTACCTCCCCGCACAGCACGTTATGGGAGCCCACCGACAACTCTCAGCCGTCCGGGGCCAGCTGATCCATCGGTGGAAACAGGGCCCGCACCGGGGCCACCCAGTCGGCCAGTCGTTCAGCGGCGTTCGAGTTCGCCCCGCCGCATTCCGAACCGCTCAGCGCAAAGCTGACCGCGCCGCCCTCAGCGACCGAGACGGTGAAGCCCGTACCGCCGGTGCACCCTTCGGCCGGTTCCTGAACGACGAGGTCGCGCGGGATCGAACCCGCTACCTGCTGCCAGAGCCCGGTGTTCATCGGAGCGGTCTGTTCTGCGAGCACCTGGCCGTAGCTGTCGACCACGATGCGCGCCCGATCGCTGTCGAAGGTGAGGACAAAACTTCGGTGGTACGGGGGCGGTACCGACGCGTCGTGGAATTCGTAGGTGATCGTCTCGGCGGGCGGCGGCTCGTTGATGGGCGGCTCGGTCATGGGCCTCCTTGTTCCTGAACTGTCCCGCAACCACTCAGCGCAGCAGATTGTCCAGCGCCGAGGCGGTGAGGATATAGGCGGCGTGGCTCCCGGCCGAGCTGGCCTGTGCGTCCAGGGGCCAGCGCCACGGCGGCGGCGTGCCGCCCAGCAGCGGGAACGCCACCGAGGTCATGGTGGCCAGCGCGCCGCCGAAGATCAGGGTGGCCCGGGGCTCTCGCATCCGGTTGCGCAGCAGGACGTGCAGGATGCCGAATGCCGAGCCGTAGGTCCAGCGCAGGACCAGGGTTATCGCTCCGGCCTCCCGAGGCGTCGGGGTGGGCAGGTTGAGGATGTTCGCGACGATCTGACCGGGCACGACGCTGTCGTCGTAGTCCAGACCCGCGTGTGACCACAACCCTTCGACGGGCGTCCCGTCGGCCAGGGCCGTTACCCCGGTGTAGCGGCCGCGACGCAGCGCACGCTCAAGGTGGTACCAAACCGCCATGGCCGCAGTGCCACCGGCTCCGGCGACCAGACCGCGGCTCAGCCAGGGCAGCCTGCGGCGTCCAATGGCTTGCACCGGTATCAGCCCCATCCCGAACAGTCGTGCGTCTCGGGAGAAGGTTAACCGCCGGAGACCGGTTGCCGCGGCCTTTGATGACGAGAGACCGGAACCCGCCCTCCGGACAGAGGGCGATGCCCGGCGTCGACGCCGGGAGACGGACAACCGAGGCTCCGTCCGGCCACATACCGTTTTGCCCACCTCCGCGCGACTAAGGGTGTCCTTAGTCGCGCGGAGGTGGGCAATAAGGATGGTGATGACCCCCTGGCCATGGCGGGACCGTCAGGTGACTGCGGAGAACCGTTCGGCGTGGATCTGATCGACGGGCACCCCGACGGCGGTCAGCGCGGCATAGGCGGCATCGACCATAGGCGGCGGCCCGCAGACGTAGACGTCGGGGAACTCCCCGGATTCCCCGCCGAGCACCGCGGCCTCGGCCGCCGCGAGGTCGACCGGGTTGCCCACCGCTCCGGACCAGGCCGGGTCCGGGTGCCACACCACGGTGTCGGCCCGGAAGTCCGTCATAGCCGAGGCCAGCACCGCCAATTCCGCCTGCGCGAACACCTCCTCGCAGCGGGTGACGCCGAAGAACAACCGGGCCGACTGCGGATCGCCCCACTCCGCCATCCGTCTCAGCATCGACAGCAACGGGGACAGACCAGTGCCGCCGGCGATGAACCAACGCGGCCGAAGTCCGTTCTCCGACAACGCGAAATCGCCATCCGGACTCGTCACGGTGAGCACGTCGCCGAGGGCCGCGCGAACGTTCAGGTACTCCGACATGACCCCCCCGGGCAGCAACCTGATGTAGAACTCCAACCGGCCGTCCCAATTGGCCACATTGGCCGGCGAATAGGCGCGACGCGCCGGCGATCCGGGATCGGTGCCGGGCACCATCATCCGCACGAACTGGCCGGACTCGAAGTCCGCCGACGACGAGCCGTCCTCGCCGGGCCTCAGCGTGAGCTCCAGGCGCATCACCCCCGCGGCCACCCGATCCAATCCGGTGATCTCGGCGTCGTGCCGAGTGGGCGGAGCGGTGACGATCTTCGCGCTGCCGTAGGGCAACTCGATCCGGCAACTCTCGCGGGGAAAGCTGCGGCACAACAGGATTCCGCCCTCGTCCTCAGGTACCTCGATCACGTCGGGATCGTGGTCATACATCTCCACCCGTCCCCCGCGCAGCACTGCCGAGCAGGCCCCGCAACCGCCGGCTTGACATGACGACTTCAGCACCAGCCCGGCCTCCTCGGCGGCGGCCAGGATGGTGGTCTGCGGGTCGCAGACCACCGTCGACTCCTGACCGTCGGTGGTCACCAGGGTGATGTCGTATCCCACTGCGGTCCCGGTGGGTATCCCCACGGCCTCAGTCATCTAGGCACCCGCCATGGCAGCGGCGAGATCCTCGGCGGGGTCACCGATCGGCTTGAGCGCGAACTTGTCCACCAGGATGTCCACCACCGCCGGGGTCAGGAAGGCCGGCAGCGTCGGGCCGAGCCGGATGTTGCGGATGCCCAGCGAGAGCAGGGTCAGCAAGACCGCGGCCGCCTTCTGCTCGAACCAGGACACGAACAGGCTCAGCGGCAGGTCGTTGACCCCGCACTCGAACGCGTCCGCCAGCGCCAGCGCGATCTGGATCGCCGAGTAGCTGTCATTGCACTGGCCGACGTCGAGCAACCGCGGAATGCCGCCGATATCACCGAAGTCGTGGGTGTTGAACCGGTACTTGTTGCAGCCCAGGGTCATCAGCACGGTATCGGCCGGTGCCTGGTCGGCGACGTCGGTGTAGTAGTTGCGCCCCGGGGCGGCACCGTCGCATCCACCGATGAGCAGGAACCGCTTGATGTCGCCGGACTTGACCGCCTCGATCACCTTGTCGGCCACCGACATCACCGCGCCGTGGGCGAAACCTGTGGTGACCGTCTCCTCGGGGGCGTCAGCGGTGAAGCCGGGCAGCGACTGCGCCGCCTTGACCACCAGCGACAGGTCGTCGGTGTCGACGTGCCGGATGCCCGGCCAGCCGACAGGGCCGGTGGTGAAGATCCGGTTGCGATAGGCGGGCTGCGGCTCGATCAGACAGTTCGACGTCATCACGATGGGACCCGGGAAGGCGGTGAAGTCACTCTGCTGGTCCTGCCAGGCCCCACCGTAGTTGCCCGCCAGGTGCGGATGTTTGTGCAATTCGGGATAGCCATGAGCAGGCAGAAGCTCACCGTGGGTGTAGACGTTGATACCGGTGCCCGCGGTGGCCTCCAGAACCTTCGCCAGGTCGTGCAGGTCATGCCCGGAGACCAGGATGGCCTTGCCCGCCACCGGAGTCACCCGCACGGGGGTGGGTACCGGGTCGCCGAAGCTCCCGGTGTTGGCCGCGTCGAGCATCTCCATCACCTTGAGGTTGACGGCGCCCAGTTCCAGGGCGTGGCCGAGCAACGCGTCGGCCTCGGTGGGGCCGGCGGCCAGGAAGTCCAGCCCGGCCTCGATTCCGGCGTCGGTCTCATCGCTGCGGTAGCCCAGCGCATGGGCGTGATGAGCGTAGGCACAGACGCCTTTGAGTCCGTAGAGGTTGAGGTTGCGCAGGCCGACGATATCCGGACCCAGATTGTCCAGGTCGGCGTCGACGCCGACCGTCGCGGCCTGGGCGACGACCGCCGAGATGGTGTTGGCCGGAACGAACTGGGCTGCACCGCTGAGGGTTTCAGGTTCCTGGTCGGCAGCCTTCGCAGCCTGTTCGTAGGCCGCTTTCGCCCGATCGCGCACATCGACCGCCTCGGCGATCAAAGCCATGAACCGGGTGGCGTTGAAGTTGACGTTCGTCAACGTGGTGAACAGGTCGAAGCTGGCGTGCGCGGCGTATTGCGGGTCGGGCGCGCCGAGTTCACGGAGCTTCTTGGCGTACTGGCCGATGCCCAAGTCCACCTCGACCAGAACGTCCTGCAGTGCCGCGGTGGTGGCGTCCTTACCGCAGTTGCCCTTGACCGCAGAGCAGCCGAACGCCAGCAGATTGGGGCGCTCGGGGTCGGGCGTGCGGTCGGTCTGCTCGCACTGGTAACAAAACATCGGGTCTCCTCGGTTGAACGGACCCGTTCAGGCTAGGAAGCCGGCACCGGATCACCGTTTGACCTAGATCAAGAGGACGCTGTGGCGACGATCACAGCACCGATTGACTGCGCGCGTGGGCGTCGAGGGCGGCGACGTCGGGAATCCGCACCACCGAACCGTCCACCGAGATCAACCCCTGCGCAACCAGCGCGCGGACCGCCCGGGAGAAGGTCTCCGGGGTCATCCCCAGCCGGGAGGCCAGGACCTGCTTGAGGGCGGGCAGTTCCACCGTGATCGACGGCCCGGCGGGCGCGGCCGAGTCCGAACCGGGATCACGCATGGCCCCCAGGATGTAGGCCACTATCCGCTGGGAGGCCGACTGCAGCGACAACATGGCGATGTCCTGAACCTTGGCCTGCAGCCGGCGGGCCATCGAGGCCAGCATCAGCCGGGCCAACGCGGGGTCGCCGTCGAGAATGGTGTCGACCGCGTCGGCCGGCACAAACACCAGATGGGTGTTCACCAGCGCCGTGGCGTCCACCGGGTAGGGCTCGCGGAGGAACATGACGGCGTGGCCGAACGCTCCCCCGGGGCTGACGATCTCCAGGACCTTCACCACGCCCTGGGAGTTGGACACCGAGAGTTGCATGCGACCCTCGCGGACCACGTAGAAACCCGTCGACGGCGTCCCGCGACGGAACAGCACCTGCCCGCCTGGCAGCTGGATCGACCGGCTCCGGGCGGCGAGAAACTCGGCGTGCGCGCGGTCGAGACCGTCGAACATCGGGGCCGATGCGATGGCCCCCATGGCGGCCTCGGGCGACTCGGTCACCCCGCAAACGCTAGATCCCCTGCCGCACCCCTCCCGCGAACAGACACAAAAGGCACCAAATGGCGGCGTGTCGCGGGACTTTTGTGTCTGTTCGCGGGAGGGGTGAGCGCGACGAAGCGACGGTGGATAATGCGGATGTGGCCGAACAGCACGCCGCCAAGGTGTCCATCGTCGGGGTCGGCAGCGTCGGGACCGCGATCGCCTACGCCTGCCTGATCCGCGGGTCGGCCAAAGCGCTGGCCCTCTACGACATGAACGCCAAGAAGGTCCGGGCGGAGGTTCTCGACCTCAACCACGGCAGCCAGTTCGTGCCCAACTGCGTGGTGACCGGATCGGATTCCATCGACGTCACGGCAGGCTCGGCGATCGTGGTCGTCACCGCCGGGGCCAAGCAGCGGCCCGGGCAGAGCAGGCTGGAGCTGGCCGCCACCAATGTGGCGATGGCCCAGACGCTCACCCCGCAGCTGCTCGAGCAGTCCCCCGGCGCGGTGATCATCTTCGTCACCAACCCGGTCGACCTGGTCACCTACGCCGCGGCGCGCTCGGTCGACGTCGCCCCCGGGCGCGTCTTCGGATCCGGGACGGTGCTGGACTCCAGTCGTTTCCGCTACCTGATCGGGCGGCGCGCGAACGTGGACGTCGGCAACGTGCACGGCTTCATCGTCGGCGAGCACGGGGACTCCGAGATCCCGCTGTGGTCGAGCGTGTCCATCGGCGGGGTGCCGGCCACCGAGTGGCGCTCCGGAGGAGGGCTCGTGTTCGACGAGGCCACCCGGGCCGGCATCGCCGAGGGTGTGGTCAACGCCGCCTACGAGATCATCGAGGGCAAGGGCGCCACCAACCTGGCGATCGGGTTGTCCACGGCACGGATCATCGAGGCGGTCCTGGGCGACCAGAACCGGGTACTTCCCATCTCCTCGGTGCAGAACGGGGTCTACGAACTCACCGACGTCGCGCTGTCGCTGCCCACCCTCGTCTCACGCAAAGGGGCCGGCGAGGTGTTGCAGGTTCCCCTGGCGGTCAAGGAGCTGCTGGGGCTGCAAGGCTCGGCCAACACACTGCGGCAGGCACGAGACTCGCTAGGTCTCTGAGCCGCCCGCGCTAAGTGCTTTCGCGCACTCTCCTAACCGGCCGACAGCGCGGTTCGGCGCGCCTACACTGACGACCATGCGCGCCATAGGGAAATACGCGGCCTACGCCCTGACGGTCGTGGCTGCACCGCTGGCCGGACTCGCCTCACCGGCCCATAGCCTCGCCGACGACAACTGCGGCCCCGGCATGTACTTCAACGTCGAGAACAACCAGTGCCAGTATTACGCCATCGTGGGCCCGGCCGGCCCCGGCCCGGTGGGACCCGGACCGGTAGGCCCCGGCCCGGTAGGCCCCGGCCCGGTAGGCCCCGGACCGGTAGGCCCCGGCCCGGTGGGACCCGGCCCGGTGGGACCCGGCCCGGTGGGACCCGGACCGGTAGGCCCCGGCCGCTAGCCGATCACGACGGGTTGCGGTACCGACCGGACCCGGCCCCGCCATTACCGCCCCACCGGCGCGGAGTTTGCACCATGATCTTCGGACATGCAGAGCATGCAGATCACCGAACTCTCCGCCGACCTTGCCCGCCATGAAGACGCCGGAGAACATCTGGCTGTCATCGCCGGCGTTCGCGAGCTGATCGCCGCCGACCCCTCCGCGATGACAGACCCGTGGGTCAAGGGCTGGATCGGCCGGCGCTGGCGTGACCTTTTCCTGCAGGAGGCGGTGAAGGACAAGGACGCGGTCGAGTTCGCCTCCAAGCCCTCATTGCTGGCCGCTGTGCCGCTGCCGTCGATGTTGAAGAAGAACAACCCGCGCCGCGCCATCGCCGAACGTTTCCTCAAGGACTGCCCGGCCAGCGAGTGGCAGGCCGAACTGCCCGAGGCACAGTATGACTCGATCACGAACACCACCTTGATGCTGTGCGGCGGACTACTCACCGGGCTGATGTTCCCGGGGGCGCACGCCTTTCCCCTCGAGGCCGACCAGCTCTACAAGGACCGGGGCTGGCGCACCATCCGGGCCGACGTCCATCCCATGCGATCGTGTGAGGCCAACGAGGCCGATATCGAGGCGGCGTTCCGCGGCGAGGGACTCGATGCCGCCATGGCTCCGATCACCGACCCCCAACCCCCGGACAACGTCTTCATGCTCGGCTACAGCAAGGGCACTCCGGACATCCTGTCGTTCCTGGTCAACCACCCCGACTACCACGACCGGATCAAGGGTGTGTACAGCTGGGCCGGCGCGGTGGGCGGCTCCTACACCGCCGACGGCGTCTACAGCCAGATCAAGGACCTTCCGACCGAAGGCTCCTACGAATACGTCAGCAAGCTGCTGAGCGTGATCAGCCCGGCGATGCTCAACCAGGTCGGCGTTCGGCGGCTCGACGAGTACGACGTGAAGGGCGCGATGAACGACCTCCGCACCGAAGTCCGCGAGGCGTTCAACAAGAAGCACGCGGAGTACCTCGACAGCCTCGGCATTCCGATCTTCGCGGTCACCGCCGCCACCACTCCGCTGGAGGTGCCCAACATCCAGTTCATGGACGCCGTGCGCCTCAGTGAGTACGACGCCAACAACGACATGCAGCTCACTCAGAAGCAGTCGCTGTTGCCGATCGGGATGAACACCCACGTCGCCATGGCGCACGCCCACCACTGGGATGTGGCCTATGCGGCGTTCCCGCTGGCAATGCGCGCAATGAGCCCCAATCTGGAGAACCGCTGGCCGCGTTACGCCGCGCTGGTCGCCAGTTGGGAGTTGCTGGCCGAGTTGGGCCTGATCGACTGAGTGACATACGTTGACCGGGTCGCGAAGGGAGACCCAATGATCCGTGCACGGGCCCATGTATTGGCGCTGACAGCGAGCGCGCTGGCGGTTCTGGCAACGACGATGCCGGCGGCCGGGGCGGATCCGACGCCGCCGACCCCAGATCCGGGGTACGACGAAGTCACCTACCTGATCGGCAAGTGCTGGGACCCCGGCATGGCGGTCGAGCAGGAGCCGACCACGCTGAAGTACAACTGCGACGGCACCGCGGCGATGGAAAACATGATCTGGACGTCCTGGGGCGCCGATGGCGCCAACGGCACCGGGACCGACAATGCGGTTGAATGCCAACCGAATTGCGCGCAGGGACAGCGGTTGTTCAACCCGATCGTCGTACACGCCTGGAACCCCCGCCCGGCCGAAGGCTGCCCACCGTATCTGCAGTTCTACAGCGATATCACCATCGCCTATCCGCAGGGTGTGCCGCCGTGGATCAAGCCGGGCACCCAGTGGTCGCCGGACACGGCGTTCACCTACGTCGACGGCATGCCGGCGGTTCACTACACCGATCAGGGCACGCAGAGCTGCGCGCCGCTCGCGCGTTAGACCGGAATATCCGGCCGCAGACAGCGACACGCCACCAGGGCGAGGTCGGCGGCCGCGGCCTCGGGCGTCTTCGTCGGCGTCAAGATGTGGCTTAGGCACAGGCGCACAACGCTTTCCACCATCACACGCACATCGTCGGGGTCCGCCGACGGCCACTGTTCATTCACCCAGCCGCCGAAGACCTTGATCGCGGTGCCGATCAGGGGCTCACCCCGCACGGTGAGTAGCGAGAGCAGCGACACGTCGCCGCCGTTGGCCGTCGTGCGGGTCAGAATGGTCTCCAGCAGCGGGTTGTCGCGCGCCACCGACACCATGTACTGCGCGGCCGAAGAGACTCCCCCGGCCAGGTCACCCGGGTGCTCGGCCAAACGGACCGCGACACCGTCGAAGAACTCCGCCGTCTCCCGCATCACGAGTGCGTTGCCCAGATCGTCCTTCGTGCCGAACTCGGCATGCAGGCTTTGGCGGCTGATGCCGATCGTCGTCGCGATCGCACCCATGCGGACCGCCGACCAGCCCCGTTCCAATACGACCTCGCGGGCCGCGTCGAGGGCCACATCGCGCAGCCGGGCGCGCCCGAAGGCACGGGTCTCGGCGCGAAGGTCGGCGACAGACATGGCACGGAGTCTAACCGAGATGACACTTGAAGATCAGCTGTCGTAACTGCTTGACAGTTTTATTTTTTTGTCGGATGCTCGTGGAAAGACCCGCCTGAGGAGAGACCGATGACGACAGCAGCCCTCACCCGCGCCGCGCGCCCCTACGACCCCGCCGACTTGTCGTCGGTGGAGTTCTGGTCGGGCACCGCCAAGGACCGGGAGAAGGTCTTCGCCGAGCTACGCGCACTCCGGCCCATCTCCTGGCACGAGCCGGTGAAGAACGGCATGTTCGAGGATCCCAACGATCAGGGCTTCTGGGCCGTGGTCCGGCATGCCGACCTGGTGGAGGTAACCCGGCGCCCCGCCGACTTCCTGTCCGGCGAAGGCATCGCGTTCGAGTCGATCCCCAGAGAACTCCTCGACGCCGCCCAGGGCTTCATCGCGATGGACCCTCCGCGGCACACCAAGATCCGCCGGCTGATGGCGGCGGCCTTCACTCCCAAGCAGCTGGCCCGCATCGACGATCACATCGTCGCCAACTCGCGTCGCATCGTCGACGATATCGCCGGCAAGGGCCGGGTCGACTTCGTCACCGAGGTGGCCTCGCTGGTACCGATGAACAACATCTGCGACATGATCGGAATACCGGAGCAGTACCGCCACACCGTCGCCTACGAATCCCAGTTCGCCGACGGCTGGCGGGATCCCCGCTTACTCCAGGGCGCCGACCCGCTGACTCGGCTGACCCAGACCATCGTGACGGTGCACGGAATCGCCCATGAGCTCATCGCCGCCCGCCGCAGCCATCCAGAGAACGACCTGATGACGGCCCTGGTTCAAGCTGAAGTCGACGGTGAACGTCTGAGCGACGACGAGATCTCGTCGATTTTCGTGCTGCTGATCATCGCCGGCAACGACACCACCCGGCAGTCCATCAGCCACGGCATGAAAGCGCTGACCGATTTCCCCGAGCAACGGGCTTGGCTGATGGAGGACCTGGACGGCCGCCTGCCGATGGCTGTCGAGGAGATCATCCGCTGGGCCACCCCGATCATGACGTTCCGTCGCACCGCGGCCCGCGACACCGAACTGGGCGGCCACCACATCACCCAGGGCGACAAGGTGATCATGTTCTACTCCTCGGCCAACATGGACACCGAGGTGTTCGATCACCCCGAGCAGCTGATCCTGTCCCGCTCCCCCAACAAGCACGTCGCGTTCGGCGGCGGCGGCATCCACCACTGCCTGGGCGCCCAACTCGCCCGTCGCCAGATCACCGCGACGTTCCGCGAGTTGCTGACCCGGCTGCCCGATATCCACACCGTCGGCGAGCCGGAGTTGGGCAACGGCAACTTCTTCCATACCGTGATGTCAATGCAGGCCGAGTTCACCCCGGAGAAGCCATGAGGATCGTCGTCGACCGGACCAAGTGCTCCTCGATCGGGTTGTGCGAGGCGACCGCCCCGGACATCTTCGAGATCGGCGCCGACGGCGCTTTGAACATCCTGATGGATGACATCCCCGAGGACCGTCGCACAGACCTCGAGTCGGCCTGCGAGAACTGCCCGACGCAGGCGCTGAGCATCGAGGAATAGCGCACTGTACGTTCAGTCCCCATGGACACCGGTGCGACCCGCGACGCAGTTCGTCAGCGCATCGCCGAACGCCGCCGGCGGCTGACCGAATCCCGCGCGCTGAGCCCGGTCGCCGCCGTTGCGCGGCGCTTCAAGGAGATTGACGGCGCGACTCAGGGCGTCCTGGTCTCGGTCCAGATTTTCACCGTCGTCATCCCGCTGATGATTCTCGGGTTCAGCTATTCCACCGGCTTCGCTGAGCACGTCAGCCCGGGCACCGTGTGGATACGGGAACTCGACCTCGACGGACCGGCCAGCGAGGCGGTGCGCAGCGCGTTCGGCGACAGCGCCGGACTCCGTTCGACGTGGACCGTCCTCGGCTTGGCCGCTTTCCTGGCATGGGGGATCCCGATGTCGATCACGGTGGCCGGCATGTTCGCCAAGGCCTGGCAGCGCGAGCAGTTCCGGGCGCGCGAAAGGCTGCTGCGCGGTTCGGCGTGGTTCGTGCTGTACCTGACGATGCTGGTGCTTCGCGAGCGGCTCGCCTTCGGTCCAGAGTATGGCAGCGGAACTCAGGTCGCGATGATCGTCGTCTCCCTGATCCCGGTATGGGTGTTCTGGTCGCTGACGCCGGTGATTCTGGTGCGCGACGGCGGCCACGGATTCAAATACCTTGCGCTGGTGGGACTTTCCGGGGTGGTGATCGACGGAATCATCGTCCCGATCATCGGCCGGTTCATTTTCCCGGACGTGATCGGCGCCTGGACCCAGTTCGGTCCCATCGGGGTGGCGATGGCGCTGATGACCTGGTGCGCCGTTCTCGGCACGGCGTGGGTCATCACCGCCTGCATCGGGGCGGTGCTGTGGGAGCGCACCGCCCCGACGGAGACGGTCATCGAGGCGCAGACCGCCGGCGATTGAGAGCCATGCCCGGGTTGGGCCCATCGCCCTAGTGCAGCTTTCCGGTAGTTGAACTGCAGGTATCGCAGGTGAACCTTGGGCGACCCTTCGCCCTGAGAGAGGTTCTGGCGCATGGCCGCAGCCCTAATCTGCGAGCCATGCCATCCCGCGCCCTCTGCGCCGCCGCGGCGATCCTCGCACTCTCCGCCTGCTCATCCCCATCGCCCACGGCGACCCGGTCGTCGGCGGCATCGCCGGCCACCGAGTCCAGCACGCCCGCCGCCGCGGACGGCAACATTCCGGCGCTCGACCCAGCCGGATGGACCTCGACGGTCTACAAGAAACTCAACGATCTGATCTACGGTTCGGCCGGGCAGAACAAGACCGTGGTGTTCGACTTCGACAACACCACCCAGGCTCGCGATGTCAGCGAGGCAGTGCTGGCTCGCGTGCAGGAGACCAAGGCCGTGGACCCTGGCTCGCTGGCGTCGGCCATGTTCCCCTCCTTCACCACCGCCGAGGGCAAACCCATGGCTCTGTCCGAAGGGCTATCGGAGTACTACGACGCGGTGCTTGACTCCGGTGGTGAGGCTGACCCGTTCCGCGAGTACTCGTCTCTGCCCATGCCGGCATCGGTGTTCAGCGGCCGCGCCCTCTCCGACTTCATCGACGAGACGTCCGCGGTCTACGACAGCGGTTCCGGTGCCGCGGACCTGACATCGGGGCGTCAGTCGAAAATCCTCAACGCGGGGAGGCCTTTCATCTACCCACAGATGGCCGATCTCTACGGGAATCTGCGGCGCAACGGCTACGACGTCTGGGTCGTCTCGGCCGGCATCGGATGGGCGGTGCGGTGGATGGTGCAGAATGCCGTAAATCCCGCGATCGTCGCCAAGTACGGGCAAGATGCGGCCCTGCCTCTAGACCACGTCATCGGCGTCACCACACTGATGAAGGACCGCGGCAGCGGCCAGCTGGTCTCGGACTATCAGCTCACCCACAAGACCCCCGATACGGCCTACATCAACCTCGCCCCGGCCCGGCTGGCGCAACTGGAGATCCTGGCAGTCCCGTCGGGTCTCACCTCATGGCGCGGCGGCAAGGCAGGCGCGATCGACAACATCATCAGCCGCGGCGAGTTGTTCATGGCCGCAGGCGATTCGATGGGCGATGTGGAGATGCTCAACCGAGCCCCGAACCGACTGGTCATCTCCCGGCTTAACAAGCCCGCTCTGGCCGAGGGATTTGCCACCGAGATCGCCGAGGCGCCCGACGCGAACTGGATGCTGCAGCCCGCCATCAACTCCGCGCCGGCCGGCTTCCTGGAGACCAAGTGCGAGATGACCGACAAGACCGCCGACGACGGCGACATGCGGGCCACCGCCGATAAATCCCTGGGAGTGCTCAAGGGCACCGGCCGGCTGGGTTCATTCCTGGACTGCTGAGACCCTGGACTGCTGAGACGACCTCCCGGCGCAACCCCCGATCGCCCGCTGAAAGGACGATGTCGATGATGCCCCGCACCGCCTACCGCGCAGTCTGCGCCCTGAGCGTCACCCTTGTGACGCTGAGCGGGTGCGCGACTGCCACCCGCACCGAAGAACGCCCCGCAGCCGCACCTTGCTCGGGTCCCAACGAACGGTACTGCTCCGCCGCATCCGGCGATCTACTCGAACTGAGCCTGGGTGAACTGCGTCCCACCCAACCATCGCTGGGCTACGACGAGGTCTACTACCGCCTGGGCCGCTACACCCTCGGCCCCGACGGGACCGAGCAGTTGCTGGACCAGTGGTGTGCGACCAACGGCCAGGAGGCCCTCGGCGAAGCCCAGACCGGGGCGAAGATCTCCGACCCGACATCGTTCAGCTGTGCCGTTGCGGTCGGTTCGGAGACCGATGAGACCAAGGCCCCGATGAAGACGGTCGTCATCGGCCCCGGCGGACAGCCCTACCTGACCGACGGGCATCACACGCTGACCTCGTTCTGGGAAGCACCCGGCGGCGGACCCGATACCCGCGTGCGACTCAAGGTCGCCGGCAACCTGTCCACGCTGGCACCGGAGGTCTTCTGGAACGAGATGCGCGACCGCGGCTGGACCTGGCTGCAGGATGCCGAGGGCAATCCCGTCGAACCCGAGGCGCTACCGAAGAGCTTGGGGCTCAAGCAGTTCGCCAATGACCAGTACCGCGAAGTGCTCTATTTCGCGCGGGACGTCGGCTACGAGCAGGACGACAACAGCCCCGCGTTCCAGGAGTTCTACTGGGGAGACTGGCTGCGCAGCCAACCCGACCCGAGCCTGCGGCCCGCCGGCACCGACCTCAACGAACTGACCCCTTATCTGGGGTTGGTGCAAAGGATCGGCGAGGCGATCGTCGCCCTGCCGCCCGACGCGGCGATCGACGCGGGCCGCACCGCCGAGCAACTCGGCAGGATGGAGCAGTTCGGACAGAAAGCGTTCGACGCCCTGCCCCAGCCGATCGACTCACCGAAGCCGGGAAAACTGGCGTACGCCATCGCCTACAAGGACGGTCTCTGAGGGCCGGTCCCGATCAGCGCTAGGCTCGGAGGTGGGTCGACCGCAGCCGGCTGGGAGGTGCCCCCGTGGATCGCGCAGACATGACGGCAATGCCGCCGGGACCCCGCCTGCCGAAACCGATTCAGACCGGACTCTTGTTGTGGTCATGGCCGCGCTTCGTCTCCTGGGCACACCGGCGCTACGGTGACGTCTTCGCCGTGCGGGTGGCCTCCGTGGGGACGATCGTCTACCTGGCCGACCCGGCCGATATCAAGACGGTGTTCGCCGGCGACCCGGCGGTCTTCCACGCCGGGGAAGCCAATTCGGTGCTGGGCGGACTGATCGGGGACAGTTCGGTTCTGCTACTCGACGACGACCTGCACCGCGACCGGCGCCGGCTCATGATGGCCCCGTTCCACCGCGACGCCGTCGCCCGCCAGAGCGCGACCATGGCCGAGATGGCTGCCGACAACATCGCCGGCTGGCCCGTCGGCGTCGAGTTCCCAGTGGCCCCGAAGATGGCCGAACTCACCCTCGAGGTCATTCTGCGCACGGTCGTGGGCGCGACCGATCCCGACCGGCTGGCCGAGTTGCGCAGGGCCATGCCGAGAATCCTGAGTATGGGGCCGTGGGCCACCCTGGCGATCGCCAATCCGCGGCTGCAGCGTCGGCTGCCGTGGCGCTACGTGCGCCGACGCATCGAGGACGCCGACCGCCTGCTCTACGCCGAGATCGCCGAGCGCCGGGCAGACCCGGATCTGGCCCGGCGCACCGACGTGCTGGCGATGCTGGTGCGCGCCGCCGACGAGGACGGCCGGCACATGACCGACCGAGAACTACGCGATCAGCTGATGACGCTGCTGGCCGCCGGCCACGACACCACCGCCACCGCGCTGTCCTGGGCGCTGGAGCGACTGACCCGCCACCCCGAAGTCCTGGCCAAAGCGGTTGCGGCCGCCGGAGCCTCCGCGGCCGGCGATCCGACCGGCGACGAGTACCTCGACGCGGTCGCCAAGGAGACGTTGCGCATCCGGCCCGTGGTGTTCGACGTCGGCCGAGTGCTCAAGGCACCCGTCGACATCGGCGGCTACCGGCTGCCCGCCGGCGTGATGGTCGCACCCGGTATCGGACTGGTCCACGCGAGTCAGGCCGTATACCCGGAGCCCGGCCGTTTCGACCCCGACCGGATGCTCGGCGCCAAGCTCGGCCCCGCCACCTGGCTGCCCTTCGGTGGCGGCAACCGTCGCTGCCTCGGTGCGACGTTCGCGATGGCCGAGATGCGGATCGTGCTACGCGAGGTGTTACGACGCGTGGAGTTGGAGACCACCCCCGCCAGCGGCGAGCGGCAGCGCGTCCGCCACGTCATCCTGGAGCCGAACCGCGGTGCGTTGGTACGGGTTCGCTCGAGACGCCCGGTCGGCACGGCTACCGCGAACCCGCACTCGCTCTCATGCCCGGTGAACCGCTGAAGTCCACAAACACCCGCCAGAGAGGGCTCCGATGACCCAGACCCCTCAGACCACAACCCGGTTGCTGGCGCGGGTCCTGGGCCCGTTCCTCGTCCTGGTTCCCGTCACGGCAGCCGCCCGGGCTCCGCAGATGCAGACGATGCTCACCGACTTCGAGAGCAACCCACTGTGGCCGTGGATTGTCGGAGCATTCATCCTGCTGCTCGGCCTGATCATCGTTGCGCTACATCAGGTTTGGACTGACCCGGTCGCGATCGCCGTCTCGGCTCTGGGTTGGCTGCTGGTGGTCCGGGGCGTTGTGCTGCTGGTTTTTCCGGCCGCCTTCGTCTCGGCGGCCAACGCCGTCATCGGCACCGGCGTGGTCTGGCAGATCGGCTACGTCGGGGTGGCCTGCCTCGGGCTCTACCTGACCTGGGCGGGTTGGCGCCGCTGAGAACACGGCCACTTCCTGACGACATCGGCCATTCCCGCGCCGGCCCGAGCGTCGGAATAGAATTTCCGGCGGTGGGCACTTGGAATCGGGCCGGACGGTGGAGCGGCCTTGCCGTGGCCCTCGCCCTCAGCGTCGCCGCCATTGGAAACTGCGCCGTCGTCGGCGCGGAGACGGATTCCGACTCATCGGCCGGAGCCTCAGTCCGAGGTATGCGCTCCCCAACTTCCGGCGACGCGGCCGGCCCAAGCCGGCACAGCTCCCCGGAGAGGGTGCAGAACGCCATTGCCCGCCCCACCCCACTGACGCCCCGGAAGATGGTGGCTGGCCACCATCGGCGAACACCGCTTGACTCGATGGAGTTTCGGGGCGTCCCGATCGCGCAACAGCGGACAGCTGCGATGGCAGCTTCGAATTCCTCGGCCCTTCTCGTCGATCCCGCTCTGAACTGGGAAGACGGGATACTGCGAGGGACAACGGGGGCTCAGTCGCCCCATGATCTGACCTATACGCTGGTGTCACCGCCGAACCTCGGCGGGAAACTCGGCGCCGACGTCAACACCAATCGCACCCTGTTCGGA
Source organism: Mycobacterium sp. (assembly GCA_020438905.1). Classification (GTDB taxonomy): domain Bacteria; phylum Actinomycetota; class Actinomycetes; order Mycobacteriales; family Mycobacteriaceae; genus Mycobacterium. The sequence continues at coordinate 30,068 of JAGQTQ010000117.1, forward strand.
CCCGACGGCCAGTTCTCCTACTTGCCCCCTGCCACGGCGCTGGCCGAGCCAGGTCGACTGGAGTCCTTCTCCATCCTGGTCGCCGAGAACACGCCGTTCGACAAGGCGGTGAACAGCATTCCCCTGATCGGTCTGCTGGCGGGCCAGATCCTGCAAATCCTCCACCGCGACCCGGTTGTGAGCAACCTGCTGGCCCCACTCATCGGCGCATCGCAAACCGTTACGTTCACGGTGTCCCCCGCGACAGAGGCCGATGGACGGCCGACCGCATTCACCCATCTGGTGCCGTCGTTCGACGACACCCCCATCAGCGTGAACTACTTCCCCGCGCTCGACCTCGCACGTGGCCTGAGCGCCTCGGCCCCCACGGTTCTCATGGGACCGGGACTGCCCGGTCCCGGGGACACCGACCCTGACAACCCTTTCGGCCAAATGCTCTCTGCGGCAAATCAGTTCGGCAGTCTGACACCGGGCATCCCGGTCCTGCGTTCCGGATCCTGGGAGTCAGCGGTCGGCGGTCCGTCGTACCAGGGCAACGGCGGTTACAACGTCATCACCTGGGATCCGCGTGGCGAGTATGCATCCGGCGGTGTGCTGCAACTGGACAGCCCGTTCTATGAGGGGCGCGACGTCTCCGCGATTCTGACCTGGGCAACCAGCGGTTCGAACCCGGCACGCAATCAGGTCAGGGTCGATGAGTACGACGACCCGTTGATCGGCATGGTGGGCGGCTCCTACGGCGGGGGCATCCAACTTGTCGCCGCCGGGACCGATCCGCGTATCGACGCCATCGTTCCCCAACTCGGATGGACCTCTCTGCTGTCCTCGCTCTACCCCAACACCAACCAGTTCAAGACGGCGATGGGATCCGGGCTGGCGGCGGCCCTGGCTGTGACCGGGGCGCAGATCAACCCCCAGATCTATCGGGGGGTACTGACCGCCCTTTTCCTCGGGCGTCTGGATCAGACCGCTCAGGCGGTGCTGGCCAGTTCTGGACCCACCTCACTGCTGACCCAGTTGCGCGCGCCCACCCTGCTGTTCCAAGGGATGGAAGACATCCTGTTCCCGTTGGCGGAGGCAGTCACCAACGCCCAGGCGATCCTTGCCAATCCCCACCAGGTCCCGGTGAAGATGGTGTGGTTCTGCGGAGGGCACGGCACGTGCCTGGACCCGCTGAATCCGTTCCAAGCCGACCGGGGTTTGATCGACAACCTCAGGTGGCTCGATCAGTACGTGGCCGGCACGGCCGGTGATCCGGCCGACATCGTCCCCACCTTCCAGTGGTACGACCAGCGCGGCGTGCACTGGTTCTCCGATCTGCTGCCGTTCGACGCTGGCTTCAATAGCCCCGAGCCCTTCCAGGCAGAGGGTCCGGGAGGTCTGCTGGGCTTCCTCTCGGTGCTCGGCGGGTCCGGGCCTGCCCCGCTGGACCGGATGCCGTATTCGATCGGAAACGGGGCAGCCGCATGGAACGCGCTGACCCTCGACGCAGCACCGCCAACCGGCAGCCAGATCGTCGGAGCTCCACAACTGAGTTTCACCTACACCGGCCTGGGAACCGCCCGGACCGTGTACGCCCAGCTGGTCGACGACGCCACCGGGCGGGTAGTCGGCAACATGGTCACCCCGGTGCCCGTCGTCCTCGACGGTCGCACCCACAGTGTGAGTCTTCCGATGGAGGTCATCGCCTATACCGTCGGAGTGGGAGACTCCCTGACCCTGCAGATCACCAGCGCTGCGTCCAACTTCGCCAATTTCACCAGCTTCGGAATCATCGACATCGCCGACATCACGTTGCGCCTGCCGGTCAGATCGTGATTACGGATCTGAGCCCCGCGAACTACGGGCTGGACGAGATCGTGCTCTGCGGTTGCTCGAATTGCGGCTGGTTCTCCGAAAGTCCAATGCAGACACCGGTGTTCGAACCGTCGCACGGGATACCGTCCACCTCGGGAAGCTGCCCGACCCGGCCGGGGTCAGACGACGTGATCGCACCGGGCTGCAGTTGCGCCCCCTCTGGGTCGATCGGATTGAAGGTAGGCGCGACCACATCCGTGACCGGCTGGCAGACCCCGTTGGAGTCCAGGATCTGATCGTCGGGGCAGGAGGCCACGGCCGGCAACGCCGGGCCCGCCCCGTGGGAGGCGGCGATCCCCGCAAGCGGGGCGGCGGCGACAAACATCAACCCGGCTGCGATCAACAGACGCTTCAGCGGGGTCATCGGTCGGTTCGTTGGCGTAATCGGGTTCATCATCACTGCGCTTTCCATCGACTGTTTTCGATCAACTATCGGCGTACCCCCTTTCGCGGGGTATCACCGATGTCATCGCCGATGACAACCGTCGCGTTACAAACGCCGGCTACACGATCGGACTCGGGCGCACGACCTCAGGCCCGGTCGAGTTCCTCGGCAAGTTGGCGTTGCGCGGCGGTCCGGTGCACGTCGTGGGCTGGTTTCTGCAGCTGCTTCTCGACGGCCTCCAAGGCAAGACGGGCGTAAACCCACTGGCTGGTGGTGGCCAGCTGACCTCTGCTGTTCGAGGTGAAGGTGATGATCCAGCTGAACAGCGTGCTGATCCGGTTCTTGAACCCGACCAGATACAGCAGGTGCAGGAAAAGCCAGGCCAGCCAGGCGACATACCCGCCGAACTCGAGCTTTCCGATCTTCGCCACCGCATGGTGCCGGGAGATCGTCGCCATGCTGCCCTTGTCGAAGTATTTGAACGGCGCCCGATTCGCCGGGGCGTCGGTCCCTTTGACGGTGTGCTTGATGGTCTTGGCCGCGTACTTGGCACCCTGGATGGCACCCTGCGCGACACCCGGCACCCCGGGCACGGCGGCCATGTCGCCGACGACGAAGACGTTCGGATGGCCCTTCACGCTGAGGTCCGGTTCGACGACCACGCGGCCGGACCGGTCGATCTCAGTGCCGTCACACTGTTCGGCTATCACCTCACCGAGCGGGCTGGCCTGAACCCCGGCCGCCCAGACCTTGCACGCGCAGTCGACCCGCCGCTGTTCACCGGAATCCTTGTCCTTGACGGTGATTCCCATGTAGTCGACGTCGGTGACCACAGAGTTGCCGCATACCTCGACGCCCATCTTCTCCAGTCGGCGCTGAGCCTTGCGGCCGAGGTTCTCCCCCATCGGCGACAGCACGAACGGAGCGCCGTCGAACAGCATCACCTTGCAGTCGGTGGGGTCGATGGTGCGGAAAGCCCCGGGCAGAGTGCGCCGGGCCAATTCGGCGATCTGGCCGGCCAACTCGACCCCGGTCGGTCCGCCACCCACGACCACGAAGGTCAGACGGCGGGTTCTCTCGGCCGGATCGGTGGTGACCTCGGCCGCCTCGAACGCACCCATGATGCGCCCCCGCAATTCGAGAGCGTCGTCGATGGTCTTCATGCCGGGCGCGAAGGTGGCGAAGTGGTTGTTCCCGAAGTAGTTCTGCTGGGCTCCGGCGGCCACGATCAGACTGTCGAAGGGAACCACCGTCTCCATCGACATCAGCTTCGAGGTGACGGTCTTGCCGTTCAGGTCGATGTTCTCGACGTCTCCGAGCAACACATGGCAGTTCCGGTTCTTCTTGAGGATCAGCCGTGTGGTGGGCGCGATGTCACCCGCGGAAAGGATACCGGTGGCCAACTGGTACAGCAGGGGCTGGAACAGGTGGCTGGTGGTTTTGGCGATCAGGGTGACATCGACATCGGCCCTCTTGAGGACCTTCGCTGCGGTCAGACCGCCGAATCCAGAGCCGATGATGACAACGCGGTGACGACGGGCGGCGGGACTGGCCATTGGGGTTCCTTAGGCGCTCGCGTATTGCTGGCTGCGCCTTGCAGGCTACCGCTCAGCCGTTACCACCGCCTCCCGGTTTGGCAGAGTCGTGCCGACAGGTCGGCGACCGACGGACCCCGGCTGCTATCCAACCCGCTCAGCCGGCGTCCCCTCGGCCCGGAATGACCGGGCGGGGGCCGGGACGGCGAGCAGTTGTTCCACGTCGAAGGTGAACCCAACCCTCAGTTGGCCGGCGTCGGTGTGCCCGGCAGCGCCGATGGCCATCTGGATGTCGAGGGCCTCGGCCCGCGACTCGTCGGGCCCCGTCACGGTCATCTCGGTGAGCACCAGGCCGCCCTCGGTCGCGGCCGCCTCGCCCAGCACCGCGGCGAACTGGGAATCCGGGATGACCGCGGTCATGACGTAGAGGTCGCCCGCAACGGTGACCGTTTCGAGGAAGTGGCCCTCGGCCAGCTGGCCGCCGGTGGTGGCCGCGGCGCCGATGACGGGGCCGCCGCCGGTGAACAGCAGGGTCAGGCCGGAGGCGATTCCGATCACGACCGTCGCGGTGATTCCGGCCACCCCGCCGACCAGGAGGCCGACGATGTTGTCACCGAACAGCGAGCCGATGCCCTGGCCGACGGAGGTGCCCAGGGCGACCTGAAGCATCGGATCCCGCAGCACGGCCTGGATCACAGTGTTCGCCACCTCGTCGAGCGGCATGCCCTCCAGGACGTTGACGGCGATCCCATCGAGGAGGATCTTCGCGTTCGGCTTTGCCAGGAAGGAGTCCACCGTGACACCGACCACCTGGCCTACGGCACCGTCGATGACGTCGTTGCTGAAGATCCCGTTTCCGAGCAGCCCTCCCCTGAGGAGGTCGATCACGATGGTTTTCGCCGTCGTCGCGACCGCCTGCCGGACCTCAGGGTTGCTCAGCAGGGAGTTCAACGCACTCGGGACGATCGTGCCCACTGCAGCCCGATAGTCCGGGTTGGCTTCCAGCGCTGCAAGGCCCTCCTGAATCGCGGCGGAAATGTCGGTTCCGTCCAGAACCGCATCAGCCATCTTGCCGATCGCGCCGGTCACCGCCCCGTTGAATCCCGGGAAGGCCAGCAGATCGACGATCACCGCGCCGAGGGTGACGGCCACATCGTCGACGAACGTCGAATCCGCCAGCAGCCCGACGACAGCGGGGCCGAAGCTGGGTCCCAACAGATCGCCGATCGCCGTTCGCGCACCGGGGATCGCCGCCAGTTGCTCGATGACCGTGGTGACGGTTGAGCCCAAAAGGAGCTGGACGTCGGGGTTGCTCAACAAAGCCGTGTCAACGACGTCGAGGGCGGCGTCGACCGTCGTCGACAATGCCGACAGCATCGCCGGATCGGCCCCCAGCGCCTGCACAGCCTCTTGCAACGCGGCGCTCACAGTCGCGCCGCTGAGGATGGCATCCGCTATCTGTCCCGCGGCGTCGCCCAGCGCGGCCGGCACGCCCGGCTGTCCGAGGAGCGTCGCGACCGTCGTTGTCACCACGTCCACCACGCCATCCACGAGCGGCGCTTCCGCGAGGATCCCGACCACCGCGTCGCCCACCACGGCCCCTATCTGGGCAGCGCCTGGATTACCGGGCAACAGCGATGCCACCAGAGTCGCCACCACCTGGCCGACAGCCACCTGCACCGGCGTGTCCCCGGCCAACTGCTCAGTCAACGTCGTCACCGTGGAGACGACCGCATTCACCAGCGGCTGATCCGCGAGGAACTCGGTCACGGCGCGGGATACCGTCATTTCGACTGCGGCCTCGACATCGGGGTTCGCTCGCAGCGCAGCGACGACCGCCGTCAGTACCGTGGCCAGATCCTGGCCGGCCACCGCATCAGCGGCCGCCTCACCGGCGGCATCGGCCAGAGCGCTTACCACCCCGGTCGCGCCGAAGAAGTCAGTGGCCACCGTATCGACCAGACCGACCAGGGCCGCACCGACCACCGGATCGGTCACCAGATTCATCACGGCAGTAGCCACCTGCGCCCCCACCGTCTCACCGAGGTCCCCGCCGC
>JAGQTQ010000118.1 GCA_020438905.1 Mycobacterium sp.
GCCTCGGCACGGAACTTCGGGGTGTGACTCTTCCTCTTCGCACCCATAAGGGCATCCTCTCCTGCCGGGGCATCGCCCAGCCGGTCAAGATGTCCACCAAACGGTGGTAACCCACACGTGCTAACCCGAAACACGTCTGCCCGATCAGTCCGGACGTTCGCAGTCGACGGCTCCGATCGCCGCGCACTACCTGTGGGAGTCGCGGTGCCGACCCTTTCAGCTAAGGCGTGATCTTTGCATACTCATCGAGGTAGCCGGTGGCTACCTGCAGAACAGGCGCCTCTTCCCTCGGTGCGTCTGCGTTGAACTGCAGTAGGTAGAGCCCGTCCTCCTCAGGAATGACAACCGTCTTTTGCGCGATGATCCGCTCATCGCCATCTTCCCTGGTGTAGAAGCCACCGAGTTGAACGGCGTCGAAACCACTGAAGACACTTTCCGTCGGCTCAGTCACCGGAACGTAGTCTGGTAGCGTCCGTAACTCACCCGTCGAGGAATTCAAAATCTGCTCAGGATCAGCGTTACCGATAACCTTCGAGAGCAACACCACCACGCTGGGTGGATAGTCCGGATCCAACGATGCGTCGTAAAACGCCGCGGCATATGCCCCTTTTGGGGTGTCGGGGCCTGCGTCAGACCAGCCCTCAGGCAATCTTAGAGTGATGTTGGGCGCGTCGGGATTACCCCGCAGAACCGACTCAGTCGTGATGCCATTCTCGCTGAAATAGGTCGCCAGTGTCCTGTCCGGCGAACCCGCGTCTGAAGAACCTCCGTTTCGCCCTAAGGCGAAGACTGTCGCTATGACCGCAACGGCGACAAGAGCAACGAGAACGACGAGGTAGCGAGGCTGGCGGTACCACGGCAAGGCCTCCGGAACGACCGCGTGCGATGTGACCGCGCGAGCTTCGCCGCTGGCCGCGCCATCCTCCGACGATCCCATGGCCGCGCCCCTACTCCTCGGTGAAATTCCGCGTCACCGCCGGGTCCACCGGAATCCCCGGCCCCGTCGTCGTCGAAACAGTCACCTTCTTAAGGTAACGCCCCTTCGAGGAAGAAGGCTTGGCCCGCAGAATCTCGTCCAATGCAGCCCCGTAGTTCTCGGCCAATTTCTTCTCGTCGAAAGAGGCTTTGCCGATGATGAAGTGCAGGTTGGCCTGCTTGTCGACGCGGAAGTTGATCTTGCCGCCCTTGATGTCGGTGACGGCCTTGGCCACATCCGGGGTGACGGTGCCGGTCTTGGGGTTGGGCATCAAACCGCGTGGGCCAAGCACACGGGCGATCCGGCCGACCTTGGCCATCTGGTCCGGGGTCGCGATCGCGGCGTCGAAGTCGAGGAATCCGCCCTGGATCTTCTCGATCAGGTCGTCGCTGCCCACCACGTCGGCGCCGGCGGCGATGGCCTGCTCTGCCTTCTCCCCCACCGCGAACACAGCGACGCGGGCGGTCTTGCCGGTGCCGTGCGGCAGACTGACGGTGCCACGGACCATCTGGTCGGCTTTGCGGGGATCGACCCCGAGGCGGATGGCGACCTCGACAGTGGCGTCCTGCTTCTTCGAGGAGGTCTCCTTGGCCAGCTTGGCCGCCTCCATCGGGGTGTAGAGCTTGTCCCGGTCCACCTTTGAGGCGGCTTCGCGGTAGGCCTTGCTGTTTTTGCTCATTGCTTTATCCAATCGGTGTGTTGGGTTGTGGTGCTCGATCAACGCTCGTCGCGCAAGCGCTCATCGACGGGCCGAAGCGGGCCCTCCCACTCGACGCCAGGGCTGGCGCCGAAAGTTCTATTCGACCGTGATGCCCATCGACCGGGCGGTGCCGGCGATGATCTTGGCGGCCTGATCGATGTCGTTGGCGTTGAGGTCGGCCTTCTTGGTCTCGGCGATCTCGCGCACCTGATCCCAGCTCACTTTGGCGACCTTGGTCTTGTGCGGCTCGGCCGACCCCTTCTGCACGCCGGCGGCCTTGAGCAGCAGCTTGGCGGCGGGCGGGGTCTTGAGGGCGAAGGTGAAGCTGCGGTCCTCGTAGACGGTGATCTCCACGGGGATGACGTTGCCGCGCTGGTTCTCCGTGGCGGCGTTATAGGCCTTGCAGAACTCCATGATGTTGACGCCGTGCTGGCCGAGGGCGGGACCCACCGGCGGGGCCGGGTTGGCCTGGCCGGCCTGGATCTGCAGCTTGATCATCCCGGTGACTTTTTTCTTGGGAGCCATGGCTGGTGTGTTCCTTTCCTGTGGGCCTGCTCGGCCCGAAATGACGGGCTCACGCCCGAATGACTAGATCTTGGCGACCTGGTTGAAGGTCAGTTCGACGGGTGTCTCGCGACCGAAGATGCTGACCAGCACCTTGAGCTTCTGCTGCTCGGCGTTGACCTCGCTGATGGAGGCGGGCAGCGTGGCGAACGGACCGTCCATGACGGTCACCGACTCGCCGACCTCGAAGTCGACCAGAATCTCCGGACGCTCCAGAGTGGCCTCGCCGCCGCCGGCCGCGGCGGTGCTCGCTGCGGCCTTGCCGGTCTTCTTGGCCGCGCCCTGAGGCAGCAGAAACTTCACCACGTCATCCAGCGAGAGCGCGGTCGGGCGCGAGGTCGCGCCGACGAAGCCGGTGACACCGGGGGTGTTGCGCACCGCGGCCCACGAATCGTCGGTGAGGTCCATGCGGACCAGGATGTAGCCGGGCAGGACCTTGCGGTTGACCTGCTTGCGCTGGCCGTTCTTGATCTCGGTGACCTCCTCGGTGGGCACCTCCACCTGGAAGATGTAGTCGCCGACGTCGAGGTTCTGCACGCGGGTCTCGAGGTTGGCCTTCACCTTGTTCTCGTAGCCGGCGTAGGAGTGGATGACGTACCAGTCCCCCGGCTTGCCGCGCAGGTCCTTCTTCAGCGCGGTCGCGGGATCGAGCTCCTCTTCGGGAGCTTCCGGCGCCACCTCGTCGATGACCTCGACGGCGGCGTCGCCTTCTGGAGTAGTCACTTTAAATCAGTCCTCTCTCACAACAGGTCTAGCCGAAGACCAGCAGCACCAGTTTGGCCAGGCCCAGATCCGCCAGGCCGATCAGCGCCACCATGAACACCAGGAACACGAGCACGACGGTGGTATAGCTGACCATCTGCTTGCGGTTGGGCCAGATGACCTTGCGCAGCTCGGCGCCGACCTGCTTGAGGTAGTTCCAGACGAACAGGAACGGGTTGCGGGTCGGGCCGTCCTTGGGCGCTTTCTTGACCTTCTTGGCCTTGGCGCCGTCCTCGTCCTCGTCGTCGATCCCGAGTTCGATGGCGGTGGTCTCGACGTCGTCGACATCGGCGAGGGCCGTGCCTCCCGTGCGCTGCCGGGACCGCTTGCCGGTCGGCCGCAGCGGTTGCGTCAGCGCGGCGGTGTTCTCGCCGCCGTCGCCCGCGGCGTCGGCACCGTCGCGATCGTCGCTCACCGCACGCTCCTTTTCGTCCACCGGGTATTCGCTTGCCAGTCTATTCAATTGAGCAGGGGCGACAGGACTTGAACCTGCAACCTGCGGTTTTGGAGACCGCTGCTCTGCCAGTTGAGCTACGCCCCTCTGTTCGGCGCTGCGGTTGGCAGCCCAACCGACACGCCAAGACCCCCACATAGTTCGCGCGCCGGCCATTCGGTCCAGCCGAACCGACGGACAGCGCGCTCACATGGGCAGATCCCGATTCCCGAGTGTAGCGCGATACCCGCCGGACTTACTAATCGTGGATGACGGGCTTGCGCAGCACCTGTCCGGTCTCCGGGTCCCAGCCGGCCGAGATGGAGTTGTCGCCCTCATGGCCCATCAGTGTGGTGAACGACTCCATGATGACCTCACCGGTCTTCTCGTCGGTCAGCACGTTACGGGAGGTGACGATGTCGGCGCCGAAACGCTCGTCGACGGAGTCGATGTACATGGTGCCGCGCACCTCGTCGCCCTCCATGATCGGCCGGTGGAACTTGAACTTCTGGTCCACCTGGACGATCTGCATGGTCTCGAAGCCCACGTCGACGTGCTGGAAGAAGTGACGCTGGATCATCACCGCCAGGATCGACATGAACGTCAGCGGGGCGACCAGGCCGTCGTGGCCCAGTTCAGCGGCGGCGGCGGGGTCGACGCTGGCCGGATCGTGGGCCTTGACCGAGTTGGCGTACTGGCGGATCTGCTCGCGGCCCACCGTGAAGGTGTTGGGGTAGCGCCAGACCATTCCGCGGATGTCTGTTTTGAGCGCCACGGTCAGGCCAGCTTCGCGATCGCGATGGCGCGGCCGAAGATCTTCTTGCCCGCGTGGGTGGCGGTCAGGGCGATCGTCGCCGACTTGGTTTCGGGATCGACCGACTTGACGCGGCCGTTGAAGACGATGTCGGCACCGACGCCGTCGTTGGGCACCGGCACGATGGAGGTGAACCGCACGTTGTACTCGGTGACCGCACCCGGATCCCCGATCCACTCCGTCACATACCCGCCGCCAAGACCCATCGTCAACATGCCGTGGGCGATCGCGGTGTCCAGGCCGACCTGCTTGGCGATCTCGTCGTCCCAGTGGATGGGGTTGAGGTCGCCGGACACACCGGCGTAGTTGACCAGGTCCGCGCGGGTCAGGGTGATGACCCGTTCCGGCAGTTCGTCGCCGACCTTGACCGAACCGAATTCACGCAGTGCCATCGTTGAAGCCACTCTCTCCGTCTTCCTCACTCCGCCCGGCCAGCGTCGTGTAGTTCTCCTGTACTACCTCACCGTTCTGGTTGGTAATGATGTTTTTGGTGACGATGATGTCGGTACCGTGCGCCTGGCGAACCTCGTGGCCGTACACGTCGCAGTAAAGCGTGTCGCCGGCGGTGACCGGTTTGAGGAATTTCAGGGCCTGGTCGACCTGGACGATCTGCTTGTCGGTCAGCCCGATACCGGCGTCGGCGAAAAACGCCGTCTGCGCGCAGTAGCCGAACACCGAGATGAAGGTCAGCGGGGACACCACGCCCGGGTAGCCGAGTTCGGCGGCGGCCTCGTCGCTGAAATGCGCGGGATCGGTGTTCTTCACCGCGCCCGCATACTCGCGGACCTTCTCGCGCTCCACTCGATAGTGGTCGGGGTAGCGGAAATGGCGTCCGACGATCTTTTCGGCGAGAGCCAACGTCAGCGGGACTCTTTGTGCGGCTTGTGCGACCCGCAGTTCGGGCAGAACTTCTTCAACTCCAGCCGGTCGGGATCGTTGCGGCGGTTCTTCTTGGTGATGTAGTTGCGGTGCTTGCACACCTCGCAGGCCAAGGTGATCTTCGGCCGAACATCTGTACTGGAGGCCACGTCAGCTGCCCTCTTTCACACTCGTTGTGTCTGCGTAGCGGTGGGGGGGCTCGATCCCCCGACCTCACGATTATGAGTCGTGCGCTCTAACCAGCTGAGCTACACCGCCTTGCCGGTTCCGCCGCGCGGATGCGGCGACGACCGAGCCCCCTAACGGAATCGAACCGTTGACCTTTTCCTTACCATGGAAACGCTCTGCCGACTGAGCTAAGGGGGCCTGGCCCGCACGCGGGCCTTGTAGAGAGTACAGCCTCTCGGCCAGCCGAGCCAAACCCCGACTGCTGACGCAATTAGACAGGCCCGACTTGGCAACGGTAGACAATGGAGCCGTGCACATCCTCTTCGTCTGCACGGGGAATATCTGCCGCTCCCCGACCGCGGAACGTCTGGCGGCCGCACTGGGCGCCGAGAACGCGATCCCCCAATTTCGGGCGTCCAGCGCGGGCACCCGCGCGGTGATCGGCCACCCCGTGCACCCAGATGCCGCTCGCGTCCTGGAAGGCCTCGGTGGCGACCCCGCCGGATTCGCAGCACGTCAGCTCACGGCGAAGATCGCCGCCGACGCCGATCTGGTCATCGCCATGACCAGGGCGCACCGCGACGCCGTTCTCGAACTCGCCCCGCGGCAGTTGCGCCGGACTTTCACCCTCACCGAGGCCTCCTGCCTGATCACCGAGTTCCTTCCTTCCGACGTCAAGGAACTCGCGGCGCTTCGGCCGCGACTGCGCGCGGACCAATCACCCGACGTCCCCGACCCCATCGGTCAGGATCAGGAGTTCTTCGATCAGATCGGGTCGCAGATCGCCGCACTGGTGCGGCCGATCATCAAGTTCTGCCGGGACGTCTCCAGTCCGTGACCCCCGCACCGGGGCGGAATCCCCGGAAGGCAGTCGTTGGTAGCCTCCCTGAGCGTGTCCCGGTTGCCGCCGCGGCATCACGAACCAGGAGACTATGACGTGACCAAGCGCGCATTCATCACCGGAATCACCGGGCAGGACGGTTCCTACCTGGCCGAGTTGCTACTGAGCAAGGGCTATGAGGTCCACGGTCTTATCCGTCGCGCTTCGACGTTCAACACCGCGCGGATCGACCATCTCTACGTCGATCCCCACTCCCCCGGCGCCCGGCTCTTTTTGCACTATGGGGACCTCAGCGACGGCACCCGGTTGGTGACCTTGCTCGCCGAGGTGGCTCCCGACGAGGTCTACAACCTCGCCGCACAATCCCACGTGCGGGTGTCCTTCGAGGAACCCGAACACACCGCGGACACCACCGGCACCGGAACCGTCCGCATGCTCGAGGCCGTCCGACTGTCCGGCATCAAAACCCGCTTCTACCAGGCGTCGTCATCGGAGCTGTACGGGTCGACTCCCCCGCCCCAAGGCGAGTGCACACCGTTCCAGCCCCGTTCGCCGTATGCCGCCGCGAAGCTGTACAGCTATTGGATCACGAAGAACTACCGAGAGGCTTACGGCCTGTTCGCCGTGAACGGCATCCTGTTCAATCACGAATCGCCACGCCGCGGGGAAACCTTCGTCACCCGCAAGATCACTCGCGCGGTGGCCGCGATCAAGGCGGGCCACCAAGAGCATGTCTACATGGGAAATCTCGATTCGATCCGCGACTGGGGATACGCACCGGAGTACGTGGAGGGCATGTGGCGCATGCTGCAGGCCGACGAACCCGACGACTACGTCCTGGCTACCGGAACCGGGATCACGGTTCGCGAGTTCATCCAGATCGCGTTCGATCATGCAGGACTGAACTGGGAGGACCATGTGCGATTCGATGAGCGCTACCTGCGCCCCACCGAGGTCGACGCTCTGATCGGCGACGCATCCAAGGCCGGTCAAAAGCTCGGCTGGGAGGCGACGGTGGACGGGCGGGATTTGGCCCGACTGATGGTCGATTCGGACATCGAAGCGCTCAAGCATGCGGGGAGCCACTGGATCGACGCCGTGCAGTTGGACTCGTGGCAGAACCCTTCGATCCACGGAGTGGCCTCGCTGTGACGGAAGACGTCTCCTTCTCCCCTGCCGAACTCGACCGCCGAGCAGCCTTCTACGTCGCGGGCCACCGCGGTTTGGCAGGCTCCGCGATCGTCCGGCGACTTCAGCAGGCAGGTTTCGGAAACATCGTCACCAGGACTTCCGGAGAGCTGGATCTGCGAGACCGGGGGCCGGTGTTCGAGTTCTTCGCCGCCACTCGGCCGCGCTATGTCGTGCTCGCCGCCGCGAAGGTAGGCGGCATCCTGGCCAATAACACCTACCCGGTGGACTTCCTGAGCGACAACCTCCGAATTCAGGTGAACGTCCTCGACGCCGCGCGGGAGGCGGGGGTGCAGCGCCTGCTGTTCCTGGGTTCGTCGTGCATCTACCCGAAGTTCGCCGAGCAACCGATCCGCGAGGACGCCCTGCTGACCGGTCCCCTCGAGCCGACCAATGACGCCTACGCGATTGCGAAGATCGCCGGCATTCTGCAGGTGCAGGCCGTGCGGAGGCAGTACGGGCTGCCGTGGATTTCAGCGATGCCGACCAACCTGTACGGCCCGAACGACAACTTCTCCCCGACGGGTTCCCACGTGTTGCCGGCGCTGATCCGTCGTTACGACGAGGCGACACGCGCGGGTGCGGATTCGGTCACCAACTGGGGTACTGGGTCGCCCCGACGCGAATTCCTGCACTCCGACGATCTCGCCGACGCCTGTCTGCATCTGCTGGAGCACTACGACGGCGCGCAGCATGTCAACGTCGGCAGTGGCACCGATCTCACCATCCGTGCGATCGCTGAAACCATCGCCGGTGTCGTCGGATTCACCGGGGAAACGTTCTGGGACACCAGCAAACCTGATGGCACCCACCAGAAGCTCATGGATGTCTCCAAACTCGCACAACTGGGTTGGACGGCCGGGATCGGCCTCCAGGAGGGTATCGAGCGCACCGTGGCGTGGTACCGGGAGCACGTCGGTTCACTGCGGGGATAGCCCCAACTAGCATCGCTGAGATGGCCAAGTCGCCCGATGTGCTGATCCTCGGACTCAATTATCCGCCGGAACCCACCGGCATAGCGCCGTACACCGGCGCGCTGGCGACTGGCTTGGCCGAACTCGGATACAGCGTCCAAGCCCACGTTTCGCACCCGCATTACCCCGAGTGGAAGATCCGTGCCGGCTACGGGCAGTGGACCCGCAACGAACATCACGAGCAGGTGGAAGTCCAGCGCCTGCTCCATTACGTGCCTGCGAACCCACGCGGCATCCGGCGACTGTTGTCAGAACTCAGCTTCGGCGCCCGGCTGTCCTCCCGCCGCATCGGGCATCCCCGTCTGGTTATCGCCGTGTCACCTTCCTTGTTTTCCACAGCGATGGCCGTACTGCGAGTACATCTCGTTCCGCGCCGCCCCAAAGTGGCGATTTGGGTCCAGGACATCTACACACTCGGACTGGCCGAAATCGGAGAAGGTAGCGGCCTGGTCCAACGCATCACGCGGTGGGTCGAATCGCGAACCTTCCGGGCGGCTGATCGAGTCGTCGTCATTCACGAGCGATTCAAAGAATTCCTCACCCGCGAACTCAACGTTCCCGCCGATCAGGTGGTGGTGATCCGCAACTGGACACACCTCCCGCCCTCCGAGCCCATCAACTCTGCCGAAGCCAAGGAAAGACTCAGTTGGCCCACCGGAGTGACACTCGCGGTTCACACCGGCAACATGGGCGCCAAACAAGGCCTCGGAAATATCGTCGAAGCCGCACGCCTCGCCGGAACTCTGGGTGCGAAAGTTCAGTTCCTGTTGATTGGTGAGGGCGGGGAGCGCGCAGCACTCGAAGAACAGGCACGCGGAGTCACGAACGTGACGTTCATCGATCCGCTCGACGATGACGACTATCTGCTAGCCCTCGCCGCGGCGGACGTGCTCCTTGTCAACGAGAAACCGGGAGTCGCCAGCATGGCACTCCCGAGCAAACTGACCTCGTATTTCTCGGCCGGCCGTCCTGTGGTGGCGGCCACCGATGCGGGTGGAATCACCGCATCTGAAGTGACCAGAGCCCAGGCCGGGATTGTCGTTCCCGCGGATGAGCCCGAGGCGTTACTCCGAGCGGTCCTTGATCTCGGGAATGACGCGGACACCGCCACCAGCTTGGGGCTCAACGGCCAGCGCTACCGCGAATCGGTTCTCGACGAACGTGCCGCCGTACGGGAGTGGGCAAACATCCTCGAAGAGACTCTTCAGCCCGAATAACGCAAACCGATCCATGCCCCGTTACAACGAGGAACTTCTCGGAGTTCAGTCGGGATTATCAACCTTGGTCTCGATAGGCACCGACTCCCCGGTGCAGAGCGGTGACTACAGCCACGTTCGCATCGGAATTCATTGACGCATACGATGCAAGTCAGAAATGGCGACGCCTCGAGGGGCTCACCGCTACTGGAAGGGCAAATAATGAAGGTCTTCGTTCTCGGTGGTGACGGCTTCTGCGGTTGGCCCACAAGCCTCTACCTGTCACAACGCGGCTATGACGTGACAATCATCGACAACCTGTCGCGCCGCAAGATCGACATCGAACTCGGCGTTCAATCACTGACGCCCATTGCCACGATCGAGCAACGCCTTGCCGCCTGGAAAGGCGTCACCGGAAAGCAGATCGACTTCCACGACATCGACATCGCCGAGAACTACCACCGCCTGCTGACACTGATCCGCGAAGAGGATCCGGATGTGATCATCCACTTCGCCGAGCAACGAGCCGCTCCGTACTCGATGAAGTCGAGCTACCACAAGCGCTACACCGTCAACAACAACCTCAACGCCACGAACAACGTGTGCGCAGCAGTCGTCGAAGCCAACTCCGATGCCCACATCGTGCACCTAGGAACCATGGGTGTGTACGGATACGGGACCGCAGGAATGAAAATTCCCGAAGGCTATATGACGGTCAAGGTCGACACCGGCGATGAACTGGTCGACCACGAGATTCTCTACCCCGTCAATCCGGGGTCGATCTACCACTTGACCAAGACTCAGGACCAACTGTTCTTCTTCTACTACAACAAGAATGACGGTCTCCGGGTCACCGATCTTCACCAGGGCATCGTCTGGGGCACTCAGACCGAGGAGACGAAACTCGACCCCCGTCTGATCAACCGTTTCGACTATGACGGCGACTACGGCACGGTTCTCAATCGCTTCCTGGTGCAGGCCGCCTTGGACTACCCGCTGACCGTCCACGGGACCGGCGGGCAGACTCGCGCCTTCATCCACATTCAGGACACCTGCCGCTGCATCGAGTTGGCGATCATCAACCCGCCGAAGGCCGGCGAGCGCGTGCACATCCTCAATCAGATGACGGAAACGCACCGGGTTCGCGACCTCGCCCAGAAGGTGGCAGACCTCACAGGGGCCTCGATTGATTTCGTGGATAACCCGCGCAACGAGGCCGCCGAGAACGAGTTGCACGTCGCCAACGACCGTTTTCTTGGTCTCGGGCTCAAGCCGATCACCCTGGACGACGGCCTACTCGAGGAAGTTCGGGACATCGCAGCGAAGTACGCCGACCGCTGCGACAGGACGAAGATCCCCTGCGTCTCCAAGTGGAGGTAGCGGAATTCGCCGGCCATCATGAACCTGGAGACCGCGGAATCCATTGAGCTGGCGGGCAAAGCTCGCCGACTCAATGCTGCTTTCGACGGCCTATCAGCCCAGCAGATGCTGAGTCGTCTGTTGCACGGCGGGGTCGCTGGACGCGTCGCTGTGATCTCATCGTTCGGCGCCGAAGCTGCGTGTCTGCTCAGCCTCGTCGCGAACAAGGACCCGTCGACACCAGTGGTATTCCTGGACACGCGCAAGCACTTCGCTGAAACCCTCGGCTACGTCGATGATCTGATGGATCAACTCGGGCTGACGACCCTAGTTCGGGCCCGTCCTTCGCTGCGGAGTCTGACGGTGGAAGATCCGGACGGCGAGCAGAACCAGCGGGACGCGGACCGGTGTTGCTATTTGCGCAAGACACTCCCGATGGTGGGCGTCCTGAGCAACTTCGACTGTGTGCTGACCGGCCGCAAACGGTTTCAGACCAGCGACCGGGCGAAGATGGACATCGTCGAGGTCCAAGAGACCTGGCTGCGGGTCAACCCACTGCACGATTGGTCACACGAGCAGGTGACCGCCTATCTCGACGAACACGGCATTCTTCAACATCCACTGGTCGCGCAGGGATACCCCTCAATCGGATGCGAACCCTGCACCCAGCCGAGTTCGGATGTGCGCGGGGGGCGCTGGGCTGGTACGGACAAGACCGAATGCGGCATTCACATCACGACAGACGGCAAGGTGGTCCGAGCCGAGGGCCCCGACGGGAAGGGACCGGATCCTGAGTGAGCTGGGCGTCAGCGGGATTGCCGCTCAGCCATCACAATCGCCCCCACCGCCACGACTCCCACCACGCTGATAACGACCGCCACGCCACTGGGCGCGCCCAACAACTTCGCCGCCGTGGCCGCCAGAATCACCATCAACAGCCACCGCAGCGCCGAGCCGTCGTAGCGGGCCGACATGCGCGCCCCGATCCACACCCCCGGGATCTGCCCCAGCAGCAGGGACACGACGACCGGGAGAAGGATCTCTCCGAATCCTGCGTGGGCGATGGCACCGACGACGAGCATCGGCACCGCCTGGGTCAGGTCGGTCCCCACCACGATCGAGGGGCGTAGCAGGGGATAGGCCAGCAGCAGACTGGTGACCACCAGGGACCCCGAGCCCACACTGGTCAGGCCGACGATCAGCCCGACAACGGCGCCGACGATGATCGCAGGCGGGATGCGGACGGGCATGTCGACGCCCTGCTGAGTGTGGGCCACCTCCTGGGTGCGAGCCGCGCGGCGTTCCACCCACTTCTTGGCCAGCATTGCAGCGATGGCGATCAGAACCACCACACCGATGAGGGTGCGAAGCGTGGCTTCGGCGTTCGCCGTGCGCACCACACGGGAGAACAACCAGGTCCCGACGAGCACCCCGGGAACCGATCCCACCGAAATCCAGAGCACGAGCTTCCAGTGCACGGTCTTGGCGCGGATATGTACCCAGGATCCGACGGGTTTGACCACCGCACCGGCGACGAGATCCGCCGAGATGGCCGCCGCCGGCGGCACACCGAACAGGAGCACCAGCATCGGCGTGACAATGACTGCCCCGCCCATTCCGGTAAGTCCGACGAGTAGTCCCGCGAAGAGCCCGGCAAGGGCCAGCAGCAGGTCTACGTCGGTGAAAGACACGCGACTAAGCGCTTGCCCGTGACGCCCGCGTCGCCATGCGTTCTCCCGCTGCTTCGGACCGATTCGCCGACACTGCGCCACGGGCCCGCTGGCGCGCGGCACCAGTGTCACCGGCCCGCTCACGGACGTGCGCGGCACCACCACCAGCACCCGCATGAACGTCCGAAACATCAACGTCCGACACCTCGACAGCAGGCACCTCGATGGTCACCCCGGCATTGTCGTCACCGCCGACATCCACGACGTCACCCTCAATGACCGTCGCAACCTCGGGACGAACCACCGACGCCGATGCCGCACCACGATCCGCCCGTCCCGCCCCTCCAACCGCCGCCGCGGGCGGCAGCGGCGCCAGCGGCGGCAGACCGAAGAACTGCAGTTCGGCGTCGACCCAGTTGTAGCCGATGCCGTACAGCTGCTGGCCGTAGGCGCTGGTGGCCGCCGGGAAGTTGAACGGATCCTGCACGACGGCAGCCAGGTAGTTCACCGTCGCCTCGACGACCGGCTGCACACCCTGGAAGTAGTTGATGTTGATCTGGGCGGCGATCGGGCCGCCGATGAGCGGGATGAAGTTGATCAGATAGGACACCCCGCCGACGGCGTACTGCACGTACGGCGTGATCGCGTAGTAAATGTCCTGGCCGATCCCCGCCAGCTGGATGTCCTCGACGTGCACCGACGGCAACGCCACCGCCGGCAGCGGCCCGCTCGGCGCGGGCGGCACCGCCACCGCGGACCCCAGGGCCACCGCTAGGGCGACCCCGGGGGCCAGCCGCGAGGACATGCTCAAAGTGCCTCCTCCAACGAGTGTCGGAGGCAGCTTAACCGAGCATCACCTGCCCGAACCGGCACCGGCCCGGCCCGCACCACGGGATGCCTTGGCGGCGCCGTCCGCGGCACCCCGGGACGCCCGGGCGCTGCTGCGGGCCTCGCCGCCGGCAGCCTCGGCAGCGGCCGCAACGGGCTCGGCGGCAGCGGCAGCGGCAGCGGGCACCTCGGCGGCAGCAGCCCGAGCGACGGCATCAGAGGCGGCGGCCGACCGGGCCGCGCGGCCGACAGCGCCACGGCTCACCCGGGCAGAGCTCGGCGCCTCCACGACGACCTCAGCCACCTCCGCCGCCTCAGCGGCAGTCTCGGCCGGGGCTTCGGCAGGCGCCTCCGCGGGAACCGCGGCCGGCTCAGCGTCCACCCGTGCCGGGGCCACGACGGTGGCGGCGGTGGCAGCGGCGGCGCTCCGGGCAGCGGCGGCGCGCGGGGCGGCACCCGGGGCGGCGGAGGCGGCCATCGAGATTCCGGAGAACACCGGCAGGCCGAAGATGTTCGAGGCCAGCGTGGTGACGATGCTGACCAGGTCCATCGGGCCCTCGAGGATGGTGGCTACGACGTTGACCACCATCTCGACGACGGGCTGGAATGTCTCGTAGAGCGTGCCGATGGCGGCGCCGATCTCCGGGGCCCAGAAGAAGAAGTCCTGGGCCACCTGCACGCCGAACTGCACCCAGCCGTCGAGGGCGTAGAAGAGGTCCTGGGCGAAGCCGGCCAGCTGCACGGCCTCGACGTGGACTGCCGGTGCGGCCACGGTGGGCAGAGCGGCCTGCAGCGCGGGGGGCGTCACCACCGACGGCCCGAGCGCGACCGCGCCGACGGCCGCCAGGGCCACTCCCGGAACCAGCAGCGGGCGAATCGAGATGTTCACGAAAATCCTCCTGAAATGATCGGCGTTGGCTCGATGATGACACCCGATTCGCCACCTGGCAAAGAAGATAAACGCCTGGTCACGCCTTAATTCCAGCTTGAAAGCGGGGCTTGTTTTTCGCAGCAAAACCCCCTGCCGGAATCGCCCGGGATCAGCGAATAGAGTCGTGTCCATGGCCGACCGTCTGTACTTTCGTCAACTGCTCTCCGGGCGCGATTTCGCCGCCACCGACCCGATCGCCCAGCAGATGCGCAACTTCGCCTATCTGATCGGTGACCGCGAGACCGGCGAGGCGGTGATGGTGGATCCGGCCTACGCCGCCGGGGACCTGCTGGACACCCTCGAGGCCGACGGGATGACGCTATCCGGGGTGCTGGTGACCCACCACCACCCCGACCACGTCGGCGGGTCGATGATGGGGTTCACCCTCAAGGGCCTGGCCGAACTGCTGGAGCGGGTGAGCGTGCCGGTGCACGTCAACACCCATGAGGCGCAATGGGTTTCGCGGGTCACCGGCATCCCGATGAGCGACCTCACCGCGCACCACCACGGCGACACCGTCGACGTCGGCGACATCGAGATCGAACTGCTGCACACCCCGGGTCACACCCCGGGCAGCCAGTGCTTCCTGCTCGACGGCCGCCTGGTGGCCGGTGACACCCTGTTCCTGGACGGCTGCGGGCGCACCGATTTCCCGGGCGGCGACGCCGACGAGATGTTCCGCAGCCTGCAGCAGCTCGCGGCGCTCTCCGGTAACCCCACGGTGTTCCCTGGCCACTGGTACTCCGCCGAGCCCAGCGCCAGCCTGGAGGACGTCAAGGCCACCAATTACGTCTACCGGGCCGCCGACCTGCCGCAGTGGCGCGCGCTGATGGGCGGCTAAACCCGCCGGCTGTCAGTCCCGACGCCGCCGGGGCCGCAGCAGCCCGAAGCCCACGAACACGAACGCGTGCACGGTGAAGCCCAGGTCGCTCAGCATGGCCTGCTCCACCGGCGAGAGGACCCGGACCCCGAGGCCGTACCCATCCGAGGGGTCCATCAGGTAGACGGTGCCCGGCGGGCGCGAAGACCGGATCAAGGTGGGTCAGCGAACTGCCGGGAGTCCACGGGTCGGGGGTGTAGAGCGGAACCAGCCCGCCGTAGGCCGCCACTGCGTTCGGGCCCGGCGAAGTACAGCCCGCCGTCGGCGCCGGTCAGGTTCGGTGTGTAGGTGGCGTCCCAGACGTAGGTGCCGCTGATCGGCGAGGTGCCGTCGGCGGCGGCCAGGAAGCTGTCGTAGGTGGTCCAGTTGCGGTCGGTGGAGGACGGGTCGTTCCCGAACCCGGTCATGAACCCGAACGGTGTGCAGCAGTTCGTGCATCATCACCGACTGGAAGTCGAACTGCCGTCGGTCCACGGTGTCGCCGAACGCCCACGGGTAGGCGAAGTTCACCGTGAGTTGGCTGTCGGCCGCCGATCCGTTCGGCGTCGGCGCCGGTGATGATCTTCTTCTGCACCACGGTGTCGTAGTAGCCGGCGCTGCCGCTGCTGAACTTCGCCAGCGCCGTCGCCAGCCAGCCCGATGAGGAGTTGTTCTCGCCGATCACGTCGAAGGTGACGGTGACCGGGGCGTCGACGACGATGTAGGACGCCAGCCGGTCGGCCGCGGCCTCCAGCCCCGCGCGCGCCTCCGGCGTCCAGTACTGCGACCCGGTGCCGTAGGTGAAGGCGAAGCTGACTTCGGCCGGGGAGACGGTGACGGTGACCGGGACGTTGCGGGTGCCGCCGTAGCCGTCGGCGACGGTGAGGGTGAAGGTGTCGGTGGTGTCGGTCGCGGTGGCCCCGGTGGCCGCCGCCAGGTGCCGGGCCAGCGCGGTCGGCGTATAGCTGAAGGTTCCGTTGGCGGCGACGGTGACCGAACCCTTGGCCGTGGTCTGGGAACCGCCGTAGCTCAGCGCATCGCCGTCGGCGTCGGCGCCCAGCAGCGCCCCCGCCACCACCCCGGTGGTGGCATCCGGCACACCCACATTGGTGGTGGCGGTCGGGACCGCGTTGGCCGGAGAGATGCTCACGGTGACCGGCACGGCCACCGTGCCGCCGTGGCCATCGCTGACGGTCACCGTGAAGCCGTCGACCTTCTCGGCGGCGGTGGCGGTCAGTTTGGCCGCGGCGTGACGCGCGTCGGCGGTGGGCGTGTAGGTGAAACCACCGCCGGCGGCGACGACGACCGTGCCCTTCGCGGTGCTGGTCGAGCCGGTGTAGGTCAGCGGGTCGCCGTCGGCGTCGCTGCCGGCGACGCTGCCGGTGACCACGCCGGTGGAGACGTTGGGGGTGCCGACGGTCGCGGTGCCGGTCGGTGCGGTGTTGGCCGGGCTGATGGCGACGATCACCGGGACCTCGGTGAGGCCGCCGTGGGTGTCGGCGATCGTGACGGTGAACGTGTCGGTGGTGTCGGCGCTGGTAGCCGTGAGGTCGGCGGCGGCGTGGCGGGCCGCGGCGGTGGGCGTGTAGGTGAAACCACCGCCGGCGGCGACCACGACGGCGCCCTTGGCCGTGGTGGTCGACCCGGTGTAGGTCAGCGAGTCGCCGTCGGCGTCGCTGCCGATCACCGAACCCGCCACCACCCCGGTGCTCGGGTCGGGGCTGCCGACCACCGCGACCCCGCTGGGCGCGGTGTTGGCCGCGCCGATCGGGACGCTCACCGGCAGCGCCAGCGAGCCGCCGTGGCCGTCGGTCACCGTGATGGTGAACGCATCGGACTTGTCGGCCGCGGTGGCCGTCGGCGACCCGGCGGCATGCCGGGCGTCCTCGGTCGGGGTATAGACGAAGCCGCCGTCGGCGCCGACGACGACCGCGCCTTTGGCGGTGGTGGTGGAGCCGGTGTAGGTCAGCGTGTCACCATCGGAGTCGGCGGCCGAGACCGACCCGTCGACCACGCCGGTGTCCCGATCGGGAACCCCGACGGTGACCGTGCCGACGGGTGCGGCGTTGGCCGGGGCGATGGTGAGGCTGACCGGCACGGGGGTGGAACCGCCGTGGCCGTCGGTGACCGTCACGGTGAAGGCGTCGGCCTTGTCGGCGGCGGTGGCGCTCAGCGCGGACGCGGTGTGCCGGGCCTCGTCGGTCGGGGTGTAGGTGAAGCTTCCGTCGGCCCCGAGGGCCACGGTGCCCTTGTCAGTGCTCGCCGGACCGCTGTAGGTCAACGCATCGCCGTCGGCGTCGGCGGCGGCGATGGCGCCGAGCACCACCCCGGTCGAGGGATTGGGGGTACCGGTCGTGGAGCCGGCGGTGGGGGCGGCGTTGACGGGGCTGACCCCGACGCTGACCAGGACGTTGGTGGAGCCGTCGTAGGAGTCGGTGACGGTGAGGGTGAAGGTGTCGGTCTTGTCCGCGGCGGTGGCGGTCAGAGCGGCCGCAGTGTGCCGGGCCTCGGCCGTCGGGGTGTAGGTGAACCCGCCGTCGGCACCGACGACGACCGACCCCTTGGCGGTGGTGCCCGATCCGGTGTAGGTCAACGGGTCACCGTCGGGGTCGACGGCGTCGATCTGCCCGATGACCACGCCGGTCCCGGCGTCGGGGGCGCCGGCGGTGGCGGTCGCGCTCGGATCGTTGTTGACCGGCGTGACGGTCACCGTCACCGCGTGGGCGCTGGTGTGGCCGTTGTCGCCGAGCAGACCGAAGGTGAGCAGGTTGAGCAGACCGCCGATGCCGTGGAGGTGGAACCCGCTGTCGGCGTCGCTGACGGTGACGGTGAAGGAGTCGGTGACGCCGGTGTGCGCGGAGGCGGCCTCGGGTGTGTAGGTGAAGTTGCCGCTGGAGTCGACCGCCACGGTGCCGTGGGAGGGGCCGGTGGTGACGGTGTAGGTGAAGACGTCGCTGTCCGGGTCGGTGACCAGGATCGTTCCGCTGACCACGCCGAGAGGGTTCTGTCCGGTCTGGGCGGACGACTGCGTCGGGGTGGTGTTGAAGAAGAACGTGGCGAACGGATTGGCGCTGGTCGCCGACGCCGCCGCCGTCGGTGTCAAGGTCTGCCCGGTGGACACCGTCGCGGCCACCGCCGCGGACTGCTCGGGCCGGCCGAGCCGCCGCACCGCGGCCAGCACCACCCAGCTCGCCGTGGACTGCGCCGGGGCTGCGGGCCCGGAGGTCCTGCTGTAGCCAGACGGCGCCGCGCGAACCGTTCCGAACGCTGCGGCGCTGATACGGGCGGCCTCCGGCGTCGCTGCCGGGGCGGGCACCGCGACCGGGGTGATCGCGACGGCGAACGGGACCTTCACGGTCGGCGCGGAGGCGAATGTCGCCACCCGCACGTCGGGCGACGTGAGCGCGCCGAAGCCGGCCGACGGTGACGAGACCGCCGCAGCGGGTGCGAACGACGGCGGACGGGCGGCTGCGGCCAGGACTGGGCCGACGGGATCGTCGTTGCGCGCCGCGGCCTGATTCGCGGGTGGCTGCGGGGTGGCCGCAGCGGGGCGGCGGGGAGCCGGTCCCCGGCCGCGGGCCGGGCGGGTTCGGGAGTTGCCGGCCGAGGGCGTGCGGGAGGCGGGGCCGGTGGCCGCCCCAGCAGACGTCGAATCGGAACTGTTGGATGACGAAGCCCCTCCGGGGTCGGCCCACGCAGCCCCAGACCCGCCGGTGGCTACTGCCGCCCCGACACCCAGCGCGACCGCCAATCCTCCGACGCGGCCGACAGAGGCCGATGCGCGCGTCACCCCCGGATCCTAGCCGAAACATTTGCTGGTTTGAACCCGCTCCGGGGGGCCGGGGACGGCCCTGCGCAGGATCGGTAACGTCATGGCCCAGCCCGATACCGACGGAACCCCTCTACCGACGGAACCCCTCTAAGGAGTAGCCATGAGCGTGACCTACCGCCGCGACGAGTCGATCGCCGTGATCACCATGGACGACGGCAAGGTCAACGCGCTCGGGCCGGCCATGCTGGCCGAGATCAACGGCGCGCTCGACCAGGCCGAGAGCGAGGGCGCCGGCGCGGTGCTGATCGCCGGCAACGAGCGGGTGTTCAGCGGTGGTTTCGACCTCAAGGTGTTCCGCTCCGGAGACGCCCAAGCCTCGATCGACATGCTGCGGACCGGCTTCGAACTGTCCCACCGGCTGCTGTCGTTCCCGGCGCCTGTGGTCTCGGCCTGCACCGGGCCCGCGATCGCGATGGGCTCGTTTTTGGCCTGCAGCACCGACCACCGGATCGCCGCACCCGCCTACACCTTCCAGGCCAACGAGGTGATCATCGGAATGGTGCTGCCGTACGCCGCCCTGGAGGTGATGAAGCTGCGGCTGACCCCGTCGGCCTACCAGCAGGCGGTCGGCCTGGCCAAACCCTTCGCCGGCGAGGCCGCACTGGCCGCCGGGTGGGTCGACGAGCTCGTGGCGCCCGAGCAGGTGCTGGCGCGGGCGACCGAGGCCGCCCACGAGTTCGCCCAGCTGCCCGCCAAGGCCCACTACGGCTGCAAGATCCGCGGCCGGGAGCAGACCCTGGAGGCCATCAAGACCGCCGCGGCCAACGTCCACAAGGAATTCGGCCTGGACTGAGCCGCCCGCCCAAACTCACGAGCCCCGGCTCAGGAGCCCGAGAGGATCCAGCTGCGGGCCTCCTCGCCCTCACCGGCCGGGAAGTGGCGAATCTTCGCCGAGACGAAGTGCGAGGCCAGGTGCTCGGCCACGTCGCCGAGCGGCGAGTCGGTGACCACGGCGATCTTCTTGACGTGCTTGTGGTGGTCGCGGATGAACCGCAGGTGCGTCACCAGGGCTCCGAAGCTGTCCCAGCCCGGGAAGCTCGGCGCCGCCAGGATCAGACCGGCCAGATCGCCGTGCTGTTCGATCTGCGGGTCCAGCGCCGCCGCCACTTCGGCGAAGTCGTTCTTCGTCAGCGCCGACTCCGGGCGCAGCGTCAGGATCGAGGTGTCAAGGTCGAGGTGGTAATCGATCATGGTTCCAGTCTTACACCTACCCCGCGGCGTCCCAGGCCAGCAGACGGCGGGCGAGTTCGGGCCCGGCGTCCTCCTGGATGAAGTGGCCGGCGGTGATGCGGGCGTGCGGCTGGCCCGCCGCACCCGGGATGTGGGCGATGAGCGGACCGTCGGCTTTGCCCAGGATCGGGTCCCGGTCACCGAAGACGCACAGCGTGGGTTTGGTCCAGCCGGCCAGCGCCGCCCAGGCCGCACGGTTGGCCGGGACGGCGGGATCGGCCGGCGAGGTGGGCACCAGTTGCGGGAAGGCCCGCGCGCCGGCCAGATAGCGCCGGTCGGGGAACGGCGCGTCGTATCCGGCGCGCACCGAGCTGCTCAGCTTGCCAACCGTCCCGGCCCCGACGATCCTCCCCGCGCTGAACAGCGGCGAGTACTTGGCGAAACCCCGCCAGATCTTGAACGCCGCCGGGACGGGACGATCGGCGGTGGGCAGAAATCCGTTGGCGATGAACAACTTTGCGAAACGATCGGGGTTCTCGGCGGCGATCCGCAGGCCGATCAGCGAACCCCAGTCCTGCACCACGACCGTGATGTCCTGCAGGTCAAGGGTTTTCATCCAGGAGGTGACCCAGTCGACGTGGCGCTGATAGGTATAGTCCGCTATCCGGGCGGGCTTGTCGGAGCGGCCGAAACCGATCAGATCCGGTGCCAGCACCCGGTGCCCGGCGGCGGCCAGCGGGCCGATCATGTTGCGGTACAGGTAACTCCAGGTCGGCTCGCCGTGCAGCAGCAGGATCGGCGAGCCGTCGCGGGGGCCTTCGTCGAGGTAGTGCATGCGCAGCGGCGGGGCACCGTCGGCGGTGACCTCGAGGTAGTGCGGGGCGAACGGGTAGCCCTCCAGCCCGGCGAACCGTGCATCGGGGGTGCGCAGGACGTCCATACGTCCAGCTAAGCAGAGACTTCCCTCTCCGGTGCGGTCTGCCGGTTCCAGATGTCCCCGTCGAGGTGGCCGGGCAGACCGGCGTCCTCGGCGATGAACACCGGGTCGCGGCCCTGGTCGGCCTGGCGGGCGAAGTCGCGCAGGGCGGCCAGCGCCCACCGGCCCAGCAGCACGATCGCGGTCAGGTTCACGATCGCCATCAGGCCCATCGCCACATCGGCGAGGTCCCAGACCGCCTCCAGGGCCGCAAGCCCTCCGATCGCGATGCCGGCCAGCACCGCCATCCGGAACCCTGTGATGAAGCCGTTGCGCACCCCGAGGTAGAACAGGTTGATCTCGGCGTAGACGTAGTTGCCCAGCACCGAGGAGAATGCGAAGACGAACACCAGCACCGTCATCAGCCAGGTGGTCCAGGCGCCCAGTGCGCTGGCGACCGCCGCGGCGGTCAGCGAGGCGCCGGCCATCTTGGTGGGCTGGGACGGGTCGTAGATCTCCGGGCCGGAGACCAGGATGATGAAGGCGGTCGCCGAGCAGATCAGGATGGTGTCGACGAACACCCCGAGGGACTGGATCAGTCCCTGCTTGACCGGATGGGACACCGTCGCGGTGGCGGCGACGTTGGGCACGCTGCCCATCCCGGCCTCGTTGGAGAACAGACCCCGCTTGACGCCGTTGAGCATGGCCGCGGCGATGCCGCCGGTGAAGCCGCCGGCCATCTCGGTCAGCCCGAAGGCGCCGCCGATGATCTGCTTGAACATCTCCGGCAGATAGTTGATGTGCAGGGCGATGATGACCAGCGCCAGCGCCACATAGGCCAGCGCCATCAGCGGCAGCACGATCTCGGCGACCCGGGCCACGCGGCGGACCCCGCCGAAGAGCACCGGCGCGGCCAGCAGCACCAGGCCGATGGTGGTGTATTGCACCTCGACCTCGTAGGAGGCGTTGAGCACGTCGGCGATGGCGTTGGCCTGCACCATGTTGAAGGCGAATCCGAAGGCGAACACCAGCAGCAGCGCGAAGACCACGCCGCCGGCCCGCGAACCCAGACCCCGCTGGATGTAGAAGGCCGGGCCGCCGCGGAAGGTGCCGTCTCCGGCGCGGACCTTGAAGATCTGGCCGAGGGTGGCCTCGATCAGGGCGGTGGCCATGCCGATGAGCGCGACCACCCACATCCAGAAGATCGCTCCCGGCCCGCCGACGGTCAGCGCGATCGCGACCCCGGCGATGTTGCCGGTGCCCACCCGGGAGGCCAGGCCGACGCAGAAGGCCTGGAACGGGGAGATGCCCGGGTCGTGGCTTCGCGAGTGCACCAGTTGTTTGAGCATCCGCGGGAAGTAGCGGAACTGCACGAAGCGGGTGCGGATGGTGAAGTAGATGCCGACGGCGACGAGCAGGTAGACCAGGATGTAGGTGTACAGCGCCTTGTTGACCGGGTCGATCAGGTTGGCCTGTATGAAGTCCATGGGCTACCTCCGCGCCGCTGCCTCCGCACCGTGATTTGCGAATCGTCCCACCTCGACGGCGGGTCCGCAGCGCAAACGATTCCCCGGCCGGTTTCGCGCTTTGCCGGTCAGGCCGACGGGGAGGGCGCCACCACGTCGCTGGTGTGCGGGACGTAGTTGTCGCGCAGGATGGTCGGTTCGCCGTTCCAGCGGTCAGGCTCGAAAAAAGTCAGGGACCGGGGGCGGTCATGGTCTCCGCCGTCGACTGCGACGGGGGCGGGACGGGCCCCGGGGACAGCGCGCTGCCCTTGACCCAGTCCGTCCACGGCACCGACCAGTCGCCGCCCTGGGCGAGGGTCAGCGGGGGGCCACCGGTGTAGCGGACTTCCACGATGTCGCCGGGCTGGACCATGTCGAAGTACCACCTGGCGTTGTCGCCGCTGAGGTTCAGGCAGCCGTGCGAGAGGTTGGTGTTGCCTTGGGCCCAGATGGTGTCGTCGAGATGGTGCAGGTAGATGCCGTCGGTGCTGATGCGCGTCGCCCAGCCGATCTTGCGCTTGTAGCTGTCGGCGGTGCCGGCGGGCACACCGTAGGTGGAGGAATCCATGGTGACCACCTCACCCTTGTCGAGCACGACGTAGGTGCCCGACGGGGTCCACCAGTGGAAGGTCTTGTCACCGAAGGTCGAGGTGCCGCCGCGCCCCATCGAGGTCGGCATGGTCCGCACCAGCCGCCCGTTGTCGAACACGCTGACCTGCTTGGTTATGTCATTGGCCACGGCGATGTGGGCGTCGCCGATGTTCAGCGTCGCCTGGGCGTCGGCCTGGCCGTACATGCCCTGACCGAGGTCGAGGCCGTACATGTTGAGGTCCACGTCGATGCGGGTGCCCGGCGCGTAGTAGGTCTCCGGCCGCCAGTGCGCGACGGAGTCGCTGACCCAGTACCACGAGCCCTGCACCGGCGGTTCGGTGCGCACGATCATGTTCTTCTCGGCCAGCGCCTTGTTGGTGATCGCCTCGTCGAAGTGCGCGACGACGATGGTCCCGACGCCGTAGCGGGTGTTCTCGTTCGGGGCGAAGCCGCCCTGGACCTCGATATAGGGGTGCACGTAGTTGTTGGGCACCAGGGTTTGGAAGTTGGTGGTCCGCGACAGCGCCACCCCGGAGCTGCTCTTACTGTCGACCGTCAGGGTGTAGTACCGGGCGAAGTCCAGGCGCCGGGTGGGCTCCCAGGAGGTGCCGTCCTTCGACAGCCGGCCGTCCACGGCGTTGCCCCAGTCGTCGTAGAGGGAAACGTCGGTGATCGTGCCGTCGACGACGTCGACGACGGGCTTGACCATCGGGTTGACGTCCTCGGCACCGTCGAACGGCGAGACTCCCAGCAACGGCGGCCGGGGCTTGGCCGGGGCCGCCACCGGGGCCGCCGCGGTGGCGGTGGGGGTCTTGCAACCGTCGGAGCAGCCCGGGAACCCGGCGACATCGCTGACCAGCACACCAGCCAGCAACGCCACCACCACGGCACTCGCTGACCGCGCGCGACGGGGAAGGGACACCGAAACTCACTCCAAAGGGCTGTCGTCGAGGGGCCAGACATCAACGCTGACGGGGCAATCATAGCCACTGCGGGCAGTGCTTCTGCACACGACGGCCGGGGCCGACCGGCGCGGATTTAGCAAACAATTGTGGACGGGGGCACACCGCCGGACGTCGGCGCTGGCAGTGGGGCTCCGGCCACCCGGAATCGTCCCCGGCAAGATTTGCTGAAAATCTCTTAAAATTCAGTCCGACACCCCGGCGGCGGGTCCCGGCCGACGCGGTGCCGACGGCGCCGGCGCCCCGGCCTGCTAGACTTCGGAGCAACGCCGGACGCGGACACCGCTTCTGGCCATCGTCGTGGAACACCTTCACTTCACTCGCGACGGCCGCTTTCCGGCCCGCGCCTTGAATGAACTGTGCGGAACCAACCGTTTCCAGCACCACGTCTCGCGGCGAACCGATATTGCCGCCGGCAATTTCGCCACCTTTGTGCCGCCGCGCCCTCCGACACCCGGATGCCGTCCGGCACAACCCGATGCCTGAGAGGCACCAATGAACGACATGACTTTCGCCGGCCTCGGCGTGCCCGCCCCCCTGGTGGGGGCCCTGAGCGCCGCCGGCCTGACCCACCCCTTCCCCATCCAGGTCCAAACCCTGCCCGACACCCTGGCCGGACGCGACGTCCTGGGCCGCGGCAAGACCGGCAGCGGTAAGACGCTGGCCTTCTCGATCCCGCTGGTCGCCCGCCTGGCCCAAACGCGGCAGGCCGGAACCCAGCGTCGTCCCAACCGTCCGGCCGGCCTGGTGCTGGCGCCCACCCGGGAGCTGGCCACCCAGATCACCGCGACGGTCCAGCCCCTGGCCGACGCCTACGGCCTGAAGGTCACCACGATCTTCGGCGGGGTGTCGCAGAGCCGTCAGGAGTCGGCGCTGAAGGCCGGTGTGGACATCGTCGTCGCCTGCCCGGGACGGCTCGAGGACCTGATGCGCCAGAAGCTGATCACCCTCGACGGCGTCGAGGTCACCGTGATCGACGAGGCCGACCATATGGCCGACCTGGGGTTCCTGCCGGGCGTCACCCGCATCCTGGCGGCCACTCCGGCCGGCGGGCAGCGGCTGCTGTTCTCGGCGACCCTGGACAACGGGGTCGACAAGCTGGTCAAGCGGTTCCTGC
>JAGQTQ010000020.1 GCA_020438905.1 Mycobacterium sp.
ATGGTGTCGAAGGCCAGCGAGGACTTGCCGGATCCGGACAGCCCGGTGAAGACGATCAGGGCGTCCCGCGGAAGGTCGAGGTCGATGCTGCGGAGGTTGTGCTCACGCGCGCCCTTGACGATCAGCCGGTCCACGCGACCATGCTATTCGGCGGTGCCGACGGTCGGTAACGTGGCCGTTTATGACTGCTGTCGAGGACACCTACAACGGCCACGTGGAATCCGGAACCGCCGCCCGGCGCACCCTGCCCGGGGTCTCGATCATCAAGGTCTCGGTGGGCCCGATGGACAACAACGCCTACCTGGTGACCTGTGCGGCGTCCGGGGAGTCGCTGCTCATCGACGCCGCCAACGACCCTGAGCCGCTGGTTGGGCTGGTGCGCGAGCAGGCCCCCAAGCTCGCTCTGATCGTCACCACCCATCAGCACTTCGACCACTGGCAGGCTCTGGAGGCGATGGCCGAGGCCACCGGGGCACCGACGGCCGCCCACGAACTGGACGCCGAACCGCTGCCGGTCTCACCGGATCGGTTGCTGGCCGGCGGTGACGTCATCGAGATCGGCGATCTGACCTTCGACGTCATTCACCTGCGCGGTCACACCCCCGGGTCGGTGGCGCTGGCACTGCGGCCGGCCGGAGAGCGCACGGCGGTGCAGTTGTTCACCGGAGACTGCCTGTTCCCGGGCGGGGTCGGAAAGACCTGGGAGCCAGGGGGTTTCGAAGAACTGCTGGGCGACGTGGCGGGCAGGGTCTTCGACGTGTACGGGGACGACACCGTGGTCTACCCGGGCCACGGGGACGACACCACTTTGGGCGCGGAGCGTCCGCATCTGGGCGAGTGGCGCGAGCGCGGTTGGTGAAGCAATTCGGTGACTTCAGTTCACTCCAGCAGGAAGGGGCGGTACCGCCGCAGGGCCGCAAACCGATCACTGATAGAACTTCGTCCGAGTCGCGCCGATCCGGACGCCGCGACCGCGAGTGTCGAACGGTGAGGAGTCGTCATGGGCTACAGCCCGATCGTCCGTGGGCCGCACCCGGTGGGAGTCCGAACCGAGACCTGGCATGACCGCCAGAGCGGCATCGACTTCACCGTTGAGATCTACTACCCGGCCACCGACGAGGTCGCAGGTCATGACCTCGATGAAGCCACCCAGGACAGTTTCGAAAATCAGTGGGAACCCGGAAACTGGTTGCGCCAAGCGGCGGTGCGTGATGCCGAACCCCGGGCCGGAAGCTTCCCGTATGTCATCAACATGCACGGATGGGCGGGTTTCCGGGTCGAGTTCACCTACCTGTCCACCCACCTGGCCTCGCACGGCTACCTGGTGGTCTCACCCGACATACCGGGCAGCACTGCGGGCGATGTGGCGGAGTTCTTCGCCAACCCCGACATCGCCGGCAAGCCGGAGGCTCTCGGGCCGCACGCCGCGGCGATCCGTGAGACCCGCCGTGCCGCCGTGCCGTATCTCGTTCAAGCCGGCCTCGACAACTTGCCGGTTCTCGACGAAGCCGTGGGCTTCACCGGACCAAGCTTCGGCGGCTGGACAGCACTGATCGCTCCGCGACTCGATGCCCGCATCAAAGCGACGATCGCCCAGTGCCCGGCCGGGGGCAACGTCTACCACCTACCAGCCAAACAGGAACTGGGACCCATCGACCACGGCGTACCCACCCTCATGCTGGTGGGATCGCGAGACAGCATGCTGCCACTGTTCGGGCAGTTCGAGATCTACCACGACCTCACCCCCAAGACCCGTCGCATGGTCATCCTGCTCGGCGGCGACCACGTTCACTTCGGCGACGACATCGAAGCCGGCCACGAATGGTTCCGCAACTTCATGGCCCAGGTTGCCGAGATCTGGCCGGACACCGACTGGGACATCTCCGCGCGGTTGGTGCGCCCGTTCTCCGAATTGGCGCCGGCGGCACCATCCCGTGACCTCTGGCGTGCTCTGGTGTTGGGTCACTTCGATTCGGTCCTCAAGAACGACAAGGCGGCGGCGGCGTTCATGGCCGCCGACGACCTCAACGAGAATCTAGAGGCGATGACCGGCCTGAAGCTCGTCACGGTTGCCGACTAGGTTCGCGCCGGACCAAGCGCCGAAGACCGGCGGCCTCCTGTTCCCGGGCGGGCCGGAAAACTTCGGAGCCAGGGAGTTTCGAGCAGCTCCTGGACGACCTCACCAGCAGAGTTTCCGATCTGCATCGCCCCCGGAGGAGCAACTCTCTATTATCTGCATATGAACGCAGATAGTCGATCTTGTACCCGTCGGCTCGCCGATGACCAGGTTGATCTTGTTGTCGAGGTATTTCGGATGCTGGCCGACGCCACTCGCGTCCAAATCCTCTGGGCGCTGGCCGCCCGCGAACTGTCGGTGGGCGACCTGGCCGCGCACGTCGGCAAGCCCGCACCAAGCGTGTCGCAGCACTTGGCCAAGTTGCGGATGGCGCGGTTGGTGCGTACCCGCCGCGACGGCACCACCATCTACTACAGCCTCGACAACGACCACGTCCGCCAACTCGTCACCGATGCGGTGTTCAACGCCGAGCACGCCGGCCCGGGCGTGCCCGGACATCACCGCGACGCCGGCGATCTCACGATCCTGCACGAGACCGCGACGCCCGCCCGCGGAGTACGAAACGACGGGCAGAGCGCATGACCCACAACGCCAAGCCAGCCGGGACCGTCCGTCCTGACGGCCACGATCACGACCACCACCACGGCCACGGCCACGGCCACGGCATGCTCGGCGCAATCCGCGAGGTTTGGGTTCCGCACAGCCATGACGCCGCCGACAGCATCGACGATGCGCTGGAATCCAGCGCCGCCGGAATCCGGGCGGTGAAAATCAGCCTTATCGCCCTGGGGTTGACGGCGCTGATCCAAGTGGCCATCGTCGTCGTCTCGGGCTCGGTGGCCCTGTTGGCCGACTCCATCCACAACGTCGCCGATGCGCTGACAGCGGTGCCACTCTGGATCGCATTCGCCCTCGGCAGGAAGCCGGCCAGCCGCCGGTACACCTACGGATTCGGCCGAGCGGAAGACCTCGCGGGCCTTTTCGTAGTGGCGATGATCGCGGTTTCGGCCATCGTCGCCGGAGTCGAATCGTTCCGTCGGCTGGCCCACCCCGCCGACGTGAGCTACCTCGCCTGGGTGGCCGCCGCCGGTGTCGTCGGCTTCATCGGCAACGAACTCGTCGCGCTGTACCGCATCCGAGTAGGCCGCCGCATCGGTTCAGCGGCGCTGGTCGCCGACGGGCTCCACGCCCGCACCGACGGCCTCACCTCGCTGGCAGTCGTCGCCGGAGCCGCCGGAGTCGCCCTCGGCTTTCCGCTCGCCGACCCGATCGTCGGCTTGCTCATCACGGTGGCCATTCTCGCCATCCTGCGTACCGCCGCCCGCGACGTATTCCGGCGACTGATGGATGGCGTGGACCCCCACCTCGTGGACGCCGCCGAGACGGCGCTGGCCGCCGAGCCGGGTGTCACCGGCGTTCGCAGCGTCAGGATGCGCTGGATCGGCCACCGCCTCCACGCCGAAGCGGAACTGGACATCGACCCGACTACAAGTGTCGCCGACGCCCACCGCATCGCCCACGAGGCCGAACATACCCTCACCCACGCGGTTCCCAAGCTTTCGAGCGCACTCGTTCACGCCTACCCCGCCGACGCCGGCCACTGCACCCGGCCCGGCTGACGAGCCGCTCAATCCCCCTGGTGCGCGGCCTGGAAGTCCTCCACCTGCTGTGCGACCTCCCCGACGTCCTCGAATCGAGCGACGTGGAACAGCGCATCGCCCTGATGGACGATCGGCAGCTGGGTCAGCCCGATCACCAGCCCGGAGTGGTCCGCGCTCACCACCACCTCGGTGTCGCCGAAGGGGTCGGCGATCTTGCCGATCGGCTCACCACGCTCGACACGGGCCCCGAGCGGCTTCGCGCTGCGGAACATTCCGCTCTCGGGCGCCCGAACCCACGCACTGGAGCGCGCCACGAACGGCTCGGCGGCGGCGCGGCGGTGCCTGCGCTGCGGAGGGAGCATCCCCAGCGCGCGCATCACGTTGACGATGCCCCGCACCCCGGGCCGGATCGCGGGCTCGGAGAAGCGCAGCGGTTCCCCCGCCTCGTAGAGCAGAGTGGGGATCCCCAACTCGGCGGCCGCACCGCGTAGCGAACCGTCTCGGATCGCCGCGTTGAGCAGCACCGGCACCCCGAAGCTGCGCGCCAGCGCGAGGGTCTCCGGGTCGTCGAGGTTGCCGCGGATCTGCGGGAGGTTGTCGCGATGGTTGGCCGCGGTGTGCAGGTCGATGCCGTGCGTGCACTTGGTGACGATCTCCGTCATGAAGCGGTCGGCGACCTTGGCGGTCAACGAACCGCGCTCCGAACCGGGAAACGAGCGGTTCAAGTCACGCCGATCCGGAAGGTAGCGCGATTGGTGGAGCAGACCGTAGACGTTCACGATCGGGATCGCGATCAACGTCCCCCGCAGACGCGCCAGCGCGGGCCGTCGCAACAGGCGCCGGATGATCTCCACTCCGTTGAGCTCGTCGCCGTGCACCGCGGCGCAGACGAACAGCCGCGGTCCGTCCCGCCGGCCCCGTACCACCTGGACCGGCATCGTCAGCGGTGTGTGGGTGTAGAGCTGCGGGACCGGCAGCGCGATGGTGGCACGCGCGCCTGGCGGGATCGACTCGCCGCCGATCTGCAGTTCGGCGCCCGACCGATGAGGGCTCACCCTTTGCCCCGAGTCTTGGTCTTGCCGTGCCGGGCATTGTTCTCGATGAATTTGACGATCAGCCCGGCGACGTCGCGACCGGTCGCCTCCTCGATACCCTCCAGACCGGGCGATGAGTTGACCTCCAACACCACCGGTCCGTGGTTGGACCGAAGGATGTCGACGCCGGAGACGTTGAGTCCCATGCGCTGCGCGGCCCGCACCGCCGTCGATCGTTCCTCCGGCGTGAGCCGGATGAGCGACGCGGAGCCGCCCCGGTGCAGGTTCGAGCGGAACTCGCCGGCCGCCGCCTGGCGCTTCATCGCCGCGACGACCTTGTTGCCGACCACGAAACAACGGACGTCGGCGCCGCCCGCCTCCTTGATGTACTCCTGCACCAGGAAGTTCGCCTTGAGCCCCCTGAACGCCTCGATGATGGCCTCCGCCGCCGAGCGGGTCTCGCACAACACCACGCCCTTGCCCTGGGTGCTCTCGAGCAGTTTGACCACCAGCGGCGCGCCGCCGACGATCTCGATCAGGTCGGCGGTGGAATCGGTGGAGTTGGCGAAGGCGGTGACCGGCAGTCCGATCCCCGCGCGGGCCAGAATCTGCAGGGATCGCAGCTTGTCCCGCGAGCGGGTGATCGCGACCGACTCGTTGAGGCAGTAGGTCCCCATCATCTCGAACTGCCGCACCACGGCCGAGCCGTAGAAGGTCACCGAGGCGCCGATCCTGGGGATCACCGCGTCGAAGTAGTCAAGCTCCGCACCGCGGTAGTGGACCGCCGGATTGTGCGAGGCGATGTCCATGTAGCACTTGAGGTGGTCCAGGACCACGACGTCATGGCCGCGCTGCTCGACCGCCTCGACCAGGCGCCGGGTGGAGTAGAGCTTGGCGTTGCGGGACAGGATGGCGATCCTCATCGGCCCGACCCCTTTCTGCGGGCGGCGCCCAGACGAGGACGTCCGGCAAGGTAGGAGCTCGCCGGATCGACGCGGAAGCGACCGCGCAGTGCAGTCCGGCCGAGGAGCATCCTGAAGCGCATCGTCTCGCGGTCGGTGAGGGTGACCTCGGCCCGAAAGCGCTCGCCGCAGACCTCGACCGCGGTCTCGATGACGAAGCGCCGCTCACGGTGCCCGCCGGAGTCGGCGACGATGCGCTCGTCGAGTACGTCGGCGAGGCAGATCCGCTCGACGCTCGGGTCGTTCTGCAGCGGACGCATGCCGAAGCGCACCCGGCGCCTCCCGTCCTCGACCACGGGCTCGACGAAGAAGGCGTGCAGCGCGGAGGTCCGCGCCCCGGTGTCCACCTTGCACTTGATGTGAGCTATGCCGAGTTCGGGAAGCGAGACCCATTCCCGCCATCCGAGCAGCTTGCGTTCGCCGTCATCGCCGGGGAGAGCCGGGGCGACGACCTGCTCGGGCTCCCCTGTCTCCGTCGACCGGTTCATGTTGTCTCGTTCCTTGCCTGACGCAGCTACACAATCCCGCCGCGCTGTGTCGGCGCGGTGATTGTAGAGGCTGTGACGGCGCTCCCCGACCACCGCCCGGCAGACCTCGCGCCGATCGGTGACCGGCGGGAAAGCGCGGCCACCAACCCGTGTACCCCGACGCCTGATTGGGCCTACCCTGAGAGCGAAATCCGCTCACTATCAGGAGGATCCGATGAGCTTCGACCCGAAGAACGCCGTCAACGCGGCCAAGGACATCGCGGCCCACGCCGTCGAGAAGGCCGCCGACATCGTCGAGGACGCGGGCCAGGTGCTCAAGGGCGATATCGCCGGCGGCGTCGGCGCCATCGTCCAGGACTCCGTCGAGATCGCCACCCACGCCGTGGACAAGGCCAAAGAAGCCATCACCGGCAAGGACGAGTCGGCCGAGTAACGGCCCGTTCGCACCACGACGGGGCCGGCGCAGCGTGCTGCGTCGGCCGCGCCGGTTCGACGATGACCACTGATCCCACCCCGCAGTCCGCCGCCCAACCGCAGCAGCAACTGCCACAGGGCCGTTTTCCAGCCTCACCGACCGCCATCTGGGTGCTCGCCGCACTGGTGACGCTGACCGGCGCCGTTCTGGGGGTGGGCATTCCCATAGCGCTGTCCACACCCTCGACGGATCCGGGCGAAGGTGAAATCTGGATCGGCCCGGACGGCGGTGAGCCGTGAGCGCCCCCGCCAAGCCGCCCTTGTTCACCATCCCCCCGGCCGCCCCCGCCGACCCGGAATCCTCGGTGTGGCCGTTGTGGGTCGTCTACCTCGCCGGCGTCCTCAGCGGAGCGGTGATCTTCCTCGAGGCGATGCGCCCCTCAGCCGCCGAGGTACCGACGCTGACCATCGCGGCGGTCATCGGTTTCGGGGTGTTCGGGGCGGCTTGCGCGTGGTTGCTGAGCCGGATCAGCAGCTTCCGCACGGTGGCTGTCGGAACCCGGTGGCTGGCCCTGTGCTGGGGTGCGTTCGCGGCGATCGGCTACCCGCTTCTCGCGAACCGCGCGATACGCGACCACTTCGCGGCACGGGGCGACGGCGAGTCGTGGGTGCTGCTTACCCCGTTCACCGAGGAACCGGCGAAACTTCTGGGCATCGTCGTCGTTCTCCTGCTGGCCGCCACCCGACCGCGCAGTGCGCTGGACGGGCTGGTCACCGGATCCTTCGTCGGCCTCGGTTTCGAAGTCGTCGAGAACGTCGCACGCTCGATCAACAACGCCATCACGTCCTACCCTCCCGGCCAGCGCGACAACCTTGGATCCCTGGCCGTCGATCTGCTCCACGAGATCGTGCGCGGCAGTTGGAGCGGGCACATCGTGATCACCGGCATCGCCGGTTTCGGTGTGGGGTATGCGATGACCGTCCGAGATCGCTCCGCCGCAGCCCGTTGGGGAGTCGCGACATTCTTGGTGGCCCTGGCCGTCGCCGGTCACCTGCTGTGGAATTCACATCGGTTCGGAGCGCTCTACGTGCTCGGGCAGCTGGGCCTTTTCATCTTCTTCCTATGGCTGATCAGGGTGGGCCGCCGCGCCGAGGCCGAGATCTATCTGCCCTATCTGGGCTACGTCACCCCCTCCGTCGTCGATGTGGAGCACCGGCGGTCCCGGAGCCGACGCCGCGCGACCTCGGAACTGGCGTTGGCGATCGGCACCGGCGACGCCCAGCGTGCGCACCGGTGTGTCCAGCGGCTGGTCGGGGACGGCGCCGGTTAGATCCAGCCGCGCCGGGTGAAGCCGACGTAGAGCGCGACCGAGGCGATCGCCGAAAGCAGCGCGCTGGCCCACACTCCCCAGTTGTTGCCGTATCCGGGATAGGGGATGTTCTGGCCGTACCAGCCGGTCACCAGGGTGGGCACTGCGATGATCGCCGCCCAGCCGGTCAGCTTCTTCATGATGGTGTTGAGCCGGGCGTCCTGCAGTGACAGGTTGGTCTCGAACACCGTTGTGACCATGTCCCGCAGCGACTCGGTCCATTCGCCCGCCCGGATGGCGTGGTCGTACAGATCCGAATACCAGCCGTCGAGCTCGCTGCCCTGCGACGCCGGGGACACCCGCCGCATGACGGTGTTGACCACCTCCCGCATCGGCAGCACGATGCGTCGCAGTTCGACGAGTTCCTTACGCAGCCGGTAGGTGTCGCGCTGTAGCTGCCGGGTCTGGGAGCGGTCGTCGAACAACGCGTCCTCCAGGGATTCGATCGCGTCATCGAGTTGTCCGATGGTGTCGAACTGTTCGTCGATCACCACGTCGAGGAGTCCGTGCAGTAGCGCCGGGCTGCCGTTGCGCAGCAGGTCACTGTTGTCATCCCAGCGGCGGACCACCTCGTCGACGTCGAAGACCGGTCGGGCCGGGTCCTTCTCGTGCCGCACCGTCACCACTCCGGAGGGCAGCAGGAAAATCGACACCCGCCCGGTCAGCAGCCGCGATTCGATCGACCCGGACACCTGCGGCCCCAGCGAGGTGGCGTAGACGGTCAGGAATGTGTGGGTCGCGTACCGGGTGGCTTTGGTCCGGGCACTGTGCTCGACGACGTCCTCCACCGCAGGCGCATCGAAGCCGAGCTCGCCGGCCAATTCGGTGAGCAGACCGTGCCCGGGGTTGCACAGATCCACCCAGACCAGGGCGTGTGGCTCACACAGATGATCCGAGACGTCCTCAAGGGGAAAGTTCTCGCTGGTCAAACCGCCGTTGACCCACAGCCGGGTACGGACGGCGGCCGCGTCCGGATGCTGATCGGCGATGGTCACGGAAGCGTGGCCGTCGCAGTGCTAGCCGGTGGTGTGGACAATCAGAACGTCGGTCTTCGACTTGCGCGCCACGTTGGCGGGCACCGAGCCGAGCAGACGGCCGGCGATCGTGCTCAGGCCGAGATTTCCCACCACGAGCAGGTCCGCGCCGACCTCGTTGGCCAGGTCGACCAGGACCTCGACCGGAGCTCCCTCGATCGCGCGTTCCTCGACATTGGCGGCGCCGGCGGCCTTGGCCCGCTCACTCGCCTCGCGCAGGATTTCGTAGATCGGAGCGTTGCCGGTCACCTTGTAGCCCTCGTCCTTGAGCACATCGGCGGCCCGGGAGTCCTCGGGGCTGGGCAGGAAGGCGGTCGCAACGATGACCTTCGCGTCGGGACCGGACGCCAGTTGTCCGGCCCGGTCGACCGCGCGAAACGAGGAGTCCGAGCCGTCCGTACCGACGACCACCGTCATGTAACCGCCCATTCGTGCCCTCCAGTAGTGAGTTCCAGCGCACTGGTTCATTTCAGCGCAGTGGTTAATTTCAGCGCAGTGGCTGATTTCAGCGCCGGGATTGATTCCAACGCAGTTGTCAGATCGCCATCCGGAACAGTAGCGCTTCTGCGGCGGCGACGGGACGCGATTCACCCCACGCGGTGCCCGCGACGAGGCACGGACTCTCGCCGATGTGGGGAAACACCGCGCCGTGACGTTCGCTACAGCCGCCGCCGGGCGGCCGCGACCGACCGGCGATACGGTTTGCCCCGGGGCCTGGTGCCGCCAGGGAGCCGGGGAGGAGGTCGAACAGCCGAAGTGAGCGTCTCGCTACAGGAGCGTCCGGTGGTCCTGCCCGTCCGCCGGACCGGTGCCCCGCGCCGGTTCTTCGATCCCGTCGTGGTGGCAGTGATCGCCGTCGGCATCAGCGCGGCGGGCGCCGCCCGGCCCTCCCTGTGGTTCGACGAGGCCGCGACGATCTCGGCCTCGACCCGGTCGGCGGCGCAGCTGTGGCGGATGGTGGGCAATATCGACGCCGTCCACGGACTGTATTACCTGCTCATGCACGGTTGGTATGCCGTGTTTCCGGCCACTGGATTCGCTTCGCGGGTATCCAGTGCCCTGGCTGTGGGCCTCGCCGCGGCCGGTGTGGTGGTTCTCGGCAGGCAGATCTCCACCCGAACCGTGGCCGTGACCGCCGGGCTGGCCTTCGCCGTTCTGCCCCGGGTGACCTGGGCCGGCATGGAGACCCGCTCGTACGCGCTGTCCATGGCGGTCGCCGTCTGGCTGACGGTGTTCTGCGTTCTCGCCGCTCGCCGCGGAAAGACCTGGTGGTGGCTGATCTACGCGCTACTACTGGTGGCGGCAACGCTGCTCAACGTGTTCCTCCTGCTGATCGTGCCGGCGCATGGAGTGGCCGTCGCGGTGGCCGGGAGGGTGAAGCGGAGTCTCCGACATTGGGCCGCGGCAGCGGCGGGTGCCGCCGCAGCGGTGACGCCGTTTCTGATGTTCGCCCAGTCCCAGCTGTTCCAGGTGCGGTGGATCTCCGCACCCGGCGGCCACACCGTCGGCGAGGTTCTCCAGCAGCAGTACTTCGACCGCTCACTGCCGGCCGCATTGGTAGCCGGGGTGATCCTGGCAGCGGCCCTGGCGTGCAGATCGTGGCCCAACACCGGATATCCCGGTCGACTACTACCGCTCCTCACCCTGACCTGGATCGTGACCCCCACCGCGACACTGCTGGCCTATTCGGTGTTACGAAACCCCATCTATTACCCGCGGTATCTGTCCTTCACCGCTCCGGCGTTCGCCCTACTGTTCGGGCTCTGCATCGTGGCACTGGGCCGCTCACGGATCCGGGTCGCTGTGGTCCTGGTTTGTTTCGCCGCGGCGGCGACGCCCAATTACCTGGCCCAGCGTGGCCCCTATGCCAAGGAGCAGATGGACTACAGCGCGGTGGCCGACGTCATCGAGCGCAACGCCGCGCCGGGCGACTGCCTGGTGCTGGACAATTCCGCGGCCTGGAAACCCGGGCCGATCCGCCCGTTGACTGCGGCCCGACCCGACGTCTACCGGAAACTGCGTGACTACGGTCGCGGCCGCACCGCACTGCAGCGCGAACGGCTGTGGGACGGCCACATCGCGGTGTGGGCGTGGGCGGACAAAATGCCCGACTGCCCGGCGCTCTGGACCGTTACCGAACGCGACCCTCGGATGCCCGAGCACCAACGCGGCCCGGCGTTGTCGCCCGGACCGCGGCTAGGACGGTCGATGGCCTACCAGGTGCCCAGCCGCTTTGGATTCCGGGTCGTCGAACGCTGGCAGTTCAGCTTCGCTCAGGTCACCAAGTCGGTCCGGTGAATCGGCCGTTCGCCGAACTCTCAGTAAGCGAAGCCGAACCTCGGGGGGGTGGGAACCTCGAGGTTGTTCTCTCGGACGATGATGGGATCACCGACGTTGACGGTGTCGAAGTACCACTCGGCGTCCTCGAGACTCAGGCTGACACAGCCATGGCTGACGTTGGCGTTCCCGAGCGAATTGACCGCCCACGGGGCTGAGTGCACGAAGAGGCCGCGGCGGGTGAATCGGACGGCGTAATCCACCTTGAGGTGGTAACCGTCCGGACTGTTGACCGGGATGCCGACCGTACTCGAATCCATGACCACTCCGCGTTCCTTGGCCAGGACGGTGTAGATGCCGACGGGGGTCGGGTATTTGGGTCGGCCCATGGAGGCCGGGAATACACCCGGCTGTCCCCAGCGCGGTCGGTGGTGCGGCGCCGGCAGTGTCGATGACGGCCCCGACTCGACACCGTCGATCGTCACCGTGAACGTGTGATCGGCGATGCTGGCAACACCGACCACCTTCGGTCCCGTGGTCAGCGTGATCCGCCGGCCGCCGACCGATAGCGCGACGGTGCTGTGCGCCGGCCAGAACTCATCGGGCACCCACTGCACGACGTCGTTGCCGAGCCAGTGGAACTTGCCCGTCATCGCCGGCGTCGATCTGATGCCGATGGCGTGTTCGGCCGCAACCCGGTCGGATATGGGCGTCTTGAAGGTCACCACAACGGGGTGTGCCACGCCCACCACCGCAC
Organism: Mycobacterium sp.; assembly: GCA_020438905.1. Taxonomy (GTDB): domain Bacteria; phylum Actinomycetota; class Actinomycetes; order Mycobacteriales; family Mycobacteriaceae; genus Mycobacterium. The sequence goes on from JAGQTQ010000020.1 coordinate 12,015, forward strand.
CCTCCTGCGGCATCACGGATGCGATGCCGAAACGGTGGGCCTGGCTCGCAGCCGCCATGCTCTCTCCGGCCGGCCCCGCGACAAGACTCGCGAGGACCGCGACCATGGAAAGAACGCTCCGAAGTACCGCCCGCATCGCTCCTACTCCCACTCAGGAATCAGGTTGGCCTCAGCCGGCGGCCGGACCGGGAATGATCGGCTGACCGGGCACGGGATCCCCGGCCGGCGCCGGGCCGGTCGCCGCGCCCTTGCCTCCGGCCATATCCAGGATCGGAGCGGCAGCGATCGGAGCG
>JAGQTQ010000021.1:0-64739 GCA_020438905.1 Mycobacterium sp.
TCTCACCGCGGTCCCCGCCGCCGAGCAGCGCCGAACCCTGCCCGGCGACAAACCCTTCCAACGCCTGCTGCACCGGAACATCACCGAGCAGCTCGCCGCTCAGCGACACCGCCGTGGCATCCAACGCCGACCACAACCCCGTATCACCCAGCAGTTCGGCCACCGCGCCGGCAACCGTCGCTCCTATTGCCGCAACTACCGCCGTGTTGCCCCGAAGCGTCGCCACCAGCGCCGCCACCGCAGCAGCCAAATCCTCACCACCGACTACCGCCACCGCCAACTCGCCGGCGGCATCGGCCAACGCGCTCACGACCCTCTGGCTGCCGAAGAAGTCAGTGGCCACCGTCTCGACCAGACCGGCCAGCGCAGCACCCACCACCGGATCAGTCACAAGCCCGAGCACCGCCGCGGCGACCTGCGCCCCCACCGCCGCACCCAGATCCCCGCCACCCAACAGCGTCGAGACCTGCTCAGCGACAAACCCTTCCAACGCCTGCTGCACCGGAACATCACCGAGCAGCCCGCCGATCAGCGACACCGCCGTGGCATCCAACGCCGACCACAACCCCGAATCACCCAACAGCGCGCTCACCGCACCACCGACCGCCACACCCACCGCAGCGTCGATCGAGGCATTGCCCCGCAACGCCGCCACCGCCGCCGCCAGCGCAGCAGCCAAATCCTGGCCGCCGATCACCGCCACCGCCAGATCACTCGCCACATCGGCCAGAGCACTCACAACCCCGGCCCCGCCAAAGAAGTCGCCGGCCACGGTGTCCACCAGACCCGCCAGCGCAGCACCCACCACCGGATCAGTCACAAGCCCGAGCACCGCCGCAGCGACCTGCGCCCCCACCGCCGCACCCAGATCCCCGCCACCCAACAGCGTCGAAACCTGCTCAGCGACAAACCCTTCCAACGCCTGCCGCACCGGAACATCACCGAGCAGTTCGCCGATCAGCGACACCGCCGTGGCATCCAACGCCGACCACAACGCCGAATCACCCAACAGCGCGCTCACCGCACCACCGACCGCCACACCCACCGCAGCGTCGATCGAGGCATTGCCGAGTAAGGCCGCCTGCACGGTCGGCAGGACAGTCGCAAGATCCCCGGCCACCGCGGCGGCAGCCAGCTCACCGGCAGCCTCAGCCAGCGCCGGCACCACTCCGGCCGCACCGAAGAAGTCCTGTGTCACGGAGTCGAACAGAGAGTTCAGCGCAGTCTCGACTGCCGGATCGCTCAGCAGGCCCACCACTGCAGTCGCAACCTGCTCACCTACTAGCTCACCGAGGTCACCGCCACCCAGCAGGGCCGAGACCTGTTCAGCAACAAAACCTTCCAACGCCTGCTGCACCGGAGCATCCGACAGCAGACTACCTAGCAGCGACACCGCCGTTGCATCGATCACCTGCAGCAATGCTGCGTCGCCAAGCAGTTCGGTGACCAAACCGGAAGCGGTCGTCGCGACCGCACCCTGGATCGCCGGATCGCTCCGCAAGGAGTCCAGCACCCCAGGTAGCACCGAGTCGAGATCCTCACCGGCGGCTACATCAGCGGCCAGTACGCCTGCCGCTTCGGCCAATGCAGCAACCACACCCGGCTGATCCAGGAATGCCGGCAACGCCGACCCCACTACCGAGGCCAGGGCCGAACTGAAGATCTGATTGGCCAATAGCCCAGCCACCGCCGAGCCGGCGACCCCGCCGACAGCTGTTCCCAGTGCGCCGCCGCCCAGCGCCGAGGAGACGAAATCGCCCACCGCCGAGGCCACCAGGCCGCGCGCCTCGGCGTCGTCGGCCAACCCCGAGACCACTCCGGACAACGCCGAACCCAACGCCGACACCACGGCAGAGGGATCACCGTCGGACGGGGCCAACAGCGATGTCACCGCGTCCTGCACCGTAGAGGCGATGCCCAACGGCGAATAGGAGGGAGCGGGGGCCGGAGTCATCCCGAATTGGCTTCGCAGCGCATTGAATACGGTGTAGGCGACAAGTTCGGCATTGCTCTGGCTGCCGCTCGAGGCGTTGAGCAGGTTCAGAACTGCTCCCACCCCCGTGGAGACCAGCTGATCGGCCGCAGCCTGGTCGCCGAGGAAGCTGCTGGCGAAGTCATTGGCCAGGACCCCGGCCACCGGCGCCAGGGCCGCGATCGCCGGATACGCCTCCACCAATTGAGTCACCGCTGTCCCGACCTGGGTACCGACGTCCCCCGCCGCGGAACTGATGGCGCTGCCCAGGCTGGCTGTGAAAGCGGGGTTCGACAACGCTTCCTGGATGCTGGAATTGGTGAGGAGATTGCCGACCTGCAGAGTGAAATAGGGGTTCACCGCTGTCAGGTAGTCAGCGCCCTTGCCGCCGATGAGATCCCACGGAACGTTTCCGTTGAGTTGCGGCTGGATCATCGCGGTCAGAAGAGAACTCGAGTCGAAGATCGCTGTGCCACCAAGAAACGTGAAGAGTGTGTTGGGTCCGACGACACCCGGGAGGTTCGGCCAGGCCGGCGGATCTGTCCACGAGAAGTTCGACGACGGGGCCGACACGTACGATCCGTCGTCCTGCAGGTGCACGAAGAAGTAGTCGATAGCCGCCGCAACCCCGGGATAATTGAGGAAATCGGCCAGAGCGGTGGTCACGTTCCCGGCAGCGGTCGCATTGTTGAAGAGCATCGGGGACAGCGTGTCGACGATGGCGTTGTACAAGCCGTACTGGCCTTGATCGCCTATGTAGGCGAACGCCGATACGTACTGGTCGATCGCCGTTCCCTTGTAGTAGTACTCGCCGACGCCATCGACGATCGTCCCGGCGAGATCGCCCAGGGTGGCGACGTTGACGTTGGCGACGTCAACGTTGAAGATCCCGAGGATTTTCACCAGCAGGCTGTTGGTGACGAAAACCTTCAGCGCGGTGCGCTCGATCACCCAGCCGTCGTAGTCGAGCTGCCAGCCCCAGTGCGAGGGGCAGCTGATGTAGCACGGGAAGGATACGTCGGCAGCAAGCGGCAGGGCGACCAAACCCTGGCTGCCGGAGAGCATTCCGGCACTGCCGCCGGTGCCGCTGGCACCGCCGGCCGGACCAGCGCCACCTCGTCCGGCGTTACCGCCATTGCCGAACAACAGCCCGGCGCGTCCGCCCGCGCCGCCGTCGCCGCCGGTCGTCGCACCGGTGCCGCCGTCGCCGCCGTTGCCGCCGTCACCGACGATCAGCCCGCCACTACCGCCGTCACCGCCGGCGCCCCCGACGCCGCTGAGGGTGCCGCTGGCACCACCGGCACCGCCGGCGCCTCCCGAACCTTGTAGCGAGAGCATTCCGGCGTCGCCGCCGCGCCCCCCGACACCACCGTTGCCGGCGGTGCCGACCACCGAGGCGCCGAGGCCGCCGGTGCCGCCGTTGCCCATCAGCAGCCCGCCGGTGCCTCCGTTGCCGCCGGCCCCGGAGTTGATTCCTGCGACGCCTGCCCCGCCGGCGCCGCCGCTGCCGAACCAGCCTGCCGATCCACCGTTTCCGCCGTTGAATCCGTCGCCGCCGTTGCCTATCAGGCCGCCGTTACCGCCGTCGCAGGCGCCACTGGTGCAGGCACCCTCGTAGGAGGTGTAGCTGTAGCCGTTGCCGTAGAGGATTCCCGCGTTGGGGTTGTCCGCGGTGCCGTCGCCGATGAAGAACCGGATCAGATCGGCGATCGGGTTGACTGCCGGTGCCGCCGAGGCCGCGGCCGGCACCGGGGCGGCTCCCGGATCGAGCGGCTCTCCGGAGGTCTCCGAGGCCGCTGGGGCGGCGGTCGGGAGGCCGCCTGACAGTTCACGACGGGTGGCCGCCAATGCCGCCCAAGCCAGCGCAGCCGCGACGGGTGCTTGCGGATCGGCACCACCGCCCACCCAGTCCAATGCTCCGGTGCCCGCTTGCGACAGCTGGCCCTCCGACGCTGCCGCGGTCATGACCGGTGCCTCATTCGGTGCCCGGACTGCGGTAGCGCTGTACTCAACCGCGGCAGCCGGACCGGCCGCAGTGCCAGCGGACTCCACGGCCTGGCTGAGCTCCTCTGCGGGAACCGACACCGACGGCTCATCGTGGCCGGTGACCACCGCAACATCGCCGGGCGCGTCGACTGGAGACGACGTGCCGACGGGCGGGGACGTCTCGGGACCGCGGTCGGCCGTTGTCGGGGCGGACGGCGTCGCAACGCCGCGCCGTGACGCCGGGGAATCGAGGCTCGGAGGGATCTCGGGACTCACCGGCCGGTTCGCCGCCCGAGCGGTCCTGGAGGCAGCACCGGAATCGGCACCCGGCGAACCGCTCGCGGCACCCGCCCTGTTCGCCGCCCGGGATCTCCGCGTCCCGGCCGATTCACCGGATTGCCCAGAGGATCCGGCCGATACCGTCGAGTCAGACCCCGCCGCACCGCCGGCGTCCGCCGAAGCCGTCCCGGGCAGGCCGACGATCACCCCGCCGACTCCCAGGAAGACTGCCAGCACGCCAACCCGGCCCACGTAGTGGGTGGGGCGCTTCACCGGCGCCAGTGACCACCGGCCGGCGCCGTCCTCGACTACCCGGATCGTTCCGCTGCCCAACCGATGACGACCGGACCGGTCACGGCCTCGCCGCCCCGGATTCGTCGGCTCCCAGGCGGGATTCATGGACGGAACGTCGGCACACATCGGCGATATCTCCTCACCGCACACCCTCGGGCGGCTTATCGGGGATGCCTCCGCCACCGGCGCCAGACATCGTCCCGCTGCTGGAACTGACATGAGTTATATCACAAATTGCGCCCTCATAATGCCTCAGACCAGCGTAAACAGACTCTTCGCCGACTGGTCCGCCGTCAGGACGCCAGCAGCGCCAGGACCAGAAAGTAGGACCCCAGCAGGGGCAAACTGCGCCAGCGGTCCACCCGGCCCCTGACCGGTAACAGCAGCAGCACCAACACCACGCTGGCCACCACGCCGACATCGGTCTCGAATCCCTCGACCGTGATCGGGCGGATGACGGCGGCGACTCCCAGAATCATCAGGGTGTTGAAGATGTTGCTACCCAGGATGGTGCCGACCGCCACGTCGTCGTGGCCGCGCAGCCGGGCGATGATCACGGTGACAAGTTCGGGCGCAGACGTGCCCAGCGCGACGAGCACCGCACCTACGACGAACCCATCCCACCCCAGGGCGGTGCTGACGCCCACCGCTCCAGCGACGATCGCACGCCCGGCGATGATGAGCATGACCAGCCCGAGGCCGAGGCTGATCACCACCGAGGTGCGGGTGCGCTCCAGTGCCGCGCCCTGGGCCGACGCCCGAAACCGCCGGCCGGCCGCCACGCCCCGGCTCAGCCAGGCCGCGAAGACTGCCAGCAGGATCAGCCCGTCGAGCCTGCCCAAGGTCCCGTCGACGGCGAGCAGACCGACGAGCGCCGGTGCCGCCGCCGCCGCCGGATACTCGCGCGCCACGGCGCCCCTGTCGACCAGGATCGGGGCGAACGCCACGGCAATGCCCAGAACCAGCGCGATGTTGACGACGTTGCTGCCCAGAACCTCGCCGAGGGCGATCTCGGGTTGACCCGCCACCGCGGAGTTGATCGCCACCGACAACTCCGGAGCCGAGGTCGCGAAAGCCGCCAGGGTCGCCGCGACCACACTGGTCGGCAGCCGCCACCATGCCGAAAAACCGATCAGGCCGCGGATGAATAACTGCCCGCCCAGAGCGGCCAGTGCACTGCCCGCCAGCAGCACGAGCAGAGTTGCGGTCACAGTCGCATCAGTGTGTCAGCCGGGTTCGGAGGGCCCGGGTGATGAGCAGCCCGTAAGGGATCGCATTGATCAGCGCGAGCACCCCGGCAGCGACGAGTTGGGCCCCGTGGGTCAGACCGGCCGGATAGATCAGCCCGCCCAGGTAGTGCTCGATGAAGCCGCCGGTGTACCCCTGCCCGCCGGCGGCGCGGCGCAGCGAGACCTCCAGTGGTGTCAGCGGGCACACCCCGCCGGAGATCTCGATCCAGAGTCCCCAGGCCAACGCGGGCAGATGCAGCCAGGCCAGCCGGGGCCGGCGCCACACGGCGAAACCGCCGAACACCGCCCACACGATGAACAGCGCGTGCAGCACCAGCACCGCGTCGGCGAGAACTCCGGCAATCATCACCTCAGGCCGAGTACACCTCGTCGCCGTCCAGATACGTTGCCAGGACGGGGATGTCGCGCACGGCGTCGGGATCGTCCTGATGAGCCATCGGATCCCCACCGAGCAGGACGAAGTCCGCGGCCTTGCCCGTAGCCAGAGATCCGACGAGTCCATCGGCATGACACATCCATGCCGCGTCGATGGTGCTGCCCCGCAATGCCTGGGCCACCGGCACGCGCTCGCCCGGATTGAGCACCTCGCCGCCGTCGGCCATCGTGCGGGCGGCCGCGGTCGCGACGTAATTGAGCGGGGCGATCGGCGAAACCGAGAAGTCGCAGTGCAAGCTTGCCCGAAGTCCGGCGCCGACCACCGAGGCGTACCGGTCGAGAAGCCGGGCCCGGTCGGGGCCGAGGATCTCATCACGCATGACCCGGCCCCACAGTCGCACGTGGTTCATCAGGAAACTCGGGGTCACCCCCAGGGTGGCCATCGCGGCGATGTGCTCGTCGTGCAACAGCGAGCAGTGCTCGATGCGATGCCGCTTAGCCGGGTCCCAGGACGGCAGCTTCGCGGTGGCCGCGAAGGCGTCCATCACCATGTCCAGGGCGGCATCGCCGTTGGCATGGCACATGATGGGCCATTGCGCAGCAACGGTTTTGGCGAAGTTGTCCGCAAGCTGCTCGGGGGTGAAATTAGCCACGCCCCGGGAGTCCCGGCCCAGGTAGTTCTCCCGCATGTAACCGGTGTAGCCCTGGTTGGACCCGTCGGAGACCCACTTGACGGTCTGGGAGCGCAGCCGGTCGTCGCCGGAGCCTGGCACGATTCCCGCGGCGATGAAGTCCTGCAGGCTCTCCCCCCACAGCGACATCGAGCCGCGCACCGCGAAGCCCTGCTGGGCGAACGCGTGGTGCAGAAGATCGACCTCTTTGACCCCCGCGACCGCGCCGGTGGCCGCCTCGTGGACGTAGGNAGGTCACCCCGGCCTTGGCGGCCATCGCGGCGATACCGGTGACGGCTTTGGCGATCACCTCGGGTGTCAGGGCCGGCAGCACCTTCATGAAGGGGATCATCGCCCCGGCCTCGGAGATGACGCCGGTGAACTTGCCGTCGCGGATGCCGTAGTCGCCTCCCGGCGGATTCGGCGTCGTCGTGGTGACCCCGGCCGCCGCGTAGGCCGCGGAGTTGACGTAGAAGAAGTGCTGCGAGGCGTTCATCACCACCACCGGCACCTCGGTGGAGACGCCGTCGAGCAGCTCGGTGGTCAGTTCGGGCTGGCCGGGCAACAGGCTGGGATCGAAGAGCTGTCCGACGATCGCCTGCCCGCGGGGGGCCTTGGCCGCCGCCGCCTTGAGCGCGGCCAGTACCTCCTGGAGGCTCTTGTTGGCATACGGCGAGCAGTCCACACCGTCGAACACCAGGGCCGAGCTCACCAGGTGAAGGTGCGGCTCGACGAAGCCCGGCAGAATCGTGCCGGAGCCATGGTCGAGCACCTTCGTGCCGGGACCGACGAAGCTCTCCAGCTCCGCACGCGAGCCGACGGCCAGGATGCGCCCGCCGGCGATCGCCATCGACTCGGGCCGGACCGGCCCGCCGGGTTCCATGGTGATCAACGACCCGGTCACCAGAAGTTCCGCGGTGGAGCCTTCGCCAGACCGGTGCGGGTGCGCCGTGCGCTCCGCGGCGGCGAGGCCGGTCAACGACATCCGTGCCGCGTTCGCCGGATGCGGCGCGCAACACCCCGAGCTGGACTGGTGGTGGTCAGTCATCGTTGCCTTTCATCAGAATTCCGTGCGGCCGATGCGGCCCGCCGCCCGGCAGGTGGCCGGGAAGGTCCGCATGCGAATTGTCGAGGACAGGTCCGCCGCACCGGTTTAACATGGCGCCATCACCATAATCCCGCCCCAGAAGCAGATGACCGGGATGCTGGGCCACCCGGTGGCCGAGAACCCGATTGACCGCATGTTCGACGCGGTCTACGCGCACTATGGCCTGCCGTGGCAGTTCTGGAAATCCGATGTCGCCGACGAGCGAGATCTGGCCCTGGCGGTCGCGGCGCTCGCCCCGCTCGGCTATCGCGGAGTGGGGATCACCGTCCCCTACAAGGTCGCGGTGATCCCGATGCTCGACGAGATCGACGACGATGTGCGGGCCATCGGCGCCGCCAATTACCTGACCATCGAGCAGGGCCGCCTGATCGGCCACAACAATGACGGCAAGGGTGTGGTCGCCGCCATCGAGAAGGTGGCTCCCCTGCGCGGACAGCGGGTGGTGATGCTTGGCGCCGGCGGGGCCGGCCGCGCCATGGCGATGGAGATCGCCTGGGCCGGCGCCGAACATCTGACACTGGTGACTCGCCGCGAATCGCAGGGAACCGAGGTGGCCCGACGCGTCGCGGAGGCCGCCGGGATCCCCTGCCAGTGGCAGCAGTGGGGGAATCCGGTGCGGGTGCCCGAGGGCACGACGCTGTTGATGAACGCCACCCATCTGGGGTGCGCGCCGGAGCTCGAACCGGTTCCGGTGCAATGGGATTCGGTGGATCCGGCGTGCGTGGCGGTGGATGTGATCACCAATCCCCGCATCACCCCGTTCCTGGCCACCGCCCGCCATCACGGATGCCGCGTCGTCGACGGGGTGGAGATGCTGGTGCAGTTGGCGATGCAGATCTTCCAGCGCTGGACCGGGGTCGTCCCCGAGGAGGCGGTGTTCCAGGCTGCGGTTGCCGAGGCCCTCGGCGAGGATCCCGCTCCCGCCGGCTGATCAGTACTTCGACAGGCTGCGCTCGCGCAGGCTGTCATAGATCGGCGGCGAGCCGACCAGGTAGGCGACCAGCACCGCCGAGGCGGTGGCGGCCAGGATCGGGACGATCGCCGCCGTCGAGGCGGTCATCTCCAGGACCAGGACCATGCCGGTCATCGGTGCCCGCACGCTGGCGCCGAAGAACGACGCCATGCCGACCACGGCCATCGGAACCGCCAGGAACCCGATATCCCCCGGCCACACCAGGCCCACCACCTCGATGAAAAACACCCCCCACAGCGCGCCGACGGCCAGCATCGGCGCGAACAGCCCGCCCACGACCGGGGCGGAGTAGGACAGCGGACCGGCGACGAACCGAAGCAGCAGGTAACCGACGATCACCGAGAGCAGGAGCTTCTCACCGATCAGGATCGCCTCGGTCAACTCCTCCCCGCCGCCGACCGCCCGCGGGTAGACGTACATCACCAGCCCGATGACGGCGCCGATCAGTGCTGCCTTGGCGGCGCTGGGAATCCGGTGCACCGAGGCCACGTGATCGAGGAAGAACAGAACCAGTTTGTTGTACCCGGCGCCGAGGACCCCGGTCAGCAGGCCGAATACGACGAAGAGGGGCAGCCACACGAGTTCGGGCTCCACGACGCCCGGTTCGAGCTGGAACTCCGAATGGTCGCCGAGGACGAGGCGGGAGCAGCCGACGGCCACCGATGCGGCGAACACCGTCGCCAGTACGGTTTTGACCCGGAACGACCGGGTCACCTCCTCGAGGGTGAACAGGGTTCCGCCGATCGGCGCGTTGAACGCGACGGCCAGACCCGCCCCACCCAAGGCGGTCTGCATCATCCTGACCTCGTGGTCGGGCAGTCGGGCGTTGCGGGCCGCCTGGGCGCCGATCGCCGCGCCCATGTGAACAGTCGGTCCCTCCCTGCCCAGAACCAGGCCCGATCCGATGGCCAGCACCCCGCCGAGGAACTTCGCCGGGAGAAGCCGGATCTTCGGCGGTGGCGCTTGGCCCCGGTAGACCGCCTCGACGTGCTGGATACCGCTGCCGGCGGCCAGGGGTTCCCACCGCACCACCAGCGCGGCAAGCGAGGCCCCCAGAGCAGCTACGGCAACCGGAACCAGCCAGCCCGGGCCCGGCAGTTGGTGGGCCCATTCGACGAGTTGCAGGCGCAACCGGTCGGAGGCTTCCAGCAGCCAGCGGAAGACGCCGCCGACGAATCCCATGATCGCCCCGGCGATCGTCGCGGTCACGCAGATCAGGACTGCCCCGCGCATGGAGTCGTGGTCCTGAGCGCCGGCGGCCTTGGGTGATTGGGGAGATTCGGGGTTCGCCGACTCGTCCGGCACGGGCGCGTTCGGGGCGTCGGACACCTACGCATCGTAGGTGCTCGCGTGGCGCGATGGGCCGACCCGGTGCGAAGACGCCGGTCGATACCATCTTTGAGGACCGCGTCGGTGGCGGCCGGCAGCGGACGGCGCGCTCGGAAGGCGCTGCGCCGTCTGCGCAACGCCCGGAACCCCGACATGACCTCGCGTCGCCCCCCGTGGGGTGATAGCCGAGTGGAACCCAGCTGCTGCCTTTCGCGACGGAACTAATCTGAAGGTCAACGCTTTTCGGCCCGACACCGACCACCCGGTCCCCATCGTCGTCGGCGCGCATCCCTACGGCAAGGACAGCACCAACGGGACGGGACGCCCCGGCGAGATCATGGGGTGCGCAACCACTCCCAGGCCTGCTCGGCCGCCGGAAAGTAGCGGACCTCGCGGGCGTAGAACGGTGCGGCGATCTTGGCCATCCACTGCTCCCAGTGGTGTTCCCCAACGATGGCCATCTTGGCGATCTTGGAGTGGAACTCCTTACCGAAACGCAGGTCGTCCAGCCAGGCGCTGGGCCGCTCGGAGGTGAACCCGCTCAGATCGCACAGAATCCGGGCTTCCCCGTTGTCCTGGACGAGCTTCTCCATCTCGGGGACCAGAACGGCGTAGTCCTCCTTGCCGATCGCACCCGAGAACCGGTAGCCGACGACCGAACCTGAACTTTCCTCCAGTTTGGTGATCATGAGTCCAGCCAACCCCATCCCCACCCGCAGCGCAAAGCCTCTCCGGCGGCCCCCCGGCCCCAGACCGATTCAATATTGCTCCAGAAGCCGTTTCGGGTGCATACCGTCGACTTGGCCGATGAACGGCGGGTGGATGCTGTAGCCGAGCATCCGCCGGATGTCCTCCGAGACCGCCCGCACGGTGTCGCGGGTGGTCGACAGGGTGAAGGCCTCCTGAGGGCGCACCCAGGGTTCGCAGTACTGAGCGGTGACGGCCAGCCGGGGTCGTGGCGAGGTATTGGCACCCCCGCCGTGCCAGAGCGTGCCCAGAAAGAACACACACGAACCGGCGCCCATCACCACCGGGCGTCGCGCGGCGGGATCGGGCTTCTCCTCGCCCCACAGATGACTGCCCGGGATGATGTCGGTGGCGCCGTTGTCGGTGGTGAAGTCGTCGATCGCCCAGATGGTGGCCGCGCCCAATGCCTTTCGCGGGCGCGGCAGCGGGTAGAACGCATCGTCGGTGTGCAGCATCTGCGCCTGCTCACCGGGCAGGATGTTGATCACCTGGAGCATGGACAGTAAATAGTTGGGCAGCAACAGCCGGTCCAGCAGTGCCAGCACGCGAGGGTGGTCGGCAATGCGGTCGAAGGCCCGGGTCTTGTTCAGCACGCTGTACACCCGCTGGGTGGCATGCCCCTCGAAGGGGTTGCGGCCACCGCGGTCGAGCAACGGGGCTGCCGCGGACCTGATCCGCGAGAGTTCGCCGCCGTCGAGAAGGTCGGGCAGAATCACGTAGCCGTCACGGAGCACGCGGGACAGATCATCCTGCGCCACAGCGGGATCCACGCTGTTCCCGGCGCTGGCGGTCCGGGGGTAGGTGCCGGCCAGGTCCGAGGCCAGCAATCGGGTGAACTCATCAGTGCTCATCGATCTCCTCCGAGAGGTCAGCGGTTACCGGAAATCCCGATCGGCCAGGTTCGCGACGGCGCCGAGGACCGCGGGCGCCTGGGGGCCCCGCACCCGCAACTCCAGTTCGTCGCCACAGCGGGCATCGAGGGTCATCACATCGGTCAGGTTCGTGGCCGGCACCCAGGGCGAGTTACGGGTGCGATTGCGCAGTTCGGCACTCACCCCGTGAGCAGCGATTTCCTGGACCAGCCGAGCGGCCGGACGCACGTGCAGTCCATGCTCCGCGGAAACGGTGATGTCGCCCACGAGAAAGCCTGTGCCGGAATTCGTTTCGTCCCCGCTGTCGGCAACCGCCGCCGAACCCTTAGGCCGGAGTGCGGCGACCTTTGCCATCAGCGCTTCGGAGGCCTTCTCGGCGACTCCGGCGGCATCCGCTCCCCCGGCGGCGCTCACCGCTGCAACCACGAGCCCTTCGACCAATGGCGCCGGGCAGAGCACGACGCGTTCACGGACTCCCTCGTCGAGCAGTTCCAGCGCCAGTTCGGCCGACAGCACCGCACTGCCCAGATCCATCAGCACCACCACGCCCCGCCCGTGATCGGCAGCGGTGATGGCCGCACTGATCTGCACGGCGTCGGTGCCGAAGGTGTGCTCGTCGAGTCCGGCGGCGATGACCATCGGGATGGCGTGTCCGCGAATCATCTCCTGCGCCAGAGCAACCGCCGCCCGGGCCAGCGGCCGGCTGTGGGAGACGACCACCAATCCGACACTCACCCCGCCGACCCCCGCGCGGCGGTCGCGGCCGCGTCGATCAACATCGCCGCCGACGCCGCACCGGGATCGATGTGTCCGACGCTGCGATCCCCGAGGTAGCTGGCCCGGCCTTTGCGTGCCCGCATCGGCCCGGTGGCATCGCGTCCCGCCACGGCGGCACCGGCGGCACGCGCCAACGCCTCGGGAAGCCCGGCGCCCTCGGCCAGAGCCGCGTCGAGGGTTGCCGAGGCCGGGGCGAGCGCGTCGAGCATCGTCTTGTCCCCCTGCTCGGCCCGCCCACGCTGCGCCAAGCCGAGGATCCCGGCCCGAAGTGCGGCGGCGAACGTCGCGTCGTCCACCGGATCCCCGGGGCCGAGTTCGTTTGCCATGCGCAAGAACAACGTCCCGTAGAGCGGGCCGCTCGCGCCGCCCACAGAACCGACGAGCGCCGTAGCCACCTGCTTGCACACCTGCGCGGGAGTCTGCGGGGCGCTCCCCTCGAGAGCGGCCACGACGGCGGTCATACCGCGCTGCATGTTGACGCCGTGGTCGGCGTCACCGATCGCGGCGTCCAGATCGGTCAGATGCTCCACGTTCTGTTGGATCAGCCGGGCGAATTCGCCGACCCAGGCCACAACCAGATCAGCGCCGACGCACACCGTTCAGCACCCCCACCGAAGGGCCGGGGTCTTCACCGGGTGATCCCATAACGCGACCAGCTCGTCGTCGGCCCGGCACAGGGTCACCGAGCAGCCGGCCATGTCCAGGCTGGTCACGTAGGACCCGACCAGAGAGCGTGTGACCCTGATGCCAGCCCGGCCGAGCAGTCCGCTGACCTCTTTGAACATCACGTACAACTCGATAAGCGGGGTTGCGCCCATCCCGTTGACGAACAGCACCACCTCGCCGTTGAAGTCGAGGTCGGCCAGTATCGGTTCGACCAGCAGTTCGGCGACTTCCCTGGCCGGGGCCATCGGCACCCGGCGACGGCCCGGCTCACCGTGGATTCCGATGCCGACCTCCATCTGGTCTGCGGGCAGGTCGAAGGTGGGGTGGCCGACCGCGGGGACCGTGCACGATGTGAGCGCCACCCCCATGCTGCGGGATCCGGCGTTGACCCGCCGCGCCACCGCCGCCACCTGGCCCAACGGCTGTCCCCGGTCGGCGGCCGCGCCCGCGATCTTCTCGACCAGCAGCGTGGCGCCCACCCCGCGCCGCCCGGCTGTGTAGGTGCTGTCCTGCACGGCGACGTCGTCGTCGACCAGCACCGACTCCACCGTCAGCCCCTCCCCGGCGGCGAGTTCGGCGGCCATCTCGAAGTTCATCACGTCGCCGGTGTAGTTCTTGACGATGTGCACCACACCCGCGCCGCCGTCAGCACAGCGGGTGGCGGCGAGAATCGCATCCGGTACCGGTGAAGTGAAAACCTCACCGGCGCAGGCGGCGTCGAGCATGCCCGGCCCGACGAAACCGGCGTGCAACGGCTCGTGACCCGAGCCCCCGCCGGAGACAAGCCCGACCTTGCCCGCCACCGGCGCGTCAGCGCGGCGCACGACGCGATGGGCCGCGTCGACACGCAACTCGGGATGCGCCGCAGCCATCCCGGCCAACGACTCGGTGACGACGTCGGCGGGATCATTGACGAGCTTCTTCACACCGCGACCCTACGCCGGGACCCGGGATTCCGGGGTTGGGCTAACGGCCCGATGGCGCCCCCGGAGATGGTCTACGCTCGCGCCACAGAGGCTGTGGAATACGTCAGGAGGGGGCAGCAATGAAGCTGGTCGTCGTCGGTGGAGTCGCCGCCGGAGCATCAGTGGCGGCCAGGACCCGCCGGCTGGACGAGGCCGCAGAGATCATCGTTTTCGAACGGGGCCATCACGTTTCGTTCGCCAACTGCGGATTGCCCTACCACGTCGGTGAGGTGATCGCCGACCGGGACCGGCTGCTGTTGCAGACCCCGCAGAGCCTGCGCGAGTCGCTGAACATCGACGTGCGGATCGGCACCGAGGTCATCGGGATCGACCCGCAGACCCGCAGCGTTCGCGTGCGCGAGGTCGACAGCGGCACCGAATACACCGAGAGTTACGACAACCTCGCGCTGTGTCCCGGTGCCGCACCGGTGCGCCCTCCGCTGGCCGGAATCGACCATCCCGCCGTCGAGGTGCTGCGCCGCATCGGCGATATGGACCGGATCAAGGCCCGCGTCGACCAGGCCCTGGCCGCGCAGAAAGCCGGCCGCCGCGAACCCGTGCGGGCGGTGGTGATCGGCGCCGGCTACATCGGGCTGGAGATGGCCGAGAACCTGCACCACCGGGGCGTTCGGGTGGACGTGGTGGAGCGGGCCGACCAGATCCTGCCCCCGGTGGACCACGAGATCTCCATACCCGTCGAGCAGCACCTGCGCAGCCGGGGCATCGCCGTGCACCTGTCGACCACGGCGGCCGCCTTCGCGTCCCTGCCCGAGGACAAGGTTGGGGTGGAACTGAACAACGGCACAACGATCCCGGCCGATCTGGTGATCCTGGCCGCCGGGGTCCGGCCGGACACCGCTCTGGCCACCGCCGCCGGTCTGGCCCTCGGCGAGCACGGCGGTATCGCCGTCGACACCCACATGCGCACCTCCGATTCGCACATCTGGGCGGCCGGCGATGCTGTGGAGACCCCGCACCCGGTACTGCCAGGCGCCTATCTCAACCCGCTGGCCGGCCCGGCCAACCGGGAGGCGCGGGTGGCCGCGGAGAACATCTGCGGTCGGACCACCGAGTACCTGTCCACCCAGGGCACCTCGATCGTCAAGGTCTTCGACATGGTGGCCGGCGGCACCGGCGCCACCGAACGTCAGCTGAAGGCGGCCGGCATCGACTACCGCGCGGTGCACGTGCACCCCTCCGGCCACGCCGGCTACTACCCGGGAACGGCCATGATGCACCTGAAGGTGCTCTTCGACCCCGACGGCGGACGCATCCTCGGTGCGCAGGCGTGCGGGTTCGACGGCATCGACAAGCGGCTGGATCTGCTGGCCATGGCGGTGCGCCAAGGGATGACCGTCTATGACCTCGAGCATCAGGAACTGCCTACGCCCCGCCGTTCGGCTCGGCCAAGGACCCGATCAACATGGCCGGGTTCGTGGCCTCCAACGTGCTGCGCGGGGATCTGCGGCTCTGGTACGCCGAGGACTTCCCCGCCGCCACCGACGGCGCGGTGCTGATCGACGTGCGCACGCCGGAGGAATACGAACTGTGGCACATCCCCGGGGCGGTCAACGTCCCGCTGCCCACACTGCGCGGCGCCCTGGCGTCCGGGGTCTGGGATCGCGCCCGGCCGGTGCGGTTGTACTGCGCAGTCGGCTTCCGCTCCTATCTGGCCTACCGGATCCTGGTGCAGAACGGATTCGACGACGTCGCAACGCTTTCCGGTGGTTCGACGACGTTCAAGGCCGTCCACGACCGCCCGGAGGACACCTACGAGGCGCTGCCGCCGGTGGAGTCCTACGCCGAGGCAGCCTCGATCGCGGCGGCCCCCGCCGCGGCCAGCGGGATGGTGATCGACCTGGACTGCACCGGGCTGGCCTGCCCGGGTCCGATCATGAAGCTGTCCACCGCCATGGTCGACCTCGCCCCCGGGGACGAGGTGCGGGTGACGGTGTCCGACCCGGGTTTCGCCCTCGACGCCCCGGCTTGGGCGTCGAAGAACGGCCACCGGCTGGTCGAGATCGAGCCGCATGGTCCGGGATACGTTGCCACACTTCGCAAGGGCGGTGCCGGGGTGTCCACCACCCCCGCCGGACCGGCGAAGAACAAGACCTCGATGGTGGTGTTCTCCGGCGACCTGGACAAGCTTCTCGCGGCGTTCATCATCGGCAACGGCGCGCTGTCGATGGGCGATGAGGTGTCGATCTTCTTCACCTTCTGGGGACTCAACGCGCTGCGCCGCCACGACGCCCCCAAGCGGGACAAGTCCGCACTGGAGCGGGTGATGAGCGCGATGATGCCTTCGGGCGCCGACGATCTGCCGCTGTCGACGATGAATCTCGGCGGTGCGGGCGCGAGCATGATCAAGAAGGTCATGCACGACCACAACGTCCCCGACCTGGCCGAGCTGATCGCCGCGGCGCAGAAGGGCGGGGCCCGGCTGATCGGCTGCACGATGACGATGGAGCTTCTCGGGATCGCCGAGTCCGACCTCATCGACGGTGTCGAATTCGGTGGTGTCGCAACGTTTCTCGGCGAGGCACAGGAGTCCGGGACCGCGCTGTTTATCTGACGCTACGGTGATCCGATCGGCGTAACACCTGCGAGGAAATGCTGCCTGGGCTAACCTCCCGGCCATGAGAAGACGCGCATTCGTGGCCGGCGCCGTAGCGGCGGCAGCAGCAGTCCCCTTCGCCGCGGCCTGCTCCAAGGGAGACGAGACCGCTCAGCCGAGCGGTTCGACTACTGCGGCCGAAGGGGCCGAGCCGGGCACCGTGCTCAGCAAGGAAAAGATCGACACACCGATCACCGGGGCACAGGCTTGGAAAGTGCGTTACACCTCCCGCGATGTCAATGACACACCGACCGAGTCCAGCGGGCTGATCATCGCCCCGGAGGGCAGCGGCGAGAACCGTCCCCTTCTGATCTGGTGCCACGGGACGACCGGGCTCGGCGACGCCGCGAGCCCGTCGGCCCAGCCCGACCCCGCCCGCGAACTCATCACCTACTTCACCCCGCAGTCGACCCAGCAGATCGACTACGGGGTACCGGGCCTGCAGGGATTCATCGACGACGGCTGGGTGGTGTGCGCCACCGACTACCAGGGCCTGGGCACACCCGGGATGCATCAGTACATCGTCAACCGCACCAACGCCCGCGACGCGGTCAACAGCGCCCACGCCGCCCGCAGCATGGACCTCGGCACGAGCACGACCCTGGGCTGCGCGGGCTGGTCGCAGGGCGGCGGGGCCGCCGCCGCGGTCGCCGAACTCGACCCCTCCGATTACCGCGACCTGAAACTGATCGGCACGGTGACGATGTCCCCGGGTGTCGGCAAGATCGCCATCGAGAGCAAGAACGGGCCGACGAAAGCGCTCGCCGACAGTTCCGTGCCGCCGGACTCGCACCTGGTGATGATGCTGGCCGGCATCCAGGCCGCCAACCCGTCGAAACTGCAGTTGCAGGAGGCCTTCACCCCGCTGGGAATCGAGATCCTCGAAGCGGCCTGGGAAAACCAACCGGTGCATCACCTCAATGACACCATCGCCCGACTGTTCCGGCTCAAGGGCCCGATCCTGAACTCTCCGCCGAAGAACTTCGATGAGTGGAAGTCCCTCATCGAGGCCGGGTCGGCCGCCAACCGCAAACCGGTCGCCCCGGTGCTGGTGTGCGAGGACACCTTCGACGGCGGGACGGTGGTTCCGGTGCCGTGGCAAAACGACTATGTCAACGCAGTCAAATCCTTCGGGGGCACCGTCGAGGTTCGCGAATACCCCAAGGCCGACCACTTCGCGCTGCCGGCGGCGTGTGTCGACGATGCCCGCGCGTGGCTCAACGGGCTCAAGTAGCCGGACGTTCGGACCGCCGGCGCCTACGGGATGTACAGGCGCACCAAGGTGCAGTCGTCCTCGAATATCCCGGATTCCGAGAGGTTCTGGAGCGCACCGGTGAGGTCGTCCAGGGTCCACCCCGGCGTGGTGGCGGTCTGCGCATAGAGGTCGACGAACTGCGGCAGCGACCAACGTTCGCCGTCGGCGAGGACGAGTTCGAACGCCCCGTCGCTGAACACCAGGATCTCCGCTCCGGCCGGAACCTCATAGCAACGGTCGTCATACTCGGTTTCCTTGAGGATGCCCACCGGGATCGAGTCGGTCGCGAGTTCGACCGGCGAGGCGGTGCCCGGCACCAGGGTGAGCGCCGGCGGATGGCCCGCGCTGGAGAACCGCAGCATGCGGGTCGACTTCTGATAGACGCCGTACCAGATGGTGAAGTAATTCCCGTGGTGCCGGTCCATCTGGAAGAGCCGGTTGAGTTGGGTTAGCACCTCGCCGGGTTCCAGCAGGGTCTGGTGCTCGAGGGTTCCCGAGCGCAGCACGTTGTGCACCGACACCGACAACAACGCCGGTTCCACGCCATGACCGGAAACATCGACCAGGTAGGCGATGAGATGGTCATCGTCGATCCAGCGGTAGTCGTAACTGTCGCCACTCAGGTGCTGTGACGGCATGTAGCGGGACGTCACCCACACCGGCCCGGTCAACTCCCCCGGCAGGATGGAGGACACGTAGCGCGCCGCGCTGTCCAGGTCCGCGGTGAGTCTTTCGGTCTGCTGCCGCAGGCGCTCGGCGAGGCTGCGGTTCTGGGCGTCGCGCAGCGCGATCTGCTGTTGGGCTGTCTCCTCGACTTCCACTTCGGCGTCAATAACGCGAAATGAACCGACAATGCCATTCCGCCGCCCGTCGACTTCGTAGAAGGGCTCCGAGTGGAGGTGGATCGTATGGGGCGTGCCGTCGACGCCGTACACCCTGGCCCGACCGACGTAGGTTCCGGCCTCGGCGATCCGCGACCAATTCTGGAAACCCTCCTCGCGCCTCTCCAGCGGCGCGAAGTCAAACACCTTCTGCCCCAGCCAATGGTCGGCCGTCGCACCGAGCACGCGTTCGATGGACTTGGAGATCCAGGTCATCGTGCCGTCGTCGTCGAGGCGGACCACGACGTCGCCTACGTTGTCGGCGAGCAACCGGAAGTGCTCCTCGGACTCCGCGATGCGCTGCGCCAGCTCCGAGCGTTCCGTGACGTCGCGCCAGGTGACGCTGATCCACCCCGGTTCGGCCCGGGAGGCCCGAATGTCGTAACGACGTACCCCGCCGGGAATCTCGTTGTCGAGGGCGACGTCGTCGAGGACCACCGGGGCGCCGCTCTCGGCACACTGGATGAAGTGCGCCAGCATGCCGGATCGCGCCATGACAGGCATGGTTTCGCGCACGCTACGGCCGATCAGTTCTGACTTGGACAGGCCGAGATAGCCGCAGGTGGCGTTGTTCGCGTCGCGGGTGACGAAGTCGCTGACGCGGCCATCTTGCACGACCGCCTCCAGCAACACCTGAGGGTCCAACATCGCATCGGTGTTGGCACGCAAGCGGGCGTTCGCGCGGTTGGAGGCCTCGACAGCCTGGGCGAGCGCCGAATTGTCGTAGAAGGCCCAGATGCGGCCGGCGAAACCGGGGTACGGGGCTGGTTTCGATACCACTCCGAGGTGCGTCGGGTAATCGGCGAACACCCAGAGCGACTTGATCTCGGCCGCGGGGGCGTTCTTCAGGGATCCGAGCCACTCGGCCACCTCGGACTGGTTGAGCGCCCGCGCCCCCAGCTTGGCAATCGCGTCATCGAATTCAGCCGCCGTGACATTTCCGGCGGGCATGTTTACCAAGGCTGCGGCCGTCCGGTTGACGTGGGCGAAATCGCTTTCGGCATCGACCGAGACCACGCCGACATCCACTTCGTCGAATAACCCGGCCAGAAGCCCGACCTGGCTGGGTGAGGTCCGGCCGGCAGCGAAGTCCGTCACAACTGACCCCTCCCAGGGCGCTTCCCATGCCATCAGCAAATTGCATCAGGCAACGCCAGCATCATTTTGCGCCGTCGAACTTCACGCTGCAAAACTGGGAGCAACTCATGGCCGACGGAACCTTTTCAGCTGAGTTCCCATCGCGTCCGACCCTCTGGAAAACCCCGGAATCAGACGCTGAAGACCCATCCTGGCAATCCGCTCAATCGCTGCGCTGCGCACCGGCGCGGGGTGTGACACTGTTGTGCCTGCACACGCTCCGCCTGCCGCGCGAGCCGACCATCGGGAAGGGGGGCGGGTTGTCCGTGACGACGGCTCTGCGGCGGCGCCTTCCCGCCGGCGCACTGGCGCTGGCAGTGGTGTTCGCCGGGCTGACCGGCTGCACCCCCGCACCGACGACTCCCCCCGGGATGTTCAGCGTTTTCCTCGGGGAGCCGCAGCACCCGTTGGTGCCCGGCAACACCACCGAGACAGAGGGTTCGAAGGTCATCGGGGCGGTGTGGACACCGCTGGTCACCTTCGACGAGCGCAGCCGCACGGTCACCTATGACGGCGCCGCCGAATCGGTCACCTCCACCGACAACATCCGCTGGACCATCAAACTCAAGCGCGGCTGGACCTTTCACGACGGCACCCCGGTGAACGCCCAGTCCTACGTGCGGGCCTGGAACTACACGGCGCTGAGCACCAACGCCCAGGGCGCGTCGTACTTCTTCGCCAACGTTCGCGGCTACGACGACCTGCAGGCCGACGAGGGCGGAACACCGACGGCCACCACGATGTCGGGGCTGCGGGCGGTCGACCCGCTCACCATCGAGGTCACCCTGACCGACCCGTTCGCGATCTTCCCGCTGACCCTGGGCTACAGCGCATTCAACCCGCTGCCCGAGGCGTTCTACGCCGACCCGGCGGCCTTCGGCAAGAAGCCGATCGGCAACGGCCCGTTCAAGGCCGAGACCGCCTGGGTGCCCGGCCGCGGCATGACCCTGAGCCGCTACGACGGCTACGCCGGGGCCGACAAGGCCAAGTCCCGGGGTGTGGTGATGCGGGTCTACACCGAGTTGTCCACCGCCTACACCGATGTGCTGGCCGGCAACCTCGACGTGCTGCGCGGCCTGCCGCCGGACGCCTACGCCAGCGCCAGGGACGTCTTCGGGGATCGCTACCTGCAACAGCCCAGCCCGGACATCACCAGCCTGGGCTTCCCGCTGTACGACCCGCGTTACGCCGACGTGCGGGTGCGCCGGGCGCTGTCGATGGCGATCGACCGGCAGGCGATCACCGACGCGATCTTCCTGGGCACGCGGTTGCCGGCCGATTCGTTCGCCCCGCCAACGGTCGTCGGCTACCGAACCGGTGCGTGCGGGCGGTGGTGCGAGTACCACCCCGACGAGGCCAAGAGGCTCCTCGCCGAAGCCGGTTTCGACACCAGCGCCCCGGTCGAGATCTGGTTCAACGCAGGTTCGGGCCACGACGGCTGGATGACCGCGGTGGGCAACATGTTTCGCAAGATCGGCCTGACCTACCGGCTACGCGGGAACCTGCAGTTCAACGAGTTCCTCTCCAAACGCGACGCCAAGGAGATGACCGGGCCGTTCCGGTTGGGGTGGGTGATGGACTACCCGTCGATCCAGAACTTCCTGGCCCCGCAGTTCGCCACCGACGCCCTGGCCCCGGCCGGTTCCAACACGACCTTCTACAGCAATCCGGCGTTCGACGCCGCCCTGGCCGCCGGCGACCGGGCGCCCAGCATCGAGGCCGCCGGTGCGGCCTATGACGACGCCGAGGACATCCTGGTGGAGGACCTGCCGGCCGCGCCGCTGTTCTACGGGGTGGACCAGACGGTGTGGACCAAACGCGTCTCCGGCATCCGCTACAACATCCTCGGTGAGGTCGTGCTGGCCGACGTGGTCGTGGGCGGCGAGGCGGTGACATGACCCGCTATGTGCTGCGACGGTTGCTGCTGACCGTTCCAGTCCTCATCGGTGCGTCGCTGCTGATCTACGCCATGGTCTATGCACTGCCCGGCGATCCGGTGCGCGCATTGGCCGGTGACCGTCCGCTTAGCCCGGCGGTGCAGGCGCAGATCCGCGCCGACTACAACCTCGACGACCCCTTCCTCGTCCAGTACGGCAAGTACCTGTGGGCCCTGCTGCACGGCGACTTCGGCAGCGACTTCTCCGGCCGGCCGGTGCTGGAGACCATCGGCCAGCGGCTGCCGGTGACCGTCCGGCTGACCGTCGTCGCGGTGGTGTTCGAAACCCTTTTCGGCGTGACCGCCGGCATCCTGGCCTCGCTGCGGCGAAACTCGTTCTTCGACAACCTCGTTCTGGTCTCCACCACGATGCTGGTGTCGATCCCGGTGTTCGTGCTGGGCTTCCTGGCCCAGTACCTCTTCGGCTTCAAGCTGGGCTGGTTCCCCATCGCCGGGGTGGCCGACGGCTGGGTCAGCTACCTGCTGCCCGGGCTGGTCCTGGCCTCGCTGTCGATGGCGTATGTGGCGCGGCTGACCCGATCGGCAATGCTGGAGTCACTGTCGGCGGACTACATCCGCACCGCCCGGGCCAAGGGCGTCGGACGGACCCGCATCGTTCTACGCCACGCTTTCCGCAACAGTCTGATCCCGGTCGTCACCTTCATCGGCGCCGATATCGGCTCGCTGCTCGGCGGGGCGATCGTCACCGAGTCGGTGTTCAACCTGCCCGGGCTGGGCCGGGCGATCTTCGACGCGGTGCGCGCCCAGCAGGGCCCGGTGGTGGTCGGCATCGTCACGCTGATGGTGTTCTTCTACATCTTCTTCAACCTGGTCGCCGATGTGCTCTACGCGGTGATCGACCCGAGGATCCGCTATGACTGAACCGGCTGAGCATCTCGACGCCGAGGGCGATGAACTGGCCCCCCTGGTCGGCCAGGCCAGCGTGTGGGGAGACGCCTGGCGGTATCTGCGGACAAATCCGCTGTTCCTTCTCGGCCTGACGCTCATGGTGGCGATGGTGACCATGGCGTTGTTCCCGGCACTGTTCGCCCGCGGGGTGGATCCCACCGACTGCGACCTGTCACTGTCGCGACGCCCGCCGAGTCGAGAGCACTGGTTCGGCATGGACCTTCAGGGCTGCGACTACTACGCCAACGTGGTCTACGGGGCGCGGACCTCGGTGTCGATCGGGGTGCTGACGGTGATCGGGGTGCTGGCCATCGGGGTGCTGATCGGCTCGCTGGCAGGCTATTTCGGCGGCTGGGCCGACTCGGTGTTAGCCCGCATCACCGACATCTTCTTCGGCATCCCGCTGTTCCTCGGTGCGCTGATCCTGCTGACCGTCTCGGCCCAACGGTCGGTGTGGACGGTGTCGCTGGCGCTGGTGGTATTCGGCTGGATGACCGCGATGCGGTTGGTCCGATCCTCGGTGGTGTCGATCCGCGAGTCCGACTACGTGCTGGCCGCCCAGGCGCTGGGAGCCTCATCGGGACGGATCCTGCTGCGCCACATCCTGCCCAACGCCCTCGCGCCGGTGCTGATCTACGCGACCATCGCGGTGGGCACCTTCATCTCCGCGGAGGCCGCGCTGACCTACCTGGGCATCGGCCTGCAGGCTCCCGAGATCTCCTGGGGCCTGCAGATCAACGTCGCGCAGTCGCTCATCGGCTCCTCGCCGCACCTGCTGTTCTTTCCTGCGCTGTTCCTGTCGGTGACGGTGCTGGGGTTCATCCTGCTCGGCGACGCACTGCGCGACGCCCTCGACCCGAAGCGGCGGTGAGCGATGAACGCCACACTGCTGCAGATCCGCGACCTGAACGTCGATTTCTCCGTGGACAAGAGGTGGATCCCCGCAGTTCGGGGGGCCGATCTCGATCTGGCGTCCGGCGAGGTGCTGGCCCTGGTGGGCGAATCGGGTTCGGGAAAGTCCACTCTGGCGATGGCGATCCCGGGTCTGCTGGCCGGTAACGCCCGGATGCGCGGCAGCATCCTGCTGGCCGGGGTCGAGTTGGCCGGCGCGGGCGACTCGACCCTGACCGAAGTGCGCGGCGGCAAGGTCGGCGTGATCTTCCAGGAGCCGATGACAGCGTTCAATCCGGTCTACACGATCGGCTGGCAGATCTGCGAGGCGATCCGGATGCACCGCGAGGTCTCCGTCGCGCAGGCGCGCACCCGCGCCGTGGAGCTGCTCGAACTCGTCGACATGCCCGAGCCGGCCAAGCGGGTGGACTATTACCCCCACCAACTCTCCGGCGGTCAGCGCCAGCGAGCGATGATCGCCCAAGCACTGGCCTGCGACCCGGTGCTGCTGATCGCCGACGAGCCGACCACCGCCCTGGACGTCACCGTGCAGGCCGAGATCCTTGACCTGATCCGCGATCTGCGGGCACGAGTCGACGCCGCGATCCTGCTGATCACCCACGATATGGGCGTGGTGGCCGACCTCGCCGATCGGGTGATGGTGATGAAGGACGGCGCGGTAGTCGAATCTGCTTCGGCGGCACACCTTTTCGCCGATCCACGGCAGCCCTACACCCGGGCCCTGCTGAATGCGGTGCCGCATCTGGGGGCCGGACGGATCAGTGTGTCCGAGACCGACGTGGTGTCCGAGACCGTCGAGGCCGCACCCGAACCGGAGGTTCCCGCGCTGTCGCTGCGGGAGGCCACCATCGAGTTCAAGTCCGGGCCCAAGGCCACCTTCCGCGCCGTGGACTCGGTCAGTTTGCAGGTGGGCTCCGCGGAGGTCGTCGGGCTGGTCGGCGAGTCCGGTTCGGGCAAGTCCACGCTGGGCAAGGCCGCCGTCGGTCTGGTCAAGCTCACCTCGGGTTCGGTGGCGCTGGCCGGCACCGACATCACCCGGTTGTCCCAGCGCCGGTTGCGCGGGCCCCGCACGAAGGTCGGTGTGGTGTTCCAGGATCCGGGATCGTCGCTCAACCCACGCTGGCCGGTCGGACAGGCCATTGCGGAGCCGCTGGCGCTGCACACCGCGATGTCAGCGGCCCAGCGCACCGCCCGGGTCGACGAACTGCTCGACCAGGTCCAGTTGGCCCGGGCGCTGCGCAACCGCTATCCGCACCAGCTCTCCGGCGGGCAGCGCCAGCGGGTCGGGATCGCCCGGGCGCTGGCGCTGAACCCGGACCTGGTGATCGCCGACGAGCCCACCTCGGCGCTGGATGTCAGCGTGCAGGCCCGGGTGTTGCGGTTGCTGCGGGAACTACAGGCCGAGCACGGCTTCGCCTGCCTGTTCATCAGCCACGACCTGGCCGTGGTGGAGGAACTCTCCGACCGAATTGCGGTGATGCAGTCGGGCCGGCTGGTGGAGTGCGGTCCCGCTCGGACCGTGCTGAACAGCCCGGCGCAGCCTTACACGGCACGGCTCATCTCGGCTGTGCCGGTGCCCGACCCAACTGAGCAAGCCCACCGCCGGGCGGCCCGCCTGGCCGGGGAGCGCCGGTAGTCGCGGTTGCCCGCCGGCTTCCTCGCCGACCGGCGTCTCACCGACCGGCATCTCACCGACGTCTCGCCCACCGGCGTCCTCACCCACCACCGCGATTGCCCACCTTCGAGCGACAACAAACGAGACCGCCACAAACCTGCATGCCCCTGTCGCTACGAGGCGGGCAAAAAGCCCCCAGCCCAACCCAGCTCGCTGGCAGGGGTCACGCACCGGATACCGCGAACACCAAACTCGCCAAGGCCTTTTCGCCGCAACAACCCAGCGCAGCCTCCGCGTCTGAGCCATTCGGGCATCGACACATCCCCCGCCGGCGCTACCCCGCGAACCGGTTGACCGGCAAACCCTCGACGTCGGTGGACAGCACCACCAGTGCGCCTTCGGCCGGGTTTGCGGCCAACTCCGCATCGGTCAGGCCGAACCGGGCGGAGGTGACGTAGAGGGTCCGCAGGTCCTCCCCGCCGAAACAGCACGAGGTCGGGTTGGTGACCGGCAGGTCTATGCGGGCGTCCACCGAGCCGTCGGGAGCGAAACGGACCACGCACCCGCCACCGAAGCGGGCATTCCATAGATAGCCCTCGGAGTCCAGGGTGGAGCCGTCGCAGTGCCCGACCGGCGGCGGGCCGTGGAAGTCCTGTGTTGAGGCGATCCCGCCGTCGAGGTCCAGCCGGTAGCGGCGGATTCGGTTCTGCGCGGTGTCGCCGAAGTACATCGTCGTGCCGTCCGGGGACCAGGCCAGGGTGTTGGGCAGGCCGATATCGTCGAGAACCCTGGTGCACGTTCCGTCGGGGTCGACGCGATACAGCGCGCCGGTCACCGCCGTGGCCGTCCGGGGGGCGCCGCTGGGCTCGAGGTTGCTCTGCATGGTGCCAAACCAGAGCCGCCCCAACGGGTCCACCCCCGCGTCATTGCAGCGGTTGTCCGGCCGGTCCGGCTCGACGTCGAACCAATGCTGCAGTCGGCCGCTGCGGAGATCGAGATAGCAGACCTCGCGGCGTAGCCCGACGATTGCCCCGCCCCCGCGACGCAGTGCAACAAAGCACGGAAGATCCGGCATGAGATGGCTGCTCAGAGCGCCGTCGGGCGCCAAGGCATGCACCGCCCGGCCGGTGATGTCCACCCAACGCAGGGTGTCGTGGTCCCAGACCGGGCTCTCGCCGACCCCGTTGGCGACCTCATGGACGGCAAGAACCTCAGCACGCATGACAATCATCTTCTCCCACCGGACCTCCATGGTCAGCCCTACTGTTGGGAGAGGTTGACGCCAGAACCGAAAGGGCGACCCCGATGGCCGTTGTAACTGCAGTGTCCGAGGTGATGGCCTCCGTCGAGGAGGTTCGCGACTGGCAGGAGGATCTCTACCGGGACCTTCATCAGCACCCCGAGTTGTCCCACCGGGAGCACCGCACCGCCGCCGCGGTGGCCGACCGGCTGGGCCGGGCGGGTTTCGAGGTCCACACCGGCGTCGGCGGCACCGGCGTGGTGGGCGTAATGCGCAACGGCGATGGACCGACGGTACTGCTGCGGGCCGATATGGACGCCCTGCCGGTCAAGGAGGACACCGGGCTGCCCTACGCCAGCACCGCGGTGGCCAAACCGGAGGCAGGCGGGGACCCGGTGCCGGTGGCTCATGCCTGCGGCCACGATATGCACACCACCTGCCTGCTCGGCGCCGCGCAGCTACTGGCGAACGGCGAAAGGCATTGGCGCGGAAACCTTGTCGTCGTTTTCCAACCCGCCGAAGAGACCGTCGACGGGGCCCGCGGCATGATCGCCGACGGGCTTGCCGAGCTGGTCGGGCCGGTCGACGTCGCATTGGGCCAGCATGTGGCCCCGCTGCCGGCCGGTCGGCTGGCAGCGGTCGCGGGCCCGGCCTTCGCCGCGGCCGACTGTGTGCGGGTCACCGTGTACGGCCGCGGCGGGCACGCCTCCATGCCGCAGGCCTGCGTCGACCCGGTGGTGCTGGCCGCAGCGATCGTGTTGCGCCTGCAGAGCGTCGTCGCTCGCGAGATCGAGCCCGGCCAGCCCGCGGTGCTGACGGTGGGCAGCATCCATGCCGGCACCAAGGCCAACATCATCGCCGACCGAGCCGAACTGCAGATCAACATCCGCAGCTACAGCGAATCGGTGCGCTCGACGCTGCTTGCGGCGATCCGCCGCATCGTCACCGCCGAGTGCGCGGCCTCGAATTCCCCGCGCGAACCCGACTTCGAGTTCTTCGACCAAGCCCCGCTGACCGACAACGACCCCGGGGTGACCGCCCGGGCCGTCGAGGCCTTCACCGCGACCCTCGGCGAGCAGGTCATGATCGACCCGCCTCGGGTGCTGGGCAGCGAGGATTTCAGCGATATCGCCAACGGCGTCGGCGCTCCTTACAGCTACTGGCTGTTCGGCGGCACCGACCCGGAGACCTACCGCCGGGCCGAAGCCGAAGACCGGCTGGCCAGTGACATCCCGGTCAACCACTCGCCACACTTCGCCCCGGTGATCCAGCCGACACTGGACACCGGCACCACCGCACTGGTGGCCGCGGCACTGGCCTGGCTGGCGGATTAGATCTTCCGCTACTGGTCCCAGTCCTCGACGATGTCGAGCCGCAGGAAGTCCGGAGCCTTCAGCACCTTGCTCAGCATCAGACGAATCGGGGTGGGCATATCGGCCGCCGTCTGGTCTTGGTAGATCCGGGGATTGGCCAGCCGGTAGCGCCGGCCCCGGCTCTCCAGCTCGCAACCTCCCGCCGCGGCGACGTTGCGTACCCAGTCCGAACTTGTGCCGTAGGTCAGCGCGATGACATAGCCGTCCCGGCGCCGGAACGCCCACAGCGGAGTCCGGAATACGCGGCCGGTCTTGCGTCCCCGATGGATGACGACGGCCCACCCAGGCGCCCAGGGTGCGACGAACCGGGTGAGCTTGTTGAGCCCGGCCTTGTTGAACCTGGCGATCCACCGTGGTGCGGGCATAGCGTCGCCCCTCTCGGTTGTTCGGGCCGGCCGTCATCGATTCACGACCAACCGGACAGCGACTCCAGCGCCTCCTCCAGTTCCCGGCGACTCAACGCGCCGCTGCGGTAGGACGACCAGGCGATCGCCCGCATCATTGCGACGGTGAAGCGCCGCCGTCCGCGCCGGCCGGCCTGAAGAGGCCGAACGACCGAACCATCGGGGTAGGTGAAGACCTGCCGGCGCAGCCCGCGGGAAACCCAGTCCGCACTCTTGCCGAGGTATGCCGCCACTTCGGCGGTGCCGAAATAGGTCTCGGTTCCCCAGTACTCGTACGCCGGCTCCTCTGCGGGCTCCTCGGGGGGCTCCCGGTCGGACTTGTGCAGGGCCACCTCGATTTCCACACCCAGTGTGCGGACACCCGCTGCGGCCAGCGCCGCGAAGTCCAGCGCATCGACCGCGCGCACCTCTTCTCGCAGCGCGGCGTCCACGGCGCTGTAGCCCCCCTCGATCGGGCAGGGTTCCAGGTCCTGACCCATCAGCAGGTTCAGCCCGTGGCGCTGCAGGGCCAGGCTCAACCGACGGAAATGCTCCTCGCGGCACAGGTCCTGCAGCGGGAACGGCAACCAGATGGCGGTCCCGGTGGCGATCGCGCGACTCAGCGCAGCAACCACCGCCTCGATCTCGGTCAGGTCGTCCTGCGCCGCGGCCTCGCCCGGGTCGAAGGCGTAGGTCTGGGCGATCACCGCGCCCTTCTCAGCGGCCCTCTGCGCCAGCATCTCCGCGCGGTCGAAAGTGTCACGGTCCCCCAGGACGAGTACGTCGTAGCTGGTGTTGGTCTCCGTCAACTCCTGCCCCCCGTCATCTTTCTACCCCCTCCGTCGTCGTCCTTTGTCGAGGCGAAGTTAGCAAGGCCCACCGACAGAAACCGTTCCCCGCCGCCGGCCGACCCGGACGACAGGGCGAGTCGGCAGCCGACCTCGCTAGCCCAGCGCCTACAGTGGACTGCAGGGATTCACGTCCAGCAAACGCCGACCAGGGGGAGCCTCCTCATGACGCCGTCCGTTCGCAACCGTGTCAGCGCGGGCATGGCTACCGGCCTGGTGGCCGCCCTCGGGGGTGCCGCGGTGGTGGCGCCGGGTATCGACACGCCGTCGCTCCCTGCGGTGATGACGCTGTCCTCCGCCGCGGTGGAACTCACCGCAGCGTTGCAGCCGCTACTGCAGCCAAGCGCCGCTGCCGAGGTGAGCGCCGCGGCAGCGGCGTTCGCGGGAGCCGATGCAACCGAGGCCGCCCAGTCGGCCGGGGACTGGATCATCAACGCCTACTACGCCATCCAACCGTGGGTGGAATACGGCGTCGAACTGTTCGC
Source organism: Mycobacterium sp. (assembly GCA_020438905.1). Taxonomy (GTDB): domain Bacteria; phylum Actinomycetota; class Actinomycetes; order Mycobacteriales; family Mycobacteriaceae; genus Mycobacterium. The sequence continues at coordinate 29,853 of JAGQTQ010000021.1, forward strand.
CTGGGCCTTCGAGTGGCTGCCGTGGCCGATCGGTCTGCTGGCCCCGCAGGCCTACATCGTCTACAGCGGCTGGCAGCCGTTCGCGGAATCGGTCGCGTTCAGCCTGGCCTTCCTCCTCGACGGTGAGTTCGACCTGGTCCTGCCCACCCTGGCGGCCGGGATTCAGAACGGCCTGACCAACCTCGTCCAGGGTGAGATCGCCTGGATCCTCAGCTTCTTTCCCCCGCTGCCCCCGATCGGGTTCGCCGCCGCGACCGCCGCGCCGGCGGGCCGGGTCGCGGCGACGGATGCGGCCCCTCAAGACAGTGACGCAAACGGCGAAGCATCAGCGGCGGACACCCCGGCCGTGGCCGCCGCGGTCTCCGACGATCCGGCCGAACACGCCTCAGCGGAGCCGGAAGCAACAACCACCGAGGGTGCCGCCGCCGATGTCGCCGCCACCGCCGAACCCACCGCGACTCCGAACCCCTCGCCCCGCAGGGCCTCCCGCGGGCAGCGCCCCGCTCCCGCGACTTCCGCAGCCGCCGCCGTCGAGGCGGTGACAGCCCCGGCCGCCGATACGGAGTCGGCTCCCGCGGCCCAGCAGGGCTCAGTGTCCCGCCCGGCGGTGCGCGCCAGTCGCGGCGCCGCGGTCAAGGCAGGCAGCCAGCGCGACAAAACCCCCGGTGCGGCCGCCGCCAAGTCCGCCGGCCGGCGTTAAGCCGCCGCTATCCCGGATCCCCCGCGGCGGTCTACCGCGGCCGACTGGCCGAAAAGGTTCCGCGGGGTTTTCCCACACCACTTTTGCCCACCTTGTAGCGACAGCGGACGACAGTGTCGCTACAAGGTGGGCAAAAAGCCTGTGCCCTCTCTCCCCGTCGCGCGACGGCCAGCGCACGACAGCCAGCGCCGGACGGACAACGCACGATGCCCGGCTTCCAGCAGGGCAACTGCTCGATAGACGCCTCAGGACTTCATTTCGTAGGCGCCGCTGTAGGACAGCACCTCGGCGAGGAAGGCGTTCTCGGCGTCGGCGTCGATCACCGGCTTACGCACGATGCCCAGCGCCGATGCGCTTTGGGCCTCAGTAGCCGAGGCCTGGCCGTGCAGTTCGACCGCATAGGTGGCCATATCGCCCACGAACACCGCGGCCATCCGATCCAGGTGCGCCTCGGTGAGGCTCGACAGGTCGCTGACCGAACCCGGACGGGTCTGCCCGTGATCCAGTGCCAGGGAGGCGGATTCCAGAATCAACTGGGCGTAGACGATCTGGGTGAACAGCTGACCCAGAACCTGCAGGTAGTCGAGATCCTTCTGCTGGGCCTCGGTGGGCGGTGCGGTCAGCACCAACTGGGTGAACGCGTCGATCTGCTCGCGGAACACCGCGACATTGGGCAGATGAGCGAACCGGTCGAAGGACGGCCTCCAGTCGCCGAACCCGATCGAACCCAGCCCCTTGGCCGGCCCCTGATGGAACAGGTAGGCGTCGTCGGCGGCGTCCTGCCGGACCGGGATCTCCGGGTAGTCCTGGGCGGCGCCATGAGCCGCACCCAGGTAGCGCGGCATGAACTTGAGCACCAGCGCGATGTTGACGTGCACGGTGCCCTCCAGCTTCGGCAGGGCCCGGATGTCGGAGGCGGCCCGGCTGAAGTAGGTGTCGCGCTCGAATCCGCGGGCGGCGATCACATCCCAGAGCAGGTCGATCACCCGCTCGCCCTCGCTGGTGACCTTGGCCTTGGTGATCGGGTTGAACAGCAGGAAGCGACGGTCGTCCTCATCGGCGCTGCGGAAGTAGTCCGTCGAACGGGCGGCGAACATCTTCATCGCCACCAGGCGGGCATAGGCGTCGGCGAACATCCGACGCACATGGGGGAACTCGGTCACGCGGTTGCCGTAGAGGATCCGGTTGTTGGCGTGGGTGACGGCCTCGTAGAACGAGTGCTCGCAGATGCCGATGCTGGCCCACCCGAGGTTGACCTTGCCGACGTTGACGGTGGCCAACGCGGCGTCGAAAGCGGGTTTGCCGACGTGCAGGATGTCACCGGGCGCAACCGGGTAGTCGTGCAGGTTGAACGCCGCGACGAACATCTGCCCGGCGACCACGTTCTTGATCAGCTCATAGCTGTCGTGGCTGGGGTCGACGAGGAAAAACACGTGCTCCCCGGGATGCTCGGGATCGTCGTCGGCGAACCGGCCGTAGACCGAAAGCCGGCCCGCGGCGTTACCGTTGCCGATGTACCACTTGCCACCGCTGGCCGAGAAACCCTCGCCGGTCCGGGTCAGGATCATGTCCGAGGCGTAGATGTCAGCGCCGTGATCGCGCTCGGACAGACCGAATCCGAAGATGTTGCCCGCGTCAAGCAGTCGGGCGACGAGTGCGCGCGCGGAGTCGTTGGCGCTCAGCCACACCGGCCCCAGCCCCAGCACCGACACCTGCCAGGCGTACCAGTGCGCCAGGGAGTAAAAGCCGAGGATCTCGTTGAGTTCGTTGATGCGCGCCAGATCCCAGCGGGCCCCCTCGTCGCCGACCAGGGCGCCGACCTCCGCGGGGGTGCCGAAGGTGGCGAAAATCTTCTTCTGGGCAACCAGTTCGAGGAAGTCGCTGTACCACTCGCCGGAGTAGTACTCCTCCTTGTTCTTCGCCAAGCCCTTGGTCTCGAAGAAGTCGACCAGCGCGAGCAGTTTCGCGCGGGTGTCTTCGTCGAACGAGCTGGGGTCATAGGTCGCGGGGTTGAACAGCAGAGGCATTACTCCAGGGTATGCCGAAGCCGCAGACCGGGGAATACGGACCCTGGCGGATTCAGACCCGCGACAGTTCGATCAACGGGATCACCCTGTCTGTCTTGGCCTGATACTCCCCGAAGCCCGGCGCCACTGCGACGACCCGGGCGAAGACCTCGTCGCGTTCGGCGGCGGGCAACTCGCGCGCGGTGACCTCGTAGGCCTCGGTCCCCACCTCGAACGGGCCGCCCACCTTGCCGCCGTTGGCGCGGAACTCCTCGACGATCCCGGCGTTGAATCTGCCACACCTTCGTAGCGACGTCGGCCATGATGGTGAGGACCGATCCATCGGAGTGTCAATGACCTGTTGCATCGTGGGCCTGCTGATCCTGGGTACGTTCGGCCGGGTCCGGGCCGCCTTGCGACGGCTGACCGGACGCGCCGCGCCGGCGCCGGCGGTCTTCGCCCCGGTGGCCTGGCGACCCGCCCCCGGACAGCAGCCGGCGACCCCCACGGCCCCCACCCGAAGCACTCCCGAACCCTCCCCGGTTCTCCGCTACTGCGCCCTGGGCATCGCGATCTGCCTGGCGGGTGCACCGCTACTGGTGTTGAGTGGCGCGGTGAGGCACACCGGATCGGCCTGGGTCTGGGTGCTGCGTGACGGCTGCTACCTGGCCGCGATTCTCCTGGCGATCCGGCTTAGCCGCTCGGCCGGGATGTGGCGGGCACCGCGCGGGGCGGGTTCGCTGCTGATCGTCCTCGGCGCGGTGATCTTCGAGTTGAGCATGCTCGACATGCACATCTTCCGACTGTTCACCATCGACAGCGCCAACGTGTGGGGGTTGATGGTCTTCCACAACGTCGGCCCGGCGCTGGCGATCGCCGGTGCCATGGCGCTGGCCCTCGGGCCGGCGGCGGGCAAACCGGCTCTCACCCGAAGTGCGCTATGACCTCAGAAGCCCGGCGCCAGTCTCGTCGGCGGTGCTCGAACGTCGCACCGATCCACATCAGCACCGTCCCGGCCGCCCCGAGGGTGATCCAGCGGGGCATCCGGACCAGGTCATCGCCCCACTGATCGACTCCGAGGACGAGCAGAGCCACCGCACCCAGGCACAGCGGAGCCTGCAGCCGTAGCAAAGCGCCGACGAGAACTGCGGCCATCGCCAACACCACCGATGCCACCAGTCGGACCGGGTCGTCGTCGGCGATCCCCAACGCGAGCGTCGGCCCGATCGCGAGCACCAACGCCGGACCCAGCGTCAACCAGGAAAGCCCCGGTCCGTTGCGCCACCCGATGATCCCGGCAGCCAGTGCTGCCGCCGCGGCAGGGGCCGTGTAAGCCTCCACGACGCCTACCCCCGCAGCGGCCAGCCAGGCCCAGACCGAACAGAGCGCGAGGCCGGCCGCGGCCAGACCGTAGCCGACCCGGCGATCGGCGCTCAAGGCGCCGATGACCGCGATGGGGACCAGCGCGGACAACGTTCCCGCCAGCCACATCGTCGACGACGCGGCCACGACGACGCCGGCGATCACCGCCAGCGCGGCGACGCCCTCCACCGCGGCGCGCGGGGCCGGCTGTCCGCGCAGCAGGTGGACGGCGACCAGGGCGAAGGCGCCTGCGGCCACCGCCGCGGTGAATCCCGCCGGGGCGATCCCGGCCCCGGCGGCACGGGCGGCGACCGCGGCGAAGGCGATCGCTGACAACGCTGCGAGCGCGGCGTCCACCGCCCGCATCCCGGTCCGGGCCAGCACCGCGGCGGCACCGGCCGCCAGCGTGAGCACGGCGAGGGTCACCACCGAGCCGGCGACCGACGAGGCCGCCCATCCGGTCATCGGGACGGCGGCGATCGCCGCCCCGGGCAGCACCGCCCAGGCCCCGTCGGCACGCCGCTGATCGACGGCAGCGGCAAGAAGCAGGATCGACACCACGGTGACGACGATGACCGTCAATGTGACCAACACCGACACCCCGGCCACCAGAGGTGTCACCGCGGCGAGCAGACCGATCGCCGCGCTGGTGATTCCGAGCAGGACGAGGCGAAAGGCCCCGAGTCCGGCGCCGAGGACCGCGATCGCAGCGAGTGCGCCCACCGCCGCCCAGGATCCGCTCAGCGGAGGCCAGGTCGTCGGTCCGAGGTACAGCTCGCCGGCCACCCGGTCCAGCGTCGCACCCCACGGTTCGATCAACCATTCCAGCGGGCCGAGCACAGCCGGGACGGCGCCGGTCACCGCCCACACCGTTCCGGGCAGCGCGAAGGCCCCGCCGGCGAGCATCGTCCCGGCGCGCAGCCCGGGCGACAGCGCGGCCGAGGCCAGCATGGTGGCGCCCCCGGCGGCAACGGCGGCGGTGAGCAACCCCTCGTCGCCGAACAGCGGTCCCGCCACGGTCAGCACGATCCCGGCCGGAACACCGGCGGCGAGGGCGACGACGAGTGTCCGCGGCACGCCGACGAGCCGCCGCGCGGCCAGGCCGGGTGCGGCTGCCAGGGAAGCAACGGCCACCGCGGGCGCGACCGCAGCGCTGAGGGTGTCCGCATGAACGGCGGCCTCCGCGGCCAGGGCGGCGGCCGCCACCCATGCCCCGGCGGCGTGCAACGCCAGCACCACACCGGCCTCCCGATGCAGACGGCCGGCACCGTGAATCCCGACGTAGGCGATCACCGCCGCCAGCAGGGCCAGAGCCGTGGCCGCCACCCACACCGGTTCGGCATAAACGGCAAGCAGTTCCACCGAGACCGGCAGCAGCGCGGCGACCGCGAATCCCGTGGTACGCCGCCCGACGAACCGGCCCAACGCGGCCGCACATCCGGCCACGACGGCGATTCCGATGGCCCACCAGACATGCCAGGCCATGCCGGGCGCCACCCCTGCGCGACGGACCGCGTAGACGTCGACGAGCAGCAGGGCGATCGCCAGCCCGACGAATGCCTCGGCGGTCATCGGCAGGCGACGGCGCAGGGTCAGCGCCAGCGCGGCGGTTGCGGCCGTGGCGGCCAGCAGCAGCACCGCCCGCCCGCGGTCATCCAGCCTGGACCAGGCGACCGCGGTGAAGGTGATCGCCGAGATCCCCAGCAGCGCCGCGCCCAGCCACAGCAGCAGCGCGCGTACCCGGGCGCCCGACCATTCCCGGCCAACGGCGGCTGGGGCGTGGGCCGCGACGGCTGGCGAACCCAAACGGCTCAGAATCGCCAACCGGCGGCGCTGGTACTCCTCGACCAGCGCCTGACGCCGGCTGAACAGCTGCCACACCTGGGCGTCGACCGCCAGGATGCGCTCCCGGAGATCATCGAGCGCCGCCCGGTCCAGGTCGCCGCCGGCGCACCGGGGACAGCCGCCGCCTCCCGGCGGGAGTGCCTGCGCGCACACCGGGCAGTCGGACTGCGCTGGCATCCCGGTGCCGATCTAGGGGTCGGCCGGCCGAAGCACGACCTCGCTTCGGCCCCCGATGTCGATGGTGACCAGTGCATGACCGGCCTCGTCGGCCGTCACCGTCTCCTCCACGGTGCCGGCCGCCACGTAGTCGTGACCCGGGGCGAGCCGTTCGATCGCCAGAACGGTTCGGCCGCCGCCGTTTCCGGGCCGCAGCACCAGATCCAGCGCCCGCCCGTCGGTGACCGCCCGGGACACCAGCACGTCGGGGTAGGCCGCCTGCGCGAGCACCGGACCGGTACGCCAGGGCTCCGGAACCCGGCCGGCCAGTAGGTCGGCCATCGACCCCTCGGTGGTGAACCTCGCCAGGACATGGCCGGCGTTGCCCCAGCTGGAGATACCGGTGTAGGCCCGCGCACCGTTCTGGCGCACCACCTTGTAGCGCTTGTCCAGGGACTTCTCCATGGCGTCGGCCAACTCGTCGTCACCGTGCTCCTTGGCCGCGGCCATCACCGAGACCCGGCTGACCCCGGTCCCGACGGAGTAGTTGCCCGGGTCCAGCGTCTCCCACGCGGTGGCGTCGATCTTGACGTCGTCGTCGGTCACGTGAATGAAGTTGCGCCGCAGGTTGTCCCAGGTTTTCCCGGCCTGTTCGGGCATGGTGAAGTTCAGCCAGTAGGACATCACGCCGTCGTTGCCCACCGAGGGGCCCATCGCGAACTTCAGCGGTCCGCGCGCGGCCATGAACCGGTTATCCGGACGCAAGTAGCGGTGTTTGCGGAAGGACTGCGCCATCTGTTCGACACGACCGGCGCCGAAGTCGGTGCCGTGCAGGCGATCGTGGATCAGCAGCGTGGACAGCGAGAACGCATTGCACATCGGGTAGATCAGCCGGGGCTCGCACGGGTACAGCGGGCCGTGGCCGCTGATGTCCATGTTGTGCACGATCGCCTCGCACAATGAGGCGAACTCGTAGACGTATTCGGTGTCGTCGTTCCACCGCAGCGTCAGCGCTCCCGGTGCGGAGAAACGCTGATCGTTGAGGGTTTCGAACACCCCCAGCATGACCCCGAGAAATCCGGTGTACATGACGTTGGCGAAGACGATCGGATCGGGATTCCAGCGCTGGTAGCCCACCAGACACTCGTGCGCCCAGTAGCCCCACACCCGCTTGTCACGCATCTTCTCGATGGTGTTGGCCTGCGCCTCGGTGAGGTAGCCGGTGAACGCCGGGGTGTAGTTGTACTGCGCCAGTGCCAGCGCGTAACAGGTGTAGTTGAGCTGGTAGCGCAGCGCCGAGAGCAGGTACTGCTCGATGTGGGAGAAGCCCTCGAAGCTCTCGATCGGTTGCAGCGACAGATCCAGCAGGTACCTCTGTAGTTCGAGGTCGTCCGGTGTCAACTCACCGACCCGGCGGCCGCCACTGGCCGCGCCGGATTCCAGGAAGTGCTCCGCGGTGGACATCTCCGACATCCCCTTCCGCCGAACGCGTCCCGCTATTCGGCCTTCACCATCCGTTGTGCGACCTCGAGCATCACACGTCTCGGCGCGATCCGGTATCCGTTGGCCAGGATGGCGTTGCGCAGTCCCGAGATCACCGTCGGGGTGGACTTGTCGATGGCGGCCATCGCGACGTCGACCACCTGCTGCGAGGTCTGCCGGCCTCTGGTCAGGAATTCCTCGCCGGTACGGGCGAAGAACTCGGTCTCGGTGGCGCCCGGGCACAGCGCGAAGATCCGCACGCCGGTGGACTTCGTCTCCTGCCACAACGCTTCGGTGAAGGACAGCACGAACGCCTTCGTGGCGCCGTAGACGGCCATTCCCGGGGTGGGCTGGAAGCCGGCGGTCGAGGCGACGTTGATGACCAGTCCGTGCCCGGCCCGGGTCATCGCCGGCAGATACAGCGCGGTGAGTTCGACCAGGGTGACGCAGTTCAGCTGGACCTGCGAGGCGTTGGCTGCGCGGTCCTGCTCGACGAACTCGCCGTGCTGACCGACCCCGGCGTTGTTGACCAGGATGTCGACGCGGCGTCCGAGGACGTCCACCTTCGCAGCCAGTTCGGCCGCCGAGCCCGGGACCGAAAGATCGGCGGTGACGACGTCGATGGTCAGCGCCGAACTGCGTTCGAGCAGTTCGTTGCGCAGCTGGTCGAGTTTGTCCGCCCGCCGCGCCACCAGGATGAGGTTCGCCCCGCGCTGGGCGAACTGGCGGGCGAACTCCTCGCCGATCCCGCCGCTGGCTCCGGTGATCAATGCGGTCTGGTTGGCAAGTTTCATGGGCACCTCGTTTTCATCCGAACCGCCATCATAGGAGCCGACGCCGGAGACACCGCGGTCCGGCGAAACGCGCCCGGTGAGCGAACCGCGGATCAGACCGTGACCGTCACCGTGATGCTCGACGTCTGTGCGCTGCCCTGAATCAGGTCGAAGTAGCCGCCGCCGGGCCGGGTTGCGGCCGCCGCCCCCGCCAAGGCGGGGTTGAACAGCATCGTGAGTCCGGCGGCCACGCCGATCACCAGGGTGGCCACCGCTCCGGCCACCTGGCCGACGATGGCTCCGAGGATGTTGTCGCCGACCAGCGAACCGATTCCCTGACCGATGGCGGTTCCAAGCGCCCCCTGGAGCGCGGGATCCCGAAGCACCGATTGGACGACCACAGTGGTCACCTCGCTGACCGGCGTGCCGTTCATGATGTCGGCGGCCAGATCGGTGAGCAGACCACCGAAGGCCGGGTTGGCCAGCAGTGAGACCGTGGCGGCCTCGGCCAGCTGGCCGGCAGCGGTGGCCATTCCCGGGTTGACGACACCACTGCTGGTCAGCAGGTCGGTGACCACCTGCTGGGCGATCGCACCGACACCCTCGCGGATATCGTCGTTGACCAGGATCGAGTCGAGGTAGCCCGGCAGCACCTCGTCCAGCGCCGCCTGCAGAACCGGGTTCGCGGCCAGCGCCTGAACCGAATCCGACAGCGCGGCAGCGGGATCGCCCCCGGCGAGTATCGCCGCGAGGGCTTGCTCGAGGGCGTCGGTCAGCGCGGCGCTGACACCCGGGTAGCCGAGCAGGTCGGTGACCGCCGATCCGAGCAGCCCGGCCGTCGCGGCGCCGAACGCCGGATCGGCCAGCAGGCCGACGACAGTGGGACCGAAGCCGCTTCCCAGCAGATCGCCGATCATGGCCTGGACGGCTGAGTCGTCGGCCAGTCCGGTGAGCAGTGCGGCGACGGTGGAGCCCAGCGCCTCCTGGACCGCAGCGTTGCCGAACACGGTGGTGCCGAGGGTGTCCAGCGCGGCGGCCAGGGTCTGGGCCAGCGCCGCGCTCACCCCCGGATCGGCCTGCAGCGCCTCCCACGCGGCCGATACGGCGTCGGCCGGGTCGGTGCCGGACATCACCGCGGTCAGAAGCTCGCCGCCGACCTGGATCAGGGTGGCCTCGATACCGTCCTGACCCAGCAGTCCGGAGATCAGCGAACCTGCGAGGGCACCGAGGCCCTCCCCGACGGCGGAGTCGACCAGCAAGCCCAGCAGCGCGTCGCTGACACCCGCGCCGATATCCGCGGCGACGGAGGCGTCACCGACCACCGAGGTCAGCAGCGCGGTGATTTGCTCGCCGATGAGCGCCTGCACGTCGGCGTCCGCGGCGAACCCGCCGACCAGGTCGGCGACCGCGACGGACAACGCCTCGGCGACACCGCCGTCGGTCAGCAACGAGCCGAGCGCACCGATGAGCGCCGCACCCGCGGCGTCGAACACCGAGCCCATATCGGGAGCCTGGACGCCGCTGGTGGCGGCCAGGATCGCTTCGACCGCCCCGGAGGCCAACGCGTCGTCGATACCGGGCTGGCTGAGGAACTCCATCAGTGCCGATCCGGCGGCGGACGCCAGGTCGCCCTGGATCGCCGACAGCAGTCCGGTCAGCGCGGTGCCGACGATTCCGCCGTCGGCGGCGATGGCTTCGAGTGCGGCGTCGGCGAGGATGCCGACCGCGCCGGCGAGGGCGTCGCCGAACGCCTGCTGGACCTCGGCGTCGGCGAGGAACGCGGCGAGGGACGTCGGGACGTCGGGGCCGAGCAGGTCGCCGAGGGCCGACTGGGGATCGAAGCCGTTCTGCAGCAGGTCGTTGAGGTACTCAATCACCGCCGTCGAGCCGGTCGGGAACGAGATGGCCTCGAACACCGGCGTGAGAGCCTGCGCGACAACCGGATTGCCGAAGGAATTCGCGATGAGGTACGCCACGGCGTCACCGAGCAGCGTGGGAACTCCATCGGGAAGCCCGACCAGCGCGCCGAGGTCGGCGATCCGCTCCGAGAAACTCGCCAGCACCGCCGCGTCGGTGGCCAGGCCCGCGATGGTGCCCGGCACGGTTCCCAGATCGCCGATCAGCCCGGCGCGCAGCAGCGCGAAGCCGGCCGCGGCGATCGCAGGTGCCAGGTCCGCCGAGGCGGGATCGGCCGCAACGATCAACTCGGCCAGCAATTCGGTGATCGGGGCGGCGAAGTCGTCGACGGCGGCCGGCCCGTCGATAATGACCGAAACCATCAGCGGGACAAGCTGATCGGCCATCCTCTCGCTCACGGCGTTATCGCCGAGAAGCCCGGTGAACAGTCCGGAGACCGCCCCGGTGAGGTACTGCAGCGTTTCAGCGTCGTTGAGCAGGCCGCCGGCAACGCCGGACAGGGCGGTCTGCGCCGCGGCCTGGATCTCCGCGCTGGCCTGCAGCAGGTTCCAGGCGCCCAGAGCCGCGTCGCCAAGGTCGGCCCCGGCCAGCAGCGCCGTCGCGAGTTCCCCGGCGATCCCGGCCAGCGCGGCCGGCACCCCCGGAGAACCGAGGAAGCCGGTCAGGACCGAACCCGCCAACTCGGCCAGCGCCGCGTCGTCGACGAGGCCGGTGACCAGTTGGGTGACGGTGTCGCCCAGCAATTGCACTGCGGCGTCGTCGTCGAGGAGCCCACCGAGCAGATCGGTGACGGCCAGGTCCACCACGGCCAGGATGGCCGGGTCGGCCTGGAGCGAGCCCCACGCGGCGCTCAGGGCGTCGCCGACGTCGCCTCCGGTCAGAACCGAGGTGGCGAACCGACCCGCGGCACCGGCCAGTGCGGCCGCCACGCCGGGCTCGCTGAAGAACCCGATGACCGAGCCGGCCAATTCGCCCAGGTTCGGATCGGCCAGCAGCGCCTCGACCGCGCCGGAAACCGACGGGCCGAACTCGTCGGACAGCAGATCCAGGGCGCCGGAGACGACCTCGTCGACCGCACCGCTGATGGCGGGAACGTCCAGCAGCGAGCCCAGCGCGTCGCGCAACGCCGCGCCCGGGTCGGCGGCGGTGGCGATCGTGAATGCAGCGTCGGCCAGGGCGAACAGCGTCTGCGGAGTGGCCAAGGCACCACTGGACAGCGAGTCGACCAGCGCGCTGACCTGATCGTCCAGACCGGAAGCGGTCCACCAGCCGCTCACCGCGTCACCGATACCGGCGATGACCTCAGAGACGCTCGGGGTGGTTCCCAGCCCCGAAACCAAGCTGGAGATCTGGCTGACCGCAGAAGCACCGAACGTGCTCTCGATCCACCCCGCTGCGACCAGACCGATCTCGGTCCGGATCTGCTCCGGAAGGCCGGCCAGGAAGCCGAACGAGGCGATCTGAGCGGATAGGGTGGCCGGCTCCCCGGTGGTCGTCGAGGCGGCGGGGGCCACCGTCGTCGTCGCACCCGACAGCTCACGGCGGCTCGCCGCGGCGGCTGCCCAGGCCAGCGGAGCGGCGGCGGGAATGTCGGTGCGGCCGGGCCCGCCCAGCCAGTCGAGAACACCGGTCAGCGGTGTTGCCGCCACCGAACCGCTGGCTCCGGCGGCGGTCATCACAGGCACCTCGGCCGCAGCCGGGGCGGCAACCTGCGTGATCCGCGGGGCGATGACCGCAGCGCCCGCCGGGACGTCGACCACAGGTATCGCGGCGATGGTCTCCGGCGCCGGGTCGCCGGCGGGGGCCGGCAACTCTGCCTCGGTCACGTTGGTGACGGGGGCGCCGTCGGAGAGCACGGCGTCGAGGCCGTCGGAGTCGGATCCGACCGCCGGTGAGCGTCGCGAACCGGCGCTACCGGCCGGGCTCGAGGCACCGTCGGAGCGGGCCGAGCCGCGGACCGGGCGCCCACCCGCGGAGGACTCGGAGTCGGAGCCCGCCTCGGCCGATTCGCCGCGGCCGGTGCGCGCCGGTGAACCCGCACGGGTGCCGCTGCGCGTGGATGAGGCGTTGTCCGCCGAGGACTGCGCCGAACCGGCGTCAGAGGAGGCTCCGGTGTCGGCGGCCGCCAGCGGTAATCCGGCGATGACTCCGCCGACGCCGAAGGCCACCGCAAGCGCGCCCACCCGGCCTATGTAGTTCGTCGGGCGACGTCGAACCGAGCCGTCGAACGTACTCACCATCAACCACCTCATCGCCCCGAATAGGTCTGGCCTTGAGCGGCGGCAGACCGACTTATCAGGGATATCACAGCATTGTGAACAAAAGCACATCGCGCAGGCAGCAAAGGACTCTCGAGAGTCGCTCCAGGGGACCTTCGTCACCAGTACGTGTCGGCTCCCCGGGATCAGGTCGCGGTATCCGCCGAACGGGCTGCTCAATCGCGGCGACCGACTCGGACGCGGCATAGGGCAGACCGGTTGTTGTGTGATAGACAAAATTCGACTGAGTCTGTCGGTTCAGCATTGATCCGCTGTCGGAAGAAGTCCGAGATGGAATTGTTGAAGAGGGTTCCCCACATCGGTGCCGCGGCCTTCGCGACGGGCTTGTTCCTGGCGGGGCCATACGCCGCGGGGATCGCCTCTGCGGACAGCCGGGACACGGGGTCGCAGAGCGACGCAGGGTCTCAGGGTTCGGCCCGCGCCGGCGACACCGCGTCGTCACCGGTACGGGGGCGGGCCGCCCGCGGGCCCGCGCGGTCCACTCCGCCAAGCGCTCCATCAGGGCTGAACCGTGCACCATTGTTGTACGCATCACCGTCGGTACCCGGCGCCGCGGCGACCACCCACGGCACGCGGAACACCACCAGCGTTCCTGTCGGCCAGTCGGCAGTCCGTGACCGCGCTGCGGTTCCGCCCGCGGTTCCGGCGGCGGCAACTTCGGCCCCGATGGGGGTTGCCGCCGTGGTCGCCACCGAGGCGCCAGCGGTGCCCTCAGTGCGGCCGGCAGCCGCGCTGGCGACCTCCGCAGATGTCGTGGCCTTTGCGGCGCCGCTGCCGACGTCGGTCACCTCGCCGCGGACCACGCCCATGGCGGCGGCCACTACGCAGGTCGAGTCGTTGAACACCGCGGTCGTCGGTTTTCTCGACACCGTGACCGAGTGGCTGTCCGACCTGCCGGCCAACCCGGTTTCAGAGTGGCTGAGCGGGGCGCTGCTGCTGGTACGTCGGGAATTGTTCAACCAGTCACCGGACATCGACCCCGTGCAGCAGTGGAGCGACGGACAGCTGATCGGGGATCTGCGCGCCGTCGACGCCGAACTGGAAACCCTGCTCTACAGCGTCGCCGAGGCGCCGAAGTACGGCAGCCTCGAAGTCAGCCCATTGGGCCTCTACACCTACACGCCGAACGCCGACGCCGCCCAGGAGGATTCCTTCGTCATCCTGGTCTCCGACGGCCCCGGCGGCCGGAACGTGGTCGATCCCGCCGAGACTGGGCAGACCGCCGCCGCGTTGACGCTGCAGAACCTGTCCGGCGCCGACGTGGCCCCGAACGGGTCACTGCCCTCGTGCGTGTCGGCCAAGGACTGCTCGGGCCTGGATCTGGCCGGGGTGAACCTGTCCAACCAGAACCTTGCGGCCGTGAAGTTCGTCGGCACGGATCTGACCTTCGCGGTGCTCGACGGCGCGAATCTGCAGTCTGCCGACTTCACCACCGCGGACCTCAACGGAACGAAGCTGGCCGGAGCGGACCTGACCCGCGCAACACTCACCGGAGCGGACCTGACCGGCAAGAACCTGACCGGCACGGTCCTGACTGGGGCAGATCTGACCCGGGCCAACCTGACCGCGACGAACCTGCGCGGCAAGGTTCTCACCGGAACGGTCCTGACCGGGGCGACCCTGGCCGGCGCCGACCTGACCGGGCAGGACCTCAGCGGCAAGGATCTGTCCGGGACGAATCTGACCGGCGCGCCCCTTGGCGGAGCGAACCTCAGCGACGCGATACTGGTGGGAGCCAAACTCGGCGGTGCACAGCTCGACGGCGTGACCGGCCTGGGCTCCGCACAACTGAGCCGGGCGGACCTCACCGGCACCGATCTGACCGGGCAGAACCTGTCCGGGGCGGACTTGACCGGCACCATCCTGGCCAGCGCCAACCTGACCAACGCGAACCTCGCCTCGGCCGTGCTGACCAATGCGAACCTGAGCCGGGCAATCCTCACCGACGCCGATCTGACCAGGGCGGTCCTGCAGGGTGCCACGCTGACCGACGTCAAGGGATTCGCCACCTCAACTCTGACCGGCGCGGACTTGACGGGCCAGGATCTCAGCGGTCTCACACTGGCCGGAAAAGACCTGACCGGGACGGTCCTGACCGGCACGAACCTCTCCGGTTCCGGCCTCGCCGACGCAAACCTGACAGGCGCCAACCTGACCGACGCCAACCTGGCCAACGCCGCTGTGACCAACGCGAACCTAAACGGCGCGACCCTGACCGGCGCGACCCTGACCGGCATATCGGATGGGGATCTGCGCAGCGCCGTTCTCACCAACGCGAACCTGACCGGCGCGCAACTCAACAACCGGGACCTCACCGGCGAAAACCTCACGGGCGCCACCCTGACCGGGGCGAACCTCTCTGGCACCACCCTGACCAACGCCGTGCTGACCGACGCCGTTCTGAACAACGCCAACCTGGCGAATGCGAATCTGACCGGGGCCAACCTCGACAAGGTCACACTGGCAGGTGCCAGTCTGACCGGCGCCGACCTCACCGGCGCCACCCTTACCGGTGCGAACCTGGACAACGCCGACCTCACCGGAGCCAACCTGACCACGGCGACACTGCGGGGCGCGTCGTACGCCGGCGCCATTCTCAGCAAGGTGACCTGGAGTGACACCGTCTGCTCGGACGGCACCTCCCTGTCCAACGGCGTCGGCTGCCGGGGCACGCTGGTTCAGGGGCAGGAACTGGGGCCGGGCACGACGCTGACTTCGCCCAACAACAAGTACACCCTGGTTCTGCAGGGTGACGGGAACCTGGTGCTGTACTCCTACGATTCCGAGAAGGACCAGCGATGGGCAGTCTGGTCCACCAAGACCTGGGAATCAGGCGTCGTCCGCGCCGCCCTTCAAGACGACGGCAATTTTGTCCTCTACACGGCTGGCGGAAGCTCGCCCTGGGCCAGCGACACCGACCCGACCAGAGACAAGACAGCAAATCCGGGAGTGACGGGGCCATTCACTCTGGTGTTGCAGGATGATCGCAACGTGGTGCTCTATGGAGCCGACGGGGTCCGGTGGTCGCCGAACACCTACCGCCCTCGAAACCCCGGTCTGGTCCAGCTGTAGCCGACCAGGGCCGCGAGCCCCTGCTGGACAGATAGGGTGCTCGCCATGAAGCGATTGCTCACCGGCGCGGCGGGCGCGGTGTTGGTCGGCGCCGGGCTGGTATCGACGGCGACGCCGGCCTGGGCCTGCCCCTACGGCACTGTTCCCAGCGACTTCGGCGGGGTGTGCGTCAGCGGCGGCACCGACGGCGACTCGGTCTCGCCGGCTATGTCCCCCGGAACGGGTGCCGTCATGGGCGGAGGAATCGACCAGCTGCCCTCGGTCAACGGCATCCCATGCACCCCACAGCAACTTGGTACGTGTATCGGACTCATGGAGAGTGAAGGCGTTCGCTGAGCGCCCCGCCCGATCGGCGTCGCGTCAATTCCGACACTCGCGTCACCGTGGATTGGTGACCCGGGCTACATCAATTCGGTGCTTTGTCCGCGATGTGGCGGACGCCACGTTTTGAATTATTCCAGACAACGGCAAACAATTTCGGCGCGCCGATGCCGACACGGAAGGGCCGCACTTGTTCCGAACAGCGATTTTCGGCTACTGAAACCCCGTTGAACTGGTTATTTACTCTGCTTCAGCCGTTTCTACGAACTGCGAAAATGCGGTCAATCCGAGTTTCCGCACAGTGTTGCGATCCAACCCTCAGCAACATCATTAGTGGATCGAATGATAAGTAATTCTTTGGGTGCGGGCTTTCCCACCGGCCATCAATCTGATTAGCCTCTCCGCACTATGAAGAAAATTGCACTAGCGACGATCACCGCCGGTCTGGTTGCAACGTCATCAGCGACGGCGGCGGCCGTTCCCTTGGTCGGGGGCAACGGTTTGTGCCCCAATGCGCGCGACCTCGCGCAGTACATCACCGCCACCTACCCGGGTGTTCAGTCCATCGGTGGTGTCCGCGGCGACTCCCGCCCCGACCACCCCAGCGGCCGCGCCCTGGACATCATGATCGGCTCCGACATGGGCCTCGGAGACGCCATCAACGCCGATATTCAAAGCCAGGCCGATCGGTTCGGCGTGGAGTACACGATGTGGCGGGTGGCCAACCACTACAACCACGTGCACGTCACGGTCGCCTGAGCCCAGGCCGTCCGACCTACCTGAAGTTTGCCCACCTTGCAGCGACAACGCGGGATAGCTGTCGCTGCAAGGTGGGCAATGACTGTGGTGCACCCAAACAGGGGTGCCCCCGACTCCAGCGTGGCCACCGGGGTCGGGTGACAACCGGCCTCAGGCCCGGTTGGGGCCCTCACCGACCGCGCGTCCGGCAGCACTGTGGTCCAGGGAGAACGAATCCTCATCCCACTCCCGGCCGAGCAATCGCACCGACATCGACGATGCCCGGGCGGCACACGAGTAGTACAGGCTGGGCAGCAACCCGGCCTGCAGCAAGGCGTTGGGAATGAAGCCGTTGAAGCAGATCATCTCGTCGGTGTAGACGTAGCTGCCGAACCCGTAGCCGGCCGGAGTCTCGGCGAGATCCGCCCGGTTGAGATCCAGCGCCAGCCTGCCGCCGTCCTCGGCGGGCATGGGGTGCGGGAAACGCTGGACGATGAGCAACCCGTTGCCGTAGAGCGGATGCGACTGTTCACCGATGAACTGGCACAGCGACGAGGCATCGCCGTAAGGGAACTCGACGGTCAAGCCGAGCCCTCCCCCGGTGGCCCCCACCGACGGCGGCCGCATCATATGGCCGGTGACCGCGTCGTCGAAATCTTTCTCCGACAGCCGCAACGGTTCGGAACCCGTCTCGACGAACATCCGCGCCGCGAACGCCATATCGTCGGGCTCCTCCCGCAGCCCCCGATCCGGGTGGCCGCTTATAGCCGGTCGCGCCCCGAGCGCCTCGGCGAGCTTCGGGCCGAAGATCTGCGCCTCCCCGAGTTGCAGTACCGCCGCCGAACTGAGCAGAATCCCCATCCACGAGGCGATCTCGTCGTGCACCCGAGCGAGCGAGCACAGGCTCACCGTCCCGGCGTCGGCGTCGTAGACCGGCCCGGACATCGAGGCGAACCGCATCGGGCCCTCGTTGAGTTCGGCCACCGCGGCGTCGGTCAACTCCAGATCCGCGAGCATCTCGGTGCGCACGCCGACCACGTAGCCGGTCATACCGTCGGGTCCGGCCTCGCGGTCCAGGATCTCGACGGTCTGCGCGTTGCCAGCTGCCCACCAGGTGAATCCGTTGGGGGTTTTCACCGCCCAGTCGTCATCGACCTGCAGTTGCTGCCCGTAGAGGAAATCGAGGACCTTTTCGCCGGCGTTCATTGACCTCACGCTACAAGCCGCGGGCGAATGAACCCGGGCGCGGGCGCGCTCACCCCCACTGGTCGAGCAGATCCTGCACACCCTGCCCGAAACGGTTGTAGCAGACGATCCTGATGTCCCGACCGGCGTCGGCGACCGGCACCAGATAGTTGCGGTGGATGGTCGCCGCGCCGGCGGCCATCGCACAGGCCGGCCCCTGGGTGGGGTCGCCGGCGTAACGGGCCAACCCGCGCTCGGGGGTGATCCGCTCGCAGACCATCTCCAGCAGGTTGAACTGGGAGCCGACCCGGAACAGCGCGCCGGCGTAGGACTGGGTGGTCTCGGTGGCCCATACGGCCGTCGTGCGGCCCGAGAAGCTGGATCGCCCGGAATCGGGGTCCGCCTACGCCACGCGACTGGTGCCGATCGACCGGCCCGGCGAATTGGTATGCGACCACCCGAAAATTGTGCGCCGCGCCATGGAGCACACCCGGTCGCGCTATGAGGCCCAGCCCGATCCCTACCGCCTACTGGGGCGGCGATTCACGCTCAGCGAATTGAAAAAGGTGCACGAGGCCGTCGCCGGCTGGCGGTTTCCCCGGCACACCTTCCGCCGCGCGATGGAACCCCACCTCGTCGGAACCGGCAACCTGCAGGACACCGGCGGTCGGGGCCGGCCGGGCGAGTTGTTCCGGCGCAGACCCGAGGGCACCTGACGTCGCCGCCCTCACCGGAACGCCCCCTCCGAGGTCTCGTGCCGCCGGGCGAGTTCCAGCGGTGAGTCACCCCGCGGTTCGAACCACTGGCAGCCCAGGCAGGCGGCGTGGCTCACGGTCGGCACGGCGTCGAGGACGACCCCGGGATGCCGTGACGGCCAGCGGTGCGGGTCCGGCCCGAACACGCTCTCGTAGACCCGGCGCAGGTGTTCGCGCTGTTCCCAGAACCGCCGGGCGATGTTGACCCCGGTCGAGCCGCGCTTGAAGTTGATCCACGCGGTCACCTCGCCGGGGGTGAAGATGGCATCCCAGTACGGACCCCAGCTGCCGCCGGCTGCGCCCGACCACTGCGTGGAGGGCCGGCTCGGGCCCTGGTTGAAGCTCATCTGTTCTTCCTTTCGTCGGAGGAATACAGGCGACGCAGCGCCGCCCGGAAGTCGGGGTTCGGATCGGCGGAGGGCAGCACCCCGCATACCTCGGCCAGCGCCTGAGCGACGTCGATGCCGGCCCTCCGCGCGCCGTAGAGTGCGGCGACGGTCGCGGTTCGACCGCCTCCGGAGGCGCCGTGCAGAAACACCGTGGCACCCTCGTCCCGCAATGCCTCGATAGCCCGGACGGTGTCGAACAACACGAAGTCGAGGTTCTGGTTCGCACCGAAGTGGTCGATCAACCGCACCTCCACATGCCGGACCCCCACCGGGACGTCGGCATCGATGACCGGGCACAGCGAGACCACCGCGTCGACGTCCCGGGGCAGCTTTTGCAGCCAGCCCCTGGCTCCGAGTCGCACCCCTTCGTCCCGCGGATGCCTCCGGGGCGGCGGGAGGTCGAGCCACGAACCGCAGGAACCCAAGCGGTCGGGTTCGCCGTCGTGGAGGATCTTGTAGCCCAGGTTCGCCAGGCCGCGGATGTCCAGGCCCGGCCATCCCCGCAGAGCCGTCCGCCAGCGCCAGGGCAGGGCGGAGACTCCGTAGGCCGCCCCCAGCAATCCCCCGGCGATCGTCGCCACCGCGGCGCCGTCCCCGCCGCCGCGCACCGCCTCCTCCGGTGCCAGTCGTAGATGGTCGGCGGCGAACACCCCGCTGGCCGGGTCGTCGGCGGGTACCGGGGTGGCGGCGATGGCGGACCACGCCCCCTGCAGCGCTCCGGCCGGTCCGGCGTTGACCCCGGCGAAGTCGGATGGTCGCGACCGCTCGGCCTCGGCAATCCGCTCCTCCCAGAGGACCGCCCGCTCGGAGTCGATGTGGCCCAGACCGATTCGCACGTCGAACCGCCCGGTCAGAACCGCGTTCCGGATGGCCAGGCACCACAGCGCGCAGGCGTCTGCGGCCTCGGGATCGGCGTGGGTCAGGGTGCTGATCCCTCGGGCCGCTTCCGCCACTGCGGCTTCGTCGCGGAGGTTGGCCAGTGCCACCGGGGCGGTGCGCGCCAGCGACGCATTGGTCGAGGGCCGCGTGCCGCTGAGCGCTGCGGCAGCCTCGCGGGCGCTACGCCCGGTGATTCCTTTCTCGGCGGCAACCGAAAGGACATCGGCCACAACGGGATCGAACTCGTCAGCGGTGCGGGCCCACCAGGCCCACCGCTGAACGACGTAATCCTGATGCCCCTCGGCGCGCAGGTCCGGCCCTTCGCCGGCGATTTCGGCGATCGCGACCGCCATCGCGATGTTGCCGTTCCACACCCCCGGCGGGCGGGCGCCCAGGGTGTCGCCGGCGGCACAACCGCCCAGCACGCCGATGGCGCGGTCAATCTCACGATCAGTGGGCTTTTTCCGCAGTGCAGGCACTGAATACCCCCGGGTGTCCGGGCCCCGGTGACGGGGCGCTCTTGCCCGCACCATCCGGTGCGGACCGCTTCGTCATCCGAACCACCCACGAGCGTGGGGTTGGTGCACCGCCCAGTCGGAGCTTGGCGACGGCGTCTCGTGAAGCACTTCCCATTGTACGTAGGCCACTGACAGAAATCGGTGCCTACCGATCCGCGGGGCCGACGAGGCCAACTCCCCCGATCCGCGTTTCGGTCACCTCAGCAATTTGTCGGTGACCATTCGATTCAGGAGGACGCTGCGGGCGGAAGCTCGACACGGCATCTGATTCCGGGCGCTTCGGCCAGCCGCTGGTCCAGCGTCACGAGCGGAACGTCAAGCGCCTCGGCGAGTGCGACATACGCAGCGTCATAGCTCGAGAGGTTCTTCCTCAGCTGCCAAATGCGCTGCGCGAGAACTTCATAAGGGAAAAGCGCTATCGGCAGATCAGTGAGGTCGGCGTGGGCCTGGACGGCTTGATCCGGACTGATCAACCCGCCGAGTTCGTAGCGCCGAAAGACGTTCGAACACTCGAAAGCCAACAGAGCCGGGGCGTACAGTTCGGCCGAGTCAAGTCGTCTGGCCAGCCAGGTGCCACTGTCCCCGGCGTCCAGCAAGACGGCGACAACGGCTGAGGCGTCGAGAACCAGTCGAGCTGCATTCACCGACGTTCGGCGTCCTTAGCCCGGACGATGGAGTCCGAGCTAAGTCGCACACCCGTCGCAGCGACCCTGGCCCGCGCGCGGGCCAAGACCTCCTCGACCGTCGGCTTCTCGACCACGCTCACCAGAAGCAGACGCAGGTACTCCTGCAATGACTGGCCGCGGGAAGCCGCCCGCGCAGCCAGCTGGTCACGTACCTCGACGGGGACATCACGGATGGTTACTGCCACCGTTGCTGCAAACTAGCAGCAATGATGCTCTTCTGCATGCCGTGATTTGTCGACCACCAGGCTGCCGACGGCGCGGTCGCCGACCCCGACGGCCAGCCCTCTCCACGCCAGGGAACGCGACGCCAGGATCGGCTCGGGCAGTGGCGGGCCGGGCTCGTTGCGCGGCCACCACGTGCAGCGCACCTGCACGTCGTTGGCGTAGGGCCCCGCTGCCGCGATGGCTCCGAGTGCGGCGGCCTCCGGGCCGCCGCCGGAGCCCGCATAAAGCAGGTTCAGCGGCTCGGACACATCCCAGGCGGTGGCCACGCAATCGGTGCTCGACGCGAGGACCCGACAGTCGTCAGCACGCTGCAGCAGCGCGCATTGGGCCAGCGCATTGGCCTCCGCGGTCGCCTGGTCGGGTCCGTAGCCGAAGTCCTGCTGCTCACGATTCGGCGAGTTGGCCACCGCGACCCACCCGTCATCGGGGTGCGCGACCGGCGCCGTGAGCATCGCCGTGACGCTCATCGCCGCGAAGACGCCACTCTTGTGTCGAACCCGATAACCCATTTCTGCCCCCCACGCCTCCCGGTGACAACGATAGGCGGGGGCACCGACACCGCATGCGGGGAATGCCACGACGTTGTTCAGGTTCCCGACGCGCCGTTCGCCGCGTGCCAGGCCGACCAGATTTCCGGGCGCAGTCGGCCCCGGTCCGGGACGGCCAGCCCAGCACCCCGGGCCCAGGCGCGCACCTCGGCGGTGCTCGGCCCCGGCGCGTCGTGGGCGCCCTCGAGTTCGAGGGAAATCTCGACCGCTGTGGTCGAAACCCTGTGCAGGACGGCGTTTTCCGTGACCGCCCAGGTCTTTGCGGCAGCGAGGAAGCGGTAGGTCCACTCCTCGGCCAGCTGGCGGGTCTCGCAGAACACAACGGGCACGTTCGGCCAGCGGACCTGCAACTCGGCGAGTCC
The DNA here is from genome assembly GCA_020438905.1 of Mycobacterium sp. Taxonomy (GTDB): domain Bacteria; phylum Actinomycetota; class Actinomycetes; order Mycobacteriales; family Mycobacteriaceae; genus Mycobacterium. The sequence goes on from JAGQTQ010000021.1 coordinate 52,051, forward strand.
GTCCAGGACCACGGCGGGCCGGACCCAGTCCAGCTTGAACAACTGGGAGTAGCGGTCCTCGACCACCAGCGCTGCACGCGGGAGCGCGGCCAGATCGGCGACCTGGTAGCGCAGCTTGCCGCCGGTGAGCCCGGCCACCAGATCGGCCAGCGACTTGCGCTCCACGCTCACGATCAGCCGGCCGTCCTCGACGATTCCGTAGTCCCCGCACGGCAGGGCCCGCTTGACGGTGGACACCTGCTGGCCGGTGAAGCGGTAGGCGTACTGCTCATGGCTGTCGACCACGATCTGCAGGCCGTCGATGCCCTGGGCGCGGGCGGTCGGTGTCGTGACGTTCGGCCGCGCCTGCTTGCGGGTTCGCGGCGACTGCCAGAACACCACGTCGCGGCCGCGGGCCCGGGTGAACACCAACTGCGAGCGGCTGTAGCGGGTCCGGTCGGCGATGACGTCGATCGCCGCCCCGCGCCGCTGGCATGACCGCAACCGCACCTGCTCGACGATGACCGGGTCTTCCGGCCATTCGGCCAGCGACATCGGGTGGGCGAACAGCGCCTTCTCCCGCGGCCAGGTTCCCGCCGTCCGGAACACCAGGTCCCCGCCGGCCAGGGGAATCCGCAGCAGGTAGGGCAGCCGGGAATCCTGGTCCGGGTTGGCCGCAATCAACAACTCCGCCACGAATGTTGAGTCTGCCGTGTCGACCGGGGCGGGGCCAGATTTCCCGTTCACCAGGATGCCCCGTTCACCGGAATACAGGACGCCAGAGCAGCCGTCGCACATGCGCTACAGTGCCGTTATGGGCAGAGAAATCAGCCAGCGCGAACTCCGCAACAACAGTGGCGAAATCATGCGACGGCTCGATGAGGGCGAAGCGTTCGTCGTGACCCGCAACGGCGTGCCCGTCGGGGAATTGCTGCCCTTGCGGCGCCGGCGCGTGGTGAACGGTCCGGCGCTCGCCGCAGCGTTCCAAGGCGCCCCGCACATCGACTATCAGCACCTCCGCAAGGACCTCGACAGCTGGGCGGATCAGGACATCGAACCTCGTGGCTGAGACGTCGACCGGGTTACTTGACACATCCGTGGTCATTGATCTCGGTGTCATAGCGCCGGAATTGCTGCCAGACCAGGTCTCCGTCAGCGCCGTTACGTTGGCCGAACTTTCTGCAGGCACTCACGCTGCCGACGATCCCGCCGAGCGAGCGCGACGCCAAGACCGACTGCAGCAACTTGAGTCATGGGTAGAACCTCTGGCGTTCGACGGCGACTGTGCACGGGCGTACGGGCGGATTTATGCCGCGGCGCTGACCGCCGGTCGTCAACCCCGCCGCCGCGCGGTCGATCTGCTCATCGCTGCCACCGCGTTGGCCGCGGGCCTAACGCTTTACACCCGCAACATCGAGGACTTCAGAGGCCTCGAGGACCTCCTCACCGTAGTAGCCGTCTGAATGGCATTACGCGCCCTGGACTCACGGGTGTGCCGAACAGCCTTCTGATAACCATCGCCGAGCGGGCGAAATGCCGTCACGCGGATCCGTCCGTGCCGGCTCCGCCCCTCGGCAGCCGCTGCCTGGCCCACTGCCAGTCGATGCGTTCCTGTTCGAGGCGCACCCCCTCGCCCAGAGCGTCACTCACCAGCTCGGCGTAGAGGTCCCGCTCGTCGGGGTTCAGCCGGGGCAGTACCGCGGCGGTCGGGCGGTCTTCACTGACCCAGCGATCGCGGTGGGCCAGCAGTGTCTCGCGGTCCATGAGCACCGAGCGCGCCTGGGGCAGCCGGGCCCGCAGCCGGTCCAGGATGGCGAATCCGTGGGTGTCGATATCGCCCCAGTAAAGGACATCGGCGTCTGCCAGCCAGGGCAGCCGGCCGGCGGCCTCGACGTCGAATCCCCTCCCCCAGATCACAACCCCGTCGTCGGGGACCTCGACGGACAGGTAGGTGATCTCGTTCTCGACGATGACCGCGACCCGCGGCGCGAGCGCCAATTTCGCCAATTCCCCTTCGCGCACAGCGATTTCGGTCAGCGGTGCGGGCAGGCCCAGTGATAGCGCGGGGCGCAGCCGGATCAGCGTCGGCTTGCTCCGCAGCCCAAGACAGGCCAGGAATCCCGGGGCCGAGGACGGCACCCCCAGCATCCCGGCCAGTACCGGCCGGTGCCGCTCGGCGAATTTGGTGTCGACGCCGGGCGCGCTGATCTCGCGCAGGTAGCGCTGCGAACCCCGGTGGGAGTCGAGCCACCGGTAGGCGGCCACCAGCTCCGGCATCACCGGCTCAAGGGCGATGGCCCGATGCGGGTTGGCGACGATCCACCGCCGCACCGCCGGTTCCGCCGCGGCCGCTTCCAGCAGCGCATCGAAACGGCGCACCACCGCGGCCGTACCCAGCAGCGCCCACGCCTGCTCCCCCGAGGACACCACGGCGCGCACCGGAACCCGGTTGCGCCCGATCTGGCGCCCACCGATCGACTGCCACACCAGCGTGTAGCGGCGGTCGTCGCGCCGGCCGGCGTCAAGGGCGGCGACCCAGTCCCGAACGGCGGCCAGGTCGTCGCCGATCTGCGAGGGCGTGGGCCCACGCAGCGGCACCTCGATGGGTTCGAAGGGGCCGCCGCCGGCGTGTGCGCGCAGTAGCGAGCCGTCGTCCCAGCGGCGCTTGACCTTTGCCGCGATGTCCGCGGGTGTGGCCCAGCCCGTGCTCGCCCGAGGGCTCACGGCCGCCGTCCGTCGCGCTGGCGCCGGTAGTCCTCGATGGTCATGGTCTGCAGCCGGGAGAACTGGCCGGTGGGGTTGTCGACGATGCCGATCGCCTTGACGTAGGGCTCGATGACGTGGACCTTCTGCAGCGGTGTGACGATGAGCAGCTGCAGGCCGAGGGTGGCGAACAGTTCCAGCGCGTAGCGGGTCGAGACGTCCGAGCCCCGTCCGAAGGCCTCGTCGATGACGGCGAAGCGGAAGTCACGGGACTGCGCGACTCCCCACTCCAGACCGAACTGGTAGGCCAGCGAGGCCGCCAGGATCGTGTAGGCCAGCTTCTCCTTCTGGCCGCCGGACTTGCCGTCGGAGTCGCTGTAGTGCTCCCACTCGGTGTCGGTCTCGACGTCGCGCTCGGAGGCGGAGAACATGAACCAGTTGCGCACGTCGGTGACCCGCCGGGTCCAGTTCTTGTCCGATTCGGCGTAACCGTCTCGACCGCGGAAGCGCTCGATGATCCGCTTGACGTCGAGGAAACGCTGCTCGGAGTACTGGTCGCCGTCGAGGGCGAGGCTGTCGTTGGTGAGGTTGCGCAGATCCGAGCGGAACTGCGCCACATCGGTGTTGGAGGTGGGTTCCTTCTCCAGCCGGATGTAGCGGCCCGGGTTGTAGGGCACCGCGCCGAGCGCCTCGTTGATCCGGTCGACGCGCTCGTCGATCGCGGCGGCCTGGCGCAGCAGCCAGTTGTTGAACCCCGCCAGTTCCTGAATGGCGTTCTTGTTGAGCTGCTCTTTGAACTCGGCCTCGAAACGCGGCAGGTCGTCGGTGGCGACCCGGTCCCTAAAGGCCCGGAACTCCTGGCGCGCTTCGATATTGGCGTCCATATCCGCGCGCGCCTCGGGCCAGCGGGTCAGGAAGGCGCCCATCTGGACGACCATGCTCTGCCCGAGGCCGGTCAGCTTGTGGGAGAGCCGTTCGATGCGGCCGTGTAACTCCTCGGCGAGGGCCTTCTCGGCCTGGTCCTACTGTGCGGCCAGCGTCGGACGCTTCGCACCCAGCCGCGCGTCCAGAGCCGGGTAGGCCGCGCGCGCGGTGGCCAACTCGACTTCCCCCTGGGCGGCAAGGAACTCGTCGTCGGCGCTCTTGTCCCGCTCGGCGCGCTGGGCGGCCGCGGCGGTGGTGGCCAGCCGCCCCGTGAGGCGCTCGATCTCGGCGGTCACGGCGGCGGCACGTTCGGTGTTGCGAACCAGCGCGCGGGTGATCTCCTCCAGCCGGGACGAGCCGGCCGCCAACCGCTCGCGTTCGGCGTCGTATTCGTCCGCCCGGGTCGACGCCTCCTCGACGTCGAGGTCGTCCCAGGACGGGAAGGATTCCAGCCGGGCCAGCGATTCGGCCCTGGCCTGCAGCGCATCGCGCTGGGCGCCGAGGTCGGCCAGTTCGGCGGCCACGACGGCGCGGCGGTCCTCCAGTTCGGCGAGCTCGGTGCGCAGGGCGACAATCTTGCGCTCGTTGGCCCAGCCGAGCACCCACCGGCGCGGATCGTCGACACGGTGCCGGTCATCCTTCTCGTGGCGGTCGCCGGAGCGGACCTGGCCCTCCCGGGTGACCGCTCTGCGCTGGCCGCGGAACTCCTCCAGACTCGCGGCGCACCGGTAGTCGGCCCGTTTGGTGAGCTCATCGGCCAGGTAATCCCGGAACGGGCCGTCCTTGACGTCGATGCAGTCGGCGAGCAGCAGCGCGCCGGGTTCGGCGGGCTGCAGCCGAACCCGTTGCCGGGCAACCCTTTCGTAGACCAGGCGGGCTCCCACCTGCCGCCCGCCGCGCCCGGCGACGGTGAGCCGACGACCGTTCACCCAGCCCGCGACGGCGTCGTAATGCTGTTGGGGCACCAGCAGGGACAGGGCGAACCCGCGTAGCACCCGTTCGGCCGCGCCGCGCCACTGGGAATGCTCGTCGTGCACGTCGAGCAGTTCCCCGGCATAGGGCAGGTCTTCGGGTGTCAGACCCAGCGCCGCGCACAGTTCGGCGCGGATCTCGACCTGTTCGGCGGGCAGGTTGCTGGTCCGCTGTTCCAGGCTGGCCAGTTCCGCAGCGATCGCCTCACTCGCGCGGCGCAGCTCCCCGTCCCGCCCGATCGCCTCGTGGTACTCCCCGTCCATAACCCGACGCCGCTCGGCCAGTCGCGGCCGCTCAGCGGCCACCACTGCCGACAGGGCCGCGAAATCCCCCGGCCCGGCAACCGGTTTCAGACCGGCAGCAGCCACCGCGGCATCGAAAAGGGTGCGGGACTGACGGCGTTTCCCGGCTTGGCCCCGGGCCTCGCGGGCCAGCCGCTCCAATTCCCCGATCCGGTCGCCCCCGGCCCTGGCCCGCTCCTCGATGAGCGACTCGCGTTCATCGGCGAGCTGCTGCTGGGTCGCCTTGGCGGCGTCCTGCTCGGTGTGCAGCGCGGCGCCCTCGGCGCGCAGCGCGGCGATTTCCTCGGTCAGCAGCGCGGAGCGGCGCTCGGCGACGAAGACCCGCACCGCGCCGCGTTCCCGCTCCAACTCACCGCGCTGCGCCAGTGCCGAGTCGTATTTCTCGGCGGCGGTCACCACCGGATCGAGCGCTTCGAGTTGCTCGCGGGCCCGCTTCACCGCGTCGTGGGCCTTGGTGAGGTCCTCGAAGTGGGTGATGATGTCGCGAACCCGTTCGGTGCAGTCGCTGGGCTCGAGCATGTGGTCGCGGACGAAATCGTTGAGGTTGCCGACCGACTTCATCGACACCGTCTGGTGGAACAGCTCGAGGGCCTGCTCGGAGCGGACGCCCAGCAGACGACGCAATGACGTTGCATACTTGGGGAATTCGTCGAAGATCTCCGCTCCGCCGGCACGCAGCCGCTTGCGCAGATCGCGAAGGTCGGTGCCGAAGTCGGCGAAATCGGTGGCGATCGACAGCGCCTTGGTGGCGGTGACGTAGAAACGGTAGGGCTGCCCCGTGCTCTCGCGTTGCTGGAACACCTGGGCCAGGGTGACGGTCTCGTTGTAGCCGTGGTTGACGAAGACCCCGAGGATCACCGAGAAGGTGCGCCGGTTCTCCCGCAGGCCCTTGGCCCGCGAACGCCCGGTGGTCTCGATCCGTTCGGACTTGTAGTGGCCTTCGACGTAGGAGCGCAGCGTGCGTTCCCGGGCGTCGGCCCCAGCGGCCTTGTTGTAGGCGGCTTTGTGGGCGGGCATCAACAAGGTGGTCAGCGCATCGACGATGGTCGACTTGCCCGACCCGATGTCACCGGTGAGCAGGGCGGTGTCGGTTCCGGGGGTGAACCGCCACACCAGTTCGTCGAAGGTGCCCCAGTTGCGCACCTCGGCGTACTGCAGTCGGTAGCCGGCCCGCGGCGAAGCGCCGAGTTCGACGGCCGAGAACAGCCCGTCACTCATCGCCGCCGCCTGTGTCGCTCTCGGCCCCGGCGTACTCGCGCAGTTTGGCTGCGAAGTTCGACAGCGTCTGGGCGTCGACGTAGGCCTTGAGGATCCGGCGCACCTCCCAGTGGTCGTTATGGCCGCGCAGCGCCCGCAGGAAGCCCAGTTCGGCGGCCTTCCTGATGGTCGCCTCGGCCTGATCGACCACGCGGGCGTCGTTGCTGGATTCAGCCTGGAACAGCCGCAGCATCTCGACGATCTGATCGGTGGTGAGCACCAGCCTCCCGTCGGAGCCGGTGGTCTCGAATTCCAGCAGCCGCTTGCGCAGTAGCACCAGCAGCAGGCTGACGTTGTAGGTCAGGGCGCGCCGTCGCACCAGCCGCGGAAGGGCCTCCTCACCCTCGTCGGTCGGCCGCGACCGCAGATAGGCGTAACCCTCCACATCGTCGAGCACCACGTCGACCCCGATGGTGGCGAAGTGATCGCGGACGCCGGCGCCGAGGCGTTCCAGCGTCAGCCAGGTGTCCTCGTCGGTCTCGCGATAGACCACCCCCTGCATCAGCCGGATGATCGCCGCGGCCACAGCGTGGTCGTTGCTCATCGGTTCTTCCTCGCCCGGCCGTTCCTCGCCCGCCCGTTTCTCACTGCCGCCGCACCGTCACCTTCGGCAGCCTGGCGCGCCGGGTGACATCCGGGTCGGCGGGGTCAGGGTAATCCAGCACCGTCTCCCCGTCGGGGTCCATCTCGACGGTGACGTCCTCCTCGGTGAGGGTGAGGTAGCCGACGATCTCGGCGGCGCCCTGTTCGATCGGATGCAGGGCGATGACGTCCGAGAGCAGCGCCGAGGAGTTCGCCGGCAGCGCGGTGCGGATCACCTCGGCCAGGCGCACCTGGTCGATGAAGGTCTGGGTGAACAGCAGGTCGGTGTCGACGTCCTCGGTGGCGGCGGCGATCACGCTTTCCACCGCCACCGCCGCGGGGGTCTGATACAGCGGGCGCTCGAAGGGCAGCGCGATCTCGATACCGGGCTGGTCGACCTCCAGCCCGAAGGACGGCGGGCTCTCGCGCAGGTCCAGGGCCAGGGATTCCACCGAGCGCACCAGTTCCAGCACCCGGCGGTTCTCCAGCCACACCTGGTCATCGAGGAAGCGGCGCAGTTGCTCGGAGATCTGCCGGACGGTGCGCTGGGCGCGGTCGGCGGCCTCGGACCAGTCGTGGTGGATACCGCGGATGCGGCGGTCGGCCTCGACGGTGTCCAGGGCGGTGACCTTGGTCAGCAGCTCAGTCAGTTCGTTCTGCCGGGACTCCGAGAGCAGGAAGTCGTAGAACGCCTGGAAGCTGCGGCCCTGGTCGGAGCCGGCGATCTGTGAGCGGCTGCCGACCAGATCGGCCAGCAGGTCGCCCTTGGAGCCCTCCCAGCCGGCGATCTTCTCCCGCGCGGCGCGATCCAGCAGCCGGAAGTTCTCCTCGACCTCACGGAAGTCGGAGAGCAGTTCGCGGGCGGTGGCCGAGAGCTGTTGGTAGCGGTCGCGGACCCCGGTCGGGTCCAGTACGGTCACCACACCGGACTGGACGGCGTCGATCTCGGCGTCGATCTCGGCGCGCCGCCGGTGCAGTTCGGCCAGCCGGGCCTCCGGTGCGGCCTCGGTGCCGTGCACTATCTGGCGCAGTAACTCCACCACGATGTGCAGCCGGGATTCGGTGCCCACGAACGCGCGGCCCTGCAGGGCGCCGACCCACGCGTAGGCCTTCTCGAAGGCGGGCGTGACCTCGTAGTGGACCTCGTCGTCACCGGCCGGGTAGAAGCGGCGCAGAAACCCCGAACCAGCCCAGTCCTCCAGGTAGGCACGGGGTTCCTTGGGGAATCGCTCCTCCCCCGCCCCGGTATTGAGGGCGTGCAACTCGTCGTCGAGGGCGTCGGCCAGCCGGCTGGCCGGGCAGGCCCCGCGGTTGGCCTCGACGAAGTAGCGGCCCAGGAACGACAGGATCAGCGCGGCGTTGCCGGCGCGCAGCAGCCGCCAAGCCGGGTGTCGCTCCCGGAGGGCCTCGACGGCGGGGTAGTCCACGACCGCAGCCTAGAGAATCCCACCGACAGGGCTCGTTCAGACGGGCCGGCTACCGGCGCTCCGGGCCCAACAGCCGCTTGACCACCGACCGGTGCGGGTCGTTGTCCCGTTCGGCGAGCAGGAATTCCATCCCCTGCTCGACGGCCTGTTTGACCTGCTCGCGTACCGCGCGCACAACCGCGTCGTCATCCTGCCGTCCCTGCACCGCCTCGGTGGGGATCGGTTCGCCGAACCAGTAGTACTGCCGTTCCGGTCGCGGGAAGGGGGTCAGCCCGATCCCGCGGGTTATCGGCATGGCGTCCTTGCTGCCCAGCACCTTCTCGGCGAACAGCCGGACGGGGGCCAGCAACGGGCTGTCCCCGTCCAGGACGATGTCGACGGCCTCCTCGGCACCCACCGCGGCGAACGGCACGATCGGGTATCCGTGCTCGACGGCCAGCCGGGCGAAACCCATCCGTTCCTTCCAGATGAGTTGGTATTTCTCGCCTTTGCGTTTGGCCACCTCCCGGCCACCGCCGGGGTAGACCAGGATGACCTCGTCGCGGCGCATCAACTCCGAGGTGAGCGCTCGGGTTCCCTCCACGACGCCGCAGGCGGTGAGAACGTCGCGCCACACCGGAATCTTGAAATGGGCGTGGTCCCCCAGGGAGCGAACGGCGATGCCCTGCTCGAACAGTTCGGCACACATCAGCGGCGAGTCCAGCATGCCCATCACGGTGTGGTTGCCGACCAGCAGCGCGCGGCGGCGCGGCACGTTGTCGATGCCGTAGACCTTGGGGTTGATCACCTTGCGAATCGGTTCGATCAGCCGCAGTGCCCGCCCGATCTCCTCCTGCGAGGGCGGTTCGGGCACCGGCGAGTTGGTTTTGGTTTCGGCCACGCGACCAGTATGGGTCCGGTCCGGCCGGCGGCGTCGAGGCCGATTCCGGCATGTCGGTGCCGCGCCGACCGGACCCTTGGGCATGCTGACGGGATGACTCTTCCCTGGCGCGGTTCGGCGAATCCCCCTCTCGACGTCGATCACCTGCCGCTTTTCCGCGGGCTGCGGCCGCTCAAGAGGTGGCGCTATCTGGGCGTGTACGGACCGGATGTCCAAATGTGCGTGGGTGTCGCTCGGATCGGCCCCGCCTATCAGGCGTTCTGGGCCGTCCACAACCGCAGGACCGACGGGTTCCGGGACCGGGCCGCGCTGTGGCCGATCGTCCACTTCGACGAAGCCTCGGCCCGATTCGACAGTGTCGATGTCTATTACGAGCGGGCCGGCGATCCGGTCGAGGTGGTCTCCCTGCACGGGAAGTACCCGATCTGGACCCGGAAGACCCCCGTACGCGTCACCGGCACCATCGACGGTGTCGCCGTCGAATCCCCCGGGCTGCTCGATGAATCCGCCGGGCATCACGCACGGGTGACCAAATGGTCATGGAGCGCCGGCTGCGGCACTGCCGACACCGGCGCGGCCATCACCTGGAACATCACTGACGGGGTCCACGACTCCCCGACCAATTCCGAACGGACCCTCTGGGTGGACGGCGTCCCCCGCGAAGTCGGTCCGGTCGAGTTCGCCGCGGACCTGTCCCGCGTCGGCTCGCTGGAGTTCCACGCCGAGCGGGAACGCGCCCGCCACGACCGGATGATCCTCATCGACAGCAACTACCGCCAACCGTTCGGCACCTTCACCGGCTCGATCGACGGCGTCACGCTGCGCGACGGCTACGGGGTGATGGAACGCCACGACGTCCGGTGGTGATGGCCGTGCGATAGCGACGGCGGCCAGTCCAGCCGGCATGGTTTTTGCCCAGCTTCGAGCGACAACGCCCAGGGGACGGGCGGTAGCCCCTTGCCGGGGCGGGTCCGAGTCGAACAAGTGCAGCCCCGACCGCGACCGCGCGGACAACGACGCCGCCGGCCGCGGCTCCGGCATTGGCCCGCAGCGACCCGAACACCGCTTGGAGGACCGACGTCGCCACGACCCGGGGTCCCCGCCGCCGTGCCGCCAGGGCCGTTCCCGCCGCGAGTCCGCACGCGACACCCACCAGGAAGGGAACGCGGCCCCGGGACGCCTTGCCTCGCACCGACGCCCAGAACCCGCCCGCCGCCGACGCCCCGGCGACCACCAACAGCACTGCAAGCGCCAACGTCGCTTCCAACCAGCCCATGCCACACCTCCGGGCCGTCATCCGCCTCGACCGCTCCGGCGATCCCAACACCGCCCCGACAGGTCCGGGAAGACCCTCCTGGTGTTCGTGACCAAAGCGACCGCTGGGCGTTAGCCCACCGCGACCGGCCCGGAAAAGGGGCGCTCGCTGAAGGGTCCCCCCAACCGATGGATGTCCGTGCGATGCGGCCGCCCTGACCGGTGCCCAGACGTGGCATCTGGTGGCCGACGCCGTGAACTCGACATCGCTTTGGCCAGGAACCGAACGGCTGGAAGCCGCGGCAGCAGCGGCCGGGGCCGGCAGATCATCAAAAGGCCGCGCCCGGCGGGGTTCCGCCGTGGTCCACTGCTGCTGGTGAGAGTCCTCCTGCCGGTGCACCGCCTGCTGCTGGCCGCGACGCTGGGAATATCGGCGCTGGGAATATCGCTGCTGGGCACTTTGGGCACCGCCGCTCCGAGCCATGCCGACCCGTCGCCCGATCCGACGCCCCCCACCCAGACCGAGGCCCCGCCGCCGCTGCCGCAATGGCCGCCCTGCGGACTGGGCGGTGCCTGTTCGCCGCGGTGCTACCCGCCGTGGCTGCCACCGCCCGCGCCGGGCGAAGAGCCGCCGACCTTCCCCGAACCGTGGCCGCCGTTCGGTCTCGGCGGCACCCGGTTTGCACCCTGCCCGGCACCGGACCCGCTGCCCCCGGGACCGCCCTATCCCCCGCCCCCACCGGCTCCGCAACCTTGGCCGCCGTGCGGCGTCGGCGGGCAATGTTGGCCGGGCGGGCAGCTGCCCCCGGGGTGGTACTGACGAACGGCCCTCCCGTCTGCGTGGGAGCATGAACCATGGTCACGATCAGAAGTGTTGCCGGCATCGCGGTCGTTCTAGCACTGGCCACTGCTCCGATCGCAGGGGCCGATCCCGAACCCGGTATGCCCACCGGTCCGGAGGATCCGCGCTGCGCGACGATGCCCGAGGCCATCCAGTGCCAGGGAAGCCCGTACACGCCGCCGACGGGTCCTGCCCTACCGCCGGTTCCGACCGGCCCACTGGACCCGCAGTGCATGCAGATGCCGGCCAGTGCCGCGTGCGTCGGCAGCCCCTTCCTCCCCCAGCCGGCGCCTCCACCGCCACCTCCGGCACCGATGGCGCCCCCGATGAGCGGCGGGATGCCCGGCATGCCCGGCCATATCTAGGCGCCTGGGGAGCACGGAACCCCGGCCTCCGCACGGTAGGCGAGACTAATGACGTGGTTGACGCATTGATCGAGGAATTCACCGACTGGCTCGAGGGCCGGGGCGCGCCGGACCCGGTCACCTTGGCCGGCCATGCCGCGATGTTTCTGGACTGGCGCGAGTCGGCTCCGCTGACGAACCTCAATGACGATGACCTGCGCGAGTTCCTACTCGGCTGGTGTCCGCGCAAGTTGAGCATCCCCGCCGAGGAATCGCAGGAGGTCTGCGAGGCCATGGCGGAGTTCGTCTTCTTCCTAGGCAGCACCGGGCGTATGAAGGGCGGCCCCGAACGGGCCCGGAACCTGGCGCGCACGGCGATCGGACTGATCGATCCGATGACGATTCGGATGGCCGACCCGGCCAACTTCGGCATGGCCAAGTCACTGTTCGCCGGAATCTCCGGCCTGGAAGAGATGAGCCAGGAGGAGCTGACGGCCGCGCTCCAGCAGCGCATGGACGAGCACAATGCCCTGCCGCTGGATCAGCGTCGGGCCGCCACCGACCAGTTCTTCGAGCCGCCGATGATCGAGACCATCGAACTGCCCTTCCTCTACGTTCCGCCCCCGCCGGCCGACGTGGAAGCCGCCGCCGACCGCGCGGTGCTGCCGGCGAAGGTGCAGGCGTTGCGCGACTATCTCGGCGAGACCGGCAAGGTGTTGACCGCGACCGGCAACCTCAAGCTGGCCGACGGGCGGGCTCTGGTCGAACTGCTCGACACCGGCGACGAGATCGACGAGAAGATCGGCGAAAAGACGTTCAGAACCCAGTCGACGGCGGAGTTGCGCCAACTTGCCTACCTGGTCGAAATCGCCCTGGAATCGGGGGCGGTGCGCCGCGTCAACAAACGCCTGGTGCCGGTCAAGCGCTGGGCGAAGAAGTCCGCTGTCCAGCAGGCCACCGAGTTGTTCCAGACGGTCGTCGAACTCGGTGTGCTCTCGGAGATGGGCGCCGGGATGAGTTTCTACGACGATCTGCACAACTTGCTCGACGAAGGGGTGGTGCACTGGCTGGCCGCACTGCTCGCACCGGAGGCTCGGGTGGACTTCGACGATATCGTCGACCTCAACCGCAGCGTGGTCGAGTACCAGTTCAGCGCCGCCGCTGTCGAGTACTACCTGTCCGGTGACTCACCGGCCCGCGACGTCGGGCGGACCATGGAAATCC
>JAGQTQ010000021.1:64838-80978 GCA_020438905.1 Mycobacterium sp.
CCCTGACAGCCCTGGGCCGCCATGCGCTTCCCGGCCTACTGGCCGATGCCGGGCTGTCGCTGCGCAGTGCGGCCGACCTTGCCGACGCCGATCTGGACGACCTGATCGCTGCGATGGGTCAGGTTCCGCCGGAACAGCATTCGGACATGCTGGGCGCGTGGCAGCCGGCGATGCCGGCCTCCGAGCGGGCCGGGGCGGTCGCCGCCATGATCAGCGGCGCTGAGTATGCGCGCACCCGGCTGATCGGGATGCGACTTCTGGGCTTGTTCGACGCCGAGGCGGCCGAACCGCATATGCGCCAACTTCTGGACACCGACGCCGCGGGCCACGCGGCGATCTGGCTGCTGGAGAACGGCTTGGCGGACCCCGAGACGGTCGGGGGATTCGTCACCCCGGCGGTGATGGTCGACATCCTGTCCGAACTGATCGACGAGCCGGACATTCTGTGCGAGCAGTTCCTGGCCGCGCATGACCCCGAAGCCATGCTGGAGTTCTTCTGGCGCCATCGTGCTCCCGAGACGGCCGGGGTGCTCGACGTGCTGGGGCGTCACCTGCCCGATCGTGCTCTGGCCAAACTGGCCCGCAAGGCGGCCATGCGGCACCGGAGTTGGACTGCCAACCAGGGCCGCTGACGGGCTAGCGGATGGTCGGCAAGCCGCCGATGTCGACTGCGTCGATGTCGGTGTGACCGAAATCGTCGCCCTTGAACAGCAGGGGCTCACCGCTGACCTTCGCCAACGCATAGGCGAAGCAGTCGCCGTAGTTCAACGCGGCGGGATGTCGACCCTTGCCGAACCGGCGGTAGGCCGCCCGCGCAACCTCGGCATGATTCACATCGACCCCGACGAGATCAACAGCGGCCCGGTGCAGCCACAGATCCAGCTCGCGCCCTCCGGACTCACCGAAGCGTGCCTCGATGACGATCGCCGCCTCCAGGTACGACGCCGTCGACATCAAGCGGACCGGATCCGCCTGCACCGCGCCCTCGAAACTCGAAGCCTCCGGCTCGTCGCTGAGCATCGCCACCAGCGCTGAGGTGTCGATCACCATCAGGTGGGCAGCCCACGCTCGTCGTAGCCCAGGATGGCGTCGTCCGGCCGGTCGTCCAGCACCGGCAACGCAGCGCACCGGCGCCGGATCGATGCCAGTTCCTCGGCAAGCGGGACATCGGTGGACCGGCCGGCCTCGCGGGCCAGTCGTTCCCTGAGCGCGACCACAATCGCCTGTGTCAAGGTCTCCCCGGTCCGAGCTGCCAATTCCCTGGCCAGGCGATCGGCCTCAGGATCCTTGATACTCAGAGCCATGGTCTGGATTATATATTCCCAGGCGCTTTCTATACATCAGCTGCGGGCGCTGGGGCAGGTCTGCCGTTCGGCCAGACGCCCGCAGCGGGGCCTACCGATCATTCTGTCCACCTCCCCATCCGGCACGGTCATGCCGTCAGCCGCACTGCTGGATGGCGCTGAAAACGTCCACGCCGGCGCAACCGAGGGAAAGTGCCCCTGAGCTTTCCCGCTGAATCAAGCGGTTTCGGACAGTTGCGTGGCTCGCCCGCTCCCACCGGAAAGGTTTCTGGGGATTCCCAAATGCTTGACTGCCGCAATGGTTTCCGAGTCAGCCACCCGCGGGAGTGGCCGATCGTCGACCGCGCCGGCGGCCGTCTTGAGTTCGGCGACAACGGCCTTGATGTTGCGCGCCACCGATGCGACGTCCTCGACGTTGTCGGGGCAGGCAACCAGGCCGATGGCGAACTTGTCGTGGTACGACACCGCGGTGATGTTGAGATTGGCGCCTTCACACAGCGGCGCCAACGGGTACGCGGCGAGAACCGGCGCCCCGGCACAACGGAGGTCACTCCGCGGCCCCGGGACGTTGGAGGTGACGAGATGCGCCAACGGGGGGTGCAGACGGGACATTTTCAGCCCCGTGTAGAGACCGGCGAGTAGGCCGATGGCCATCGGCGGAGCCAGGTCGATGACGTCACCGAGGTCGATCGGCGGCGCCGCCCGCCGTTGGGCCTTCAACCGTGAGGTGGCGGCATGGATACTGGCCAGCTGCTCTGCCGGATCGGCAAGATGCACCGGCAGTTTCACCAGCGCCGGTGACCAACTGTTGGACCCGTTGTCGCCGGCGCCGCGCGTCGAGATCGGCATGAACGTGCGAAGCGGCTGTTCCGGAACAGTGTCATAGGTGTGCAACCACCTCCGCAGTGCCGACGTTGTGGCAGTGAGGAATACGTCGTTGACCGTCACGCCCAACCCTTCGGTGATCGCCCGCACATCGTCCATCGCCACCTCGGCGAACGCGACGCTGCGCCGCGGGGTCAGCGGGTCGTTGAGCCGGGTGCGCGGTGAAAACCATTCCCCTTCGGCCCAGTCCCGTTCAGCGCAGTGCCGGTCGGCGTCATCCTCGGGCAGGTTGGCCGCGGGCAGAAGTCTTCGGACCGACTGTGCCGCGAACCCGACCACGCCGGGGACCACCCGGACCGCGATCCGGATGCCGGCCGCCGCGTTCACAGCGACCTCGTCGATGACGTCGCCGACCCGCTCCGACAGGCCGGGGATCCGAGCCGGGCCGCGGTGCTCCGCTGCGGGGCACTGCCGAGCCCCATCGGCGCCGATCAGCTCGGGGAGCAGCGCGGTCACCGCACCCACACCGTCACTCATGGCGTGGGAGAACTTGACCACCACCACCAGCCGGGCGTTCTCGAGTCCCTGGATCACCCAGGACTCCCACAGCGGGCGGTCCCGGGCGAGCCGCTGCCCGTGCAGCCTCCCCAACATCAGCGCCAACTGGTTCATGGTTCCCGGCGCGGGCAACCGCACCCGGTGCACATGGCGGGCGATGTCGAAATCGGGGTCCTCGACCCACGAGGGCTGACCCAACCCGAACGGTTTGTTCAGCAGCCGCTGCCGGAATCGCTCTGTCGCGCTGGCACGTTCGGCCAGCAGCCGGGCGACGGAGGCGGCCGTCAGGTCGCCGGGGACGGTCGGGTCGCAGAACAACACCGCCATCACGTGAGTAGGCATCACTGCCGTCTCACCGTGCAGCGCCAGACCGTCCAAGCCGGTCAGCCGCTTCATCGTCATCGCGTTTTTCCCACGGGCGTCATCAATCACCATGAACCCAGAGTGCGCCGCCCGCCTTGAAGCCAGCCGACTACCGACTGAATGTTTGGTGGGAACCGGGACGTGCTTGGGGGAACGTGGCGGCTTACGCCTGCGCGACCCGTGGATCGTCGTTGAAGCGGAAGGCGGCGACACAGACGTCGTCTTCCCGATTCCGGGTTGACAGCAGATTCCGGAACAGACCGCACTGCTGACCGGCCCCGGCCCCGGCCCCGGCCCCGGCGGCGGGATCCCTGCCGGCGGTGATGCGCTCAACCTCGGCGATCCCGGTCTCGATATCCCTGTCGCGGCGTTCGACAAGACCGTCGGTGTACATCACCAGGATGTCTCCGGGCCGGACCCGCGTTCCGCGCTCCGCATAGGTGGCGTCGCGCACCGGCCCCAGGACCGGACCGTGGCCATCGGAGAGGCGCTCCACCTCGGCGCCGTCCGATCGGCGAAGGATCGGCGGCGGATGACCGGCTGTGCAGTAGGACAGCACTCCCTCGTCCCGGTCGAAGATCGCCACCGCCATCGTGGCGAACTTGCCGTGGCTGACATCGCGGGTGAAGCGGTTGAGTTCGGTCAGCAGCTTCGCGGGCGGCAGGCCACGGTGGGCCAGCGCCCGGCCGGCACTGCGTATCTGGGCCATATCCTCCACAGCTGCCAACCCGTGGCCGATCACATCGCCCACCGCCAGGTAGGTCCTGTTCCCGGGCAGGGGCATCACGTCGTACCAATCGCCCCCGACGCCGTGGGCGGGGTCGGCCGGTTCATAGGTGACGCAGATGTCGATGCCGGCGATTCGCTCCGCCCGGCTCGGAAGCACCGCCGACTGCAGGACCGCAGCGCGGGCGTGCTCGTCGACGTAGAGGCGGGCGCGGACCAGTGCCTGAGAGACCATGGTCGCCACCGCCGAGATGAAGGCCCGCTGGGCAGTGTCGAGTGGCTGCGGCTCGGACCAGGCCAGCAGGAGCACACCGATCGGGGAGCCGCCGGCGGTGAGCGGCCAGCCCACCGTCGACTCGGCGCCGTCCAGAAGCGACACCCGCGCGGCGTCCGGGTAGGTCTGCGAGTACTCCACGCTGGTGCGCATCACGACCGGCTGATCGGATCGGATGGCGTCGGTGCAGACCGTCCGTTCGCTCAGCATCAGCTTGCGGTCGAACTCGTCGCGACTGCCGGGCGAGAACCCCGACACGGCGACCCACTCCAGCTCGTTTCGGCGGGAATCCAACAGGCCCAAGCCCAACGCGGTGGCGCCCGCCCCGTTGAGCAGCTGTTCCGATAGCGCCGTGCCGATGTCTTTCGGGGTGAGCGCCGCGGAGAACCGCTGGGCCAGAAGAGAGATCGTCTCTAGGCGCTGCTGCCGCTGGTACAGATCGCGAAGTCCCTGCTCGGCGATCTGCTCGGCCTCGCGGCGGATCAGTCGTTCGCGGTGCAGCCGGCGCCTCAGCCGCGTGTTCTCGGCGACGAGCGCCTCGATCGGATTCTGGGGAGGCTCGGCGGCGGTATGGGCCGTCATGTCACCTGGACGGAGATCAGGCAGCGATCGGACCCCTCGTGCATGCATTCCAGGTGCTGGATGGCAAGCCGCTCACCGTAGTGGTCGCCGGCACCGAGGATGAAACCGTGGGCCAGGCCGCAGAGCTTGCGCGGGGAGCGGTAGCCGATTACCAGTGATCCGTCCGCAGGTGAGCTGAAGTCGAAATGCGGGCAGTCCGTGTCCGTGTAGAGCTTGCGGACCTCGGGGTGGATGACGCTGTTCAGGGTGCGCAGGAAGGGCAACGACCTCTGGTGCGGTGTGAAGAATTCGGGCCAGCGCCTGGCCATCTTGGGCAGGGCCCGCTGCCCGAACCAGCGGTGCACGTCATCGACCGGTAACGACGTCCGCGATGCGATAACGCTGAAAAGATCCACGATCTGGGCGTCGTCGTAGTTACCCAGCGAGGTGTAGACGCCGTCGAGTCCCGCCCGGTCGAGCGCCTCGTCCCATGAACGCTCCCCGTAGGCGTCGACCACCACCTCTTCCAGCAAATTGAAGATGATGCCCTTCATATCCCTCCAGACGTACCGTCTAGAGGCTACTTGCCCATCCGGCCAAGTGCGCGGGGACGGTGGGCAGCACCTCGCGATTCAGGCAGGACGGACTCACCGACCACCTCTATGCGGCGGCTTCCCGAGCCGACAACCGTTGTCGGTCATCAAGGGCAAGGAGGCGCCCGGATTCCGACGGTTCCTCCGGTGCACGCACCGGTGGTGGCGGCGGTCGATCCGTATCGGGTGAGGGCAAAGGTACGTTCCCCAGCCGCTGCGGCCGCTTGCCGCGGCGGGTCTATTCGGCGGTCTAGCCGATGGGCGGTGCTCCCGGAATCACGACGCCCCCTCCCGCCGTCACAACCGGACCGCCGGCGGGCGCGGGTGCGACGGCGACCTGGGGTGGCCCGCCGGTGGCCGGAAGTACCAGGTCACCGGGTTGGAACCCGCCGCCGTCGGAAAAGCCGTCGTCGTCGTTCATCATGCAGTCAAGCGAGACGCTCGCGATGCAGTCGAAATCGTCGGCGACGCTGGCCGGCGCAGACGCAAGTCCGATCATGGGCAACGCTGCGAGTACGAGGCCGGCGGCCCAGCGGGGCAGCTGGTAATCGGTGCGCTTCATCGCACAAGACTGCTTCATCGCACAAGACTAGTGCCATCGGCAACCGTACCGCTGGGATTGAGTTCACCCTCCGTCCTCGGCGGGGTCGTAGATCTCCCCGTGCTCGCGGAAGAGCGAGCCACGTGACGCCGATCATCAGGAGGCTCGTCGCGTATGCCAGGTAGGACGGCCACTGCCCGGCGATACCTTTCCAGAGATGCCCGAAGCCATCGTCTGGAATGTCCATCTCGAGGACGAGCAGGGCGGGTTCATCCCACGATCGCGCGTGCCGCGCGCTGCGCCATGAGCATGACCGGCGCGTTGGTGTTGCCGGAGGTGATGGTGGGCATCGCCGAGGCGTCGACCACCCGCAGGCCGGCGACGCGGTACACCCGGCAGTCGGTGTCCAGCACGGTGGCTGCCGACCGCGGATTGCCCCGGGCGTCGAAGGACCCCATCGCGCAGGTGCCCACCGGGTGGAAGATCGTCGTGCCCAGTTCGCCGGCCGCGGCGCGCAGGTCGTCCTCGCTGCTGAGATGCGGGCCGGGAAGCAACTCCTGCGGGTGGTGGCGGGACAGCGCCGGTGCCGCCATGATCCGCCTGGTCATCCGCAGGCCGCGCACCGCAGTGCGCAGATCGGACTCCGTCGACAGGTAATTGCAGGAAATCCCCGGTGCGACAAGCGGGTCCGGGCCGGCCATCCGAACGTGGCCACGCGAGCTGGGGCGCAGGTTGCACACCGAGGGTGTGATCGCGCCGAACGTGTGCAGGGGTTCGCCGAACTTTGGCAACGACAACGGCTGGACATGCCACTCCAGGTCGGCACTGGCCAGAGCCGGGTCGCTCTTGGCGAAAGCCCCCAGTGTGGACGGCGGCATGGTCATGGGACCGGATCGCCGGATCAGGTATTCAAGTCCCATGCCCGCGCGGGTGATCCAGTTTCGGTAGAGCGTGTTGACCGTCGGGGCGCCCCGAATCCGGTAGACCGTTCGCAGCTGGAGGTGATCCTGGAGGTTCTCGCCCACGCCCGGCAGATCTACGGTCACGGGCACCTGTTGGCTGCTCAGCAGGGCCGCCGGACCGAGCCCGGACAACTGCATCAGATGCGGTGACCCGATCGCTCCGGCGCTGAGGATCACCTCCCGGCGGGCACGAACGTCGACCAGCCGACCGTCTTTGAGCAGCTGAACCCCGGTGGCGCGATGGCGCGCCGTGGTCCAGGCGCCGTGCCGCTGATCGGGTGTCACTTCATCGTCCATCAGGAGCTTCAGCGCGTGGGTTCGGGTGTACACGGTGAGGTTGGGCCGATGCGCGATCGGGTGCAGGAAGGCATCGGCCATCGACCAGCGGCGACCGCGCCGTTGGTTGACGTGGAAGTACGCGCTGCCGGCGTTGTCGCCGCGGTTGAACTCCTCGATCGGGGCGATGCCCACCTCGGCCGCCGCGGCCTGCCAGGCGTCCAGAATCCTCCAGCGCACCCGCGGCCGCTCGACACGGATCTCTCCGCCGGCGCCGTGCCACTCGTCGGCCCCGCCGAAGTAGTCCTCCAACTCCTTGTAGATCGCCAACGTCTCCCCGGGACGGTCCGGGCCGCCCCAGAGCCATCTGTCATCCCCGGTGGCCTGTGCCCACAGGTCGTAATCGCTTGCCTGCCCTCGCATGTGGATCATGGCGTTGATCGAGGAGCAGCCGCCGATCACCCGGCCCCGCGCGTAGTGAATGCTGCGGCCGGCCAGCCCCGGGTCGGCCTCGGTGGTGAAACACCAGTCGGTCCGGGGGTTGGCGATCGTGTACAGATAGCCGACCGGCACCTTGATCCAGAACCAGTCGTCCTCCCCGCCGGCCTCGATCAGCAGCACCCGGTGCTCGGGGTTGACGCTGAGCCGGTTGGCCAGCAGGCAGCCCGCGCTGCCGGCCCCCACGACGATGAAGTCGAATTCGGCGATCGCGCTCATGACGATCAATACTGGACCATTAATACTGCGGGACCACCAATACTTTTACCCACCTTCGAGCGACAAAAGTACGAAACCATGGTCCGGGAACCCTCGGGCGCCGAGGTTGTCGCGCGGAGGTGGGCAATTCCGTTATGTACCCGGAAAGACCCGCGCCTATCGTCGGGCGCCGTTCGTCGGCAGTCCGGCCACCGGGCGGGCACGACCCTCGGCTACCGTCGGGATGGGTGAATCCGATATGGAAGAGGCGCGATGGCTCGGCTTGACGAAATCGGGGAGGCCGACGGGTGGCGGTGCTGGCTGTGTGATCAGGCGGTCGACCCTGGCATGTCGGTCAACGACGACCGCGGTCCGAGCATCGACAGCATGACCAGCAGGGGCAAAACCAAAGACAAGCGAACGGAATCGGTCTTCGGCAGCGAGAGACTCGCGCACCGGGGATGCAACACCAAGAAAGGCGCTGTTGCTCCGGTCGTCGAGTGGCCCGGCGAACTGTTCGTTGCAGACCCCGCTTCAATCATCACCAGTACCGAGCGGCTGGCCCGAAAGCGCGGCAGCGAAGCGATGGGCCGATGCCCCACCGAATCCGATGCGGTGGCCGCCGCCGAGTGGTTGGTAGACCGGCTGAGTCGGCTGGCTCCGGGCCTTCACGTCGAATCCCGGATTCAGGCCGGCGGCGGGCAGTACCTGGTCGTGCTCACCTCCTAAGCGAAAGTGGGTCGAGCCTCGCCGAGCGCCCTCGGCGAGTCGCGGACACGGCCCATCAGATCCCTTCCAGGTGGTGCTCGGCACACGCGCGACTCAAGGCACGGCGGAACTTCTCCACGTCGCCGGAGCACGCGTCGAGCTCCTCGGGGCCGAGAAGGGCAACCAGGCCACCATCTGTTCGAGCCACCACGAACGGTGCCGGTGAACCTGCGGCGAGCACGTCATCGGGAGCGTCGTTGCGGTGATAGGTCCGGAACCCCACGTCCAATTGATCTCGACAACTCCGCCAGTCCGCGCGCTCGGTGAACAGTCCGTGCGTGATGTCGCACAACGCGCAGTGCGCGCGGCCGAGTCGGGCCCCGACCCAGTAGCGCGCCTCACCGAGCAGCGTCCCATCCGCGTCATAGACACCGATGAGTTCCCGAACCGTTTGCGGCATCGTCCGAGGGTAGCGGGGACGGCCGTGAGGCCACCGGCAGCATTCCTTGACGAGGCTGAGTCGGTAGCATCGGTGTTCACCATGGTCGGTCATCGCCGTTTCCGGCAATCGCTCTCCAGCGCAATGACAATGGTCTGTCTGGCGACGGGCGCAGCGCTCGGGTCGGCTGACGCCGCGGCCGCTGAGTTGAGTGACTACCGTTGGCAGAACCGTCCGCTGCTTCTGTTCGCGCCAACCGACGACGATCCCCGGCTCGTCGAGACGCTGCAACGGATTGAGTCCAGCCGGTGTGATTTTCTCGATCGCGACATGGTGATCGGCCAGATCGCCGCGGTGGGCACGAGCACGCTGGACGGCCACGTGATCGACACCGGCGAGTCGCAGCGCTTGGCGGATCAGTACGGGATTGGTGACGAGACCTTCAGCGCTGTCTTGATCGGCAAAGACGGCGGAGAGAAATTTCGCGTCAACGGCATACCGGATCTCCAGGTGATCTATGCGGTGATCGATGGCATGCCCATGCGGAGCCGCGAGATGAACGCCGACCCGGGCCGGTGCTGACGACGCAGTCGTTCGTCACTCGCGCAACTGGCGGGATATCGCTCCTACCGACGAGGCAACCTACGCCAATACAGTGGCTCCATGGGACTGTTGCGGGACCGCGTTTTCAGAGAATCTCGTTTGCAGCGTCGGCCATTCGGTATCGCGCTGGCATGCCTGATGTTCCTCGCTGTCTGCCACGGCGGCATCGGGGGGATGACGGCCAACGCAGTCCCGCCATCGGGGCCTGACGGGCCAGTCGTCCTGTTCGACTTCGATGACGCCGCCGCGGTGGCGGCCTGGACGACGGTGAACGATCCCGTCATGGGCGGTAAGTCCACCTCTTCGATCAGGTTCGGCGATGGCGGCCTGGAGTTCTCGGGCACCGTCTCGCTGGAGAACAACGGCGGGTTCGCCTCGGCACGCAGTCCGCAGGACCCCGACCTCGGGAGAAGAGCGGCGGGTGCGAACTCGCTGCGCGTGCATGCGGCCGGCGACGGGAAGACCTACCTGCTGAAGCTGAGCACGGTAGGGCAGCCCTGGTCCTACATCCAGCGCTTCCCCACCGAAGCCGGTGTCGGGCGGATCTACGACCTCCCCGTCGATGGCTTCCGGCCGGTCGGCATGCGTCTCGATCCGGCGCCGAACGCGCCCCAGACCCTGGACCCGTCGACCATCAGCGGGGTGTCGATGTACATCCTCGACAAACAGCAGGGCCCCTTCGAGATCACCGTCACCGCGATCGACGCCACCTGAGTCACCGTGCCGCGGTCGTGAACGTGGGCATCGCACGCACCCTCCCGGTGGAGTTGAGCGCACTTCACCCGTCGCGCAGCGAGGCCTCGTCCAGCTCAATTCCGATCACCTCGGCATAGGCGCACCTTTCACCGGACGTGTAAAG
This sequence comes from Mycobacterium sp., assembly GCA_020438905.1. GTDB lineage: Bacteria > Actinomycetota > Actinomycetes > Mycobacteriales > Mycobacteriaceae > Mycobacterium. The sequence goes on from JAGQTQ010000021.1 coordinate 75,127, forward strand.
GTGGCGTACGCCAGACGGATGCTGCGATCGCCGGAGATCGCGGCATCGCATGGACAAGACTTGGGCGTATGACCGAACCCAGTGCGACCCGCGTCGCGGTGTACCTCGACTTCGACAACATCGTGATCTCACGGTACGACCAGGTCAACGGCCGCAATTCTTTTCAACGCGACAAGGCCAAAGGCCTGGATGCATCACGCCTGGCCCGGGCCCGGGTTGATGTGGGTGCGATCCTGGACTTCGCTGCGTCGTTCGGAACCCTGGTGCTGACCCGGGCCTACGCGGACTGGTCGGCGGAGGTCAATGCCGAATACCGCGAGCAGCTGGTGGGGCGGGCCGTGGACCTGGTTCAGCTCTTCCCGGCGGCGGCCTACGGTAAGAACGGCGCCGACATCCGGCTGGCCGTCGACGCCGTGGAGGACATGTTCCGGCTGCCCGACCTCACCCATGTGGTGATCGTCGCCGGCGATTCCGACTACATCGCCCTGGCGCAGCGCTGCAAACGGCTGGGCCGTTACGTCGTGGGCATCGGGGTGGCCGGATCGTCGAGCCGGTCCTTGGCGGCGGCCTGCGACGACTTCGTCATCTACGACGCGTTGCCCGGAGTGCCGGATTTCGAGCCGGCCGCCTCAGACGGCGAACAGACCGGAACCGAAAAACCCAGGCGGGGGCGCAAGTCCGCAGAGCCCGCCGCCCCGGATCCGCAGGCCACGGCGACGGCCCTGCTCAAACGCGCATTACAGATCGGCCTGGAGAAGGATGACGTGGAATGGCTGCACAACTCGGCGGTCAAGGCACAGATGAAGCGGATGGACCCGTCGTTCTCGGAGAAGTCGTTGGGCTTCAAGTCTTTCAGCGACTTCCTGCGCTCCCGCGCCGAGGTGGTGGAGCTTGACGAGAGCTCGACCACCCGAATGGTGAAGCTGCGCTGAATTCGCGCGGCCGGTGCCGGTCAGCGACGCGCGCCGTCCTGTGGGACCTCCTCGGAGTTCTGGCCGGGGACCCCGTAGAAGGACGCCTCTGCCGGCGCCGGAGAGGAGTCGACTCCCGGTTCGGCCTTCTGGATGGCGATCCCCAGGCCGGCGTAGAGGAAGGAGATCAACGGGTTGATCCAGTTGAAAAAGGCGAAGGGCAGATAAGCGATCGTGGTGATGCCGAGGACACCCGAGGCGTACGCACCGCAGGAGTTCCAGGGGACCAGCGGCGAGGTGACGGTGGCGGTGTCCTCGATCTGACGGGACAACGACTGTGGCGCGATACCCCGTTTCCTGAACTCCTCCTTGAACACGTTCCCGGTCAACACCAGCGCGAGGTACTGGTCGCCGGCCACGGCGTTGATGCCGATCGCGGTGACTCCGGTGGAGGCCATCGCACCCCGGGGAGTCTTGGCGCGGCGGCGCAGCGGTTCGATCAGCTTGCCCAGGAAGCCGGTGTGATTCATGATCCCGCCGAAAGCCAGCGCGGTGATGATCAGCCAGACCGTGTTGAGCATGCCCTGCATGCCGCCGCCGCTGAGCAGATCGTCCACCGTACTGCTGCCGGTGTTCGCGACGAAACCCGTTGCCATCGCATCCCAGACGCCTTTGAGCATCACCCATGGTGTGCCCAGCGAATCGTCGTCGACGAAGGCCCGGACGGCGTTGGGCTGAAAGATGATCGCCACCAGGCCCCCGGTCAGTGCGCCGGCGAGGATCGCGAGGGTGGGCGGAATCTTTCGCAACGCCAGGACGATCACCACTGCCAACGGGATGAGGGTCAGGGCGTTGACGTTGAAGAGTTTCTCGATGTCCCGCAACTCATCGGGGACGTCGATGGCACCGGACGGCTTGGCGGTCAAACCCAGGATCAGGTAGATGCACAGGGTGATCAGGATGGCCGGGACGGTGGTGGCCATCATCGCCCGGATGTGCCTGTACAGATCGGTTCCGGAGACGGCCGCCGCCAGGTTCGTCGTCTCCGACAGCGGCGACATCTTGTCGCCGAAATACGCCCCGGAGATCACCGCGCCGGCGGCGATGGCCATGTTCAGACCCAGACCCCCGGCGACAGTGACCAGCGCGACGCCGATGGTGCCCATGACGGTCCACGAACTGCCCACCGACACGGCGATGACCGCACACAGAATCGTGGCGACGACGTAGAAGATCCCGGGGTTCAGGAGCCGAATCCCCCAGTCGGTCAGCGTCGCGATGGTGCCGGACATATTCCAGGTTCCGATCAGCGCACCGACCGAGAAGAGGATGAAGATGGCACCCATCGCCGAACCGACGCTGTCGACCGCGGCCTTGGTCAGATCGGCAATCGTGTGGCCGTTGAGGTAGCCCACCTGGGCGGCCAGGGCGGCTGCCAACAGCAGTGCCACCTGGACGGGCCCTCTGACCGAGTCCTCTCTGTACAGCTTGATGGCCAGCGCGAGTGCGATGACGAGGAAGGCGAGCGGGATAAGCGCCTGCCAGAACGTGGCCGGACGCGGATTCGGGTCCGCGGACTTCTCGTTCGGCATCCTCGAGCACCTCCTGAACGGCGACCGGCTGGAACGAGTCACAGCCCGGCACCCCGACCTGGCGGCGCTGCCGGGAGTGATGGGGTGTGATCGCCGGATCCGCACCGGCGCTGACGCTAATCCACGGGGCACGGCCATGCGCACTATCGCCGATATCGGCTCCACAGCAGCGTGCGCGGGCCGGCAGCGCCCACTAGGAGATCAGTTCGCGGATGTCCTCGGCGCTGAGCGCAGAACCGAACGCATTGCCGTCGTCGATCACGCTGGCGAACAGCTTGGCCTTCCGCGCGTTGAGCGCGAGCACCTTGTCCTCGATGGTGTCGCGGGCGATCAACCGGTAGACCATGACCGTGCGGGTCTGTCCGATCCGGTGCGTGCGGTCGACGGCCTGCGCCTCGACCGCAGGGTTCCACCACGGGTCGAGCAGGAAGCAGTAGTCGGCCTCGGTCAGGTTCAGCCCGAACCCGCCGGCCTTCAGGCTGATCAGGAAGACCGGTGCCCCGCCCTCCTTGAACCGCTGGATCGCCTTCGGGCGGTCGCGGGTTCGGCCGTCGAGGTAGCAGTACTCGATGCCCTCGGCGTCGAGGCGATCGCGGATCTTGCCCAGGAATCGGGTGAACTGGCTGAACACCAGGGCTCGGTGACCGCCGGCGGCGACCTCACGCAGATGCTCGATGAGGACGTCGATCTTGGCACTGGGCAATGCGGCGTGCGCCGGGTCGGCCAGCCCCGGGTGAAGCGCCAACTGCCGCATGACCGTGAGGGACTTGAGGATGGTGAACCGGTTGCGCTGCACATCGTCGAGCAGACCCAGCACCTTCTGACGCTCCCGCTGCAAACGGGTTTCGTAGAGCTTGCGGTGCCGCGGCGTGAGTTCCACGTCGAGGATCTGGTCCTGCTTGGCGGGCAGCTCGGGAGCGACGAGGTCCTTGGTCCGGCGCTTGACCAACGGCTTGATGCGACGGCGGAACAACTCCAGCAGTTCGGCCTCACCGGACTTCTCGATCGGCTTGGCGTAGAAGTCCGCGAATCGGGTGGCGTCGGGGAACAGTCCGGGGGCGGTGATCGCGAGCAGCGACCACAGTTCCATCAGGTTGTTCTCCATCGGCGTGCCGGTGATGGCCAGCTTGAAGGGTGTGGAGAGCTTCCGCACGCACTGATGGGTCTTGGCCTGACGGTTCTTGACGTACTGGGCCTCGTCGAGGATGAGCCCCGACCACGTCTGCTCGGCATGGGCGTCGAAGTCAAGGCGGAACAGCGTGTAGGACGTGACGACGATGTCGGCGTCGGCGACCAGTTCGTCGAGGTCCGCCCCGGAGCGCCCCAGCGTGTCCGAAAGCATGACGACCCGCAGCCCCGGGGCGAACCGCGCCGCCTCGGCGACCCAGTTCGACAGCACGCTGGCCGGCGCGACCACCAGGAAGGGCGATCCGTCGCTGTTGCGTTGGCGGGCGTGGCAGATCAGCGCCAGCGTCTGCACCGTCTTGCCCAGGCCCATGTCGTCGGCGAGGATTCCGCCCAGGCCGTGGTCGTACATCGCGGCCAGCCAGCCGAATCCTTCCTGCTGATACGGCCGAAGGTCGGCGTGCAGCGTGCTCGGCAAGTCGACCGGTTCCAGAGACTGCAACCCGCGAAGTCCGGCGACGTGGCGCTTCCACTCCTTGGCCTGGCGAACCACGGCCGCCACCGACGCCAGGTCTTCGAACAATCCCGACTGGTAGCGGCTGATCCGCGGCGGTCCGCCGTCATCGTCGTTGAGGGCTCGGGCCTCCTCGATCAGCGCCCGCAGCTTCACCAACTCGGGCTTGTCGAGCGGGATGTAGGCACCGTCGCCGAGCAGCAGGTAGTCCTCCCCGGCGGTGAGCGCGGCGAGCAGTTGGGGCAGCGGGATCTTTTTGCCCTCGACGCTGATCGTGACGCGCAGGTCGAACCAGTCGTCTTCCCCCGCTCTGGCCGCGGTGCTGACGCCGATCCGCAGCGATTCCCCGGCCTCGCGGTAATCGACGGGCTGGCCGAGGATTTCGACGGTGACGCCGTCGGTGTCGCCCAGCAGCGGCTGCAGTTCGGTCGCGAAGCGCATCGTGTCCGCGCCGTCGAGAACCGCGTCGGTCAGCAACCCCTCGTCGTCGCGCAGCCCGAACAGTTCCAACGGTGCGTCGATGTTGCAGCCCAGGTCGCTCTCGGCATCCAGATCGCGCACACCGTTGTTCTCGCCGCTGTCGACGGGGATGCGGAATTCCCTGTCGCCCAGTCGATAGGACCAGGACCAGCTCAGGACCACGCGGTGCCCGGGGTGGTAATCCGCGCTGAGCACCGCGCCGGGCCCGGTGATCTCCGGCGGCGTGAACGAATCGTCCGAAGACGTCACCTCGACCACCGAACGCAGTCGCGGATAGAACTCAAGCGCGAACTGGTCCACCGACTCCGCCGGAATCTCCAGCACCTCACGGCCCGCAACGAGTCGCTGCAGCGCCGGCGGAGCGGCGGCGTCCAACGGGGCGAGCCACAAGCCCCCGTCGAAGTAGGCGACGCCGTGCGCGGGCGAGCCGAGGAACGTCGGCGCTTCGACCACGGCTCCGTCGACCTCGAGATGCGGGTGCAGCGAAAGACCGCCGCGGGCATCGGCGGTGATGTCCAGGATGATGCGCGCCGATGAGGCCAGTTCGACTTCCCAACCCGCGCCGGCCTGCACCAGCGCCACCCCCGACCGCCGGGCTTCGGCCAGCAACGGCCAGATCTGCGCGGTGTTGAGAGCGCTCAGATTGATGGTCTTGTCGACGCCATAGCCGCCGTAGGCGTAGTGCCCGTACCCGTTGGAGCGCGATGCCTGGTGCAGCGCGTAAAGGATTCGCAGCCTGTCGATGTGCTCTTTGCGGTAGCCGTAATGGCCCATCCTGGACAGACCGGACCAGTTGACGTCGCTGGACACCCAACCACGCCTGCCCGGCCGGACGACCCGCGCTTCCAGCGCCTCGGATCCGTCGGCGAGCTTGAGCTCGATGCCCAGCGGTATCGCCGTCCGCAGGGCCGAATCCACCCGGGCGTCGGTGGCAGCCTCGGGCAGCAGCGTCTCCAGCGATTGCCGCCAGGTGACCTCAGGTGCGGGCTCCTGGACCGTGCCGGCCGCGATGACCAGGGCCGCCACATGCTTGCAGTCGACTTGCATGGGGCAGCTGCATCGCCCGCCCACCAGGCCCCAGCTGTGCGCCGGCCCCCGGCTCAGCCACACGTTGGTGACGTACGGGCGGGAGCGATTGCCGCGAACGGTCCCGGCCAGGGTCCCGGCATCCGGATTCCACTGGCAGTTCAGAACGCGGCCCTCGCGGGCGTAGGCGTTGCCGCGGCGGAA
>JAGQTQ010000119.1 GCA_020438905.1 Mycobacterium sp.
GATACAAGGCATGGGCGCTGACCCCGAATGAGCTGATCCTCTACATGCCGGACTACCCGGTGGCCCGCGATTCCCCGATCGACTTCACCCCGGGCGCCTACATCTGGTCGATCACCGGTGGGATCGTCCAGCCCAGGATCCCGCTGAGCGCACTGGCCCCCGCGCTGCGGCCCGGCATCTAGGCGCTATCGCCTAGCCTGGGCGCGGTGGACGTCGACGCCTTCGTGCTGGCCCACCAGGCCAGTTGGAAGCGTTTGGACCACCTCGTCAAAAGGCGCCGCCGGCTGACGGGGCCGGAGGTCGACGAGCTGGTCGACCTTTACCAGCGGGTGTCCACCCACCTGTCGATGGTGCGCTCGTCGTCGAGCGACTCGGTGCTGATCGGCCGGTTGTCCGCATTGGTCGCCCGCGCCCGCTCGGCGGTCACCGGTGCCCATGCACCGCTGTGGAGCGAGTTCGCGCGGTTCTGGACCGTCTCGTTCCCGGTCGTCGCCTACCGCGCATGGCGCTGGTGGCTGGTCACCGGCATCCTGTTCTTCGCGGTATCCGGGCTCATCGCCCTGTGGATCACCGGCGACCCGGACGTGCGTTCGGCGTTGGGCACTCCCGACGAGATCGACGAGCTGGTCAACTCCGATTTCGCCGCGTACTACAGCGAGCACCCGGCCGCGTCGTTCGCGCTGCGGGTGTGGGTGAACAACTCCTGGGTCGCCGCGCAATGCATCGCGTTCGCCGTGCTGCTCGGCATTCCGATTCCCTGGGTGCTGCTGCAGAACGCCGCCAACCTCGGCGGCACGGCGGGTCTGATGATCCATGCGGGGAAGTCCGACGTCCTGTTCGGACTGTTGACCCCGCACGGTCTGCTGGAGCTGACCGCGGTGTTCCTGGCGGCCGCAGTCGGCATGCGGCTGGGCTGGACGGTGGTCTCGCCCGGCGACCGCCCCCGCGCCCAGGTGCTGGCCGAGCAGGGCCGGGCGGTGGTCTCGGTCGCCGTCGGGCTGGTGGTGGTTCTTCTGATCAGCGGCCTGATCGAGGCGTTGGTGACGCCGTCGCCGCTGCCGACGGCCGCGCGGGTGGGAATCGGCGTCCTGGCCGAAGCGCTGTTCCTCGGCTACGTGGTCCACTTCGGCCGCCGCGGCGTTCGGGCGGGGGAGAGTGGCGATATGGCCGACGCTCCCGACGTCGTTCCCACGGCCTGATATCTGGGCGCATTCCCCGCGCGAACAGACACAAAGTGTCCCGTGGCAGCGGCGTGTCGGGGACTTTTATGTCTGTTCGCGCGGAAAGGGGACCGGGGTCAGAGCCGACCGCCGGCCTTCAACGCCAGGTAGCGGTCGGCCAGTGCGGGGGCCAACTCGTCCGGGGGCGCGTCGATGACCTCCACCCCGTGTATCCGCAGCCGCGAGGCGACCCCCCGCCGGTCGTTGCGGGAGCGTTCGGCGGCTGCGGCGTCGTAAACCTGGGCGGCGTCGCCGCGACCCGCGGCCATGTCGGCGATGCGTGGGTCGGATACGGCCGCGACGATCACCTGATGGCTGGTGGACAGCTCCGGCAGAACCGGCAGCAGGCCCTCGTCGATCGCGGAGGGATTCAGATCGGTCAGCAACACGACCAGCGCACGGTGGCGGACCCGGCGGCGCACGGCGGCGACCATCGCCGGGGGATCCGACTCCACCAGATCGGCCTGCACCGGGGCCATCGCCGTGACCAGTTTGGCCAGCAACTCGTTGCGCGCTGCGCCGAACACCGCCGCCCGAGTCACCCGGTCGTGGGCCAGGAAGTCGACGTGGTCGCCCGCCTTGGAGGCGAGGGCGGCCATCAGCAGGGCGGCGTCCAGTGACCAGTCCAGCCGGGGCCAGCCGGCGGGATCACCGGCCGTCGGGTCGACGCCGACCCGGCCGGCCGACGTGCGGCCGGTGTCGAGGACGATGACGACCCGGCGGTCGCGTTCCGGGCGCCAGGTGCGCACCACCACATCGGATCGCCGGGCGGTGGCACGCCAGTCGATGGACCGGACGTCGTCGCCGACCACGTACTCGCGCAACGAGTCGAATTCGGTGCCCCGGCCGCGGACCAGAACCGGCAGCAGTCCGTCGATCTCCCGCAGCCGGGCCAGCCGCGAGGGCAGATGTCTGCGGGACAGGAACGGCGGCAGGACGCGGATCGTGCCTGCCGCGTTCGTCGAACGCTGACGTCCGGCCAGTCCCAGCGGTCCGATCGAGCGGACCGTCACCGCAGCGCTGGTGTGGTCACCCCGGCGGACCGGCCGCAGCCGGGTTCTCAGCTCCAGTGATCCGCCGGCCGGCAGGTTCAGCGGATGGCTGCGGGGCTCGGCCAGCGCACTGGGCGGCCACGCGTCGCGCACGCAGCCCCTGATCCGCCGGCTTCCCCCGTTGCGCATGCCCAACACCGTCTCCACCGGCTCGCCCAGTCGGGCCGCAGGTGAACCGCCGCGGGTCAGGATCAGGCTGCCGGGGTCTTGTGCCAGGGCCACATCAGTGAGGATCGCCAGCGCCAACCCGGCCGACAGTGTCAGGAAAACCATTGCCGGCCAGGGTGCAACCGCGATCGGCAACACTGCGACGAACGCGATCGCCGCGGCGCGGCCGGTGAGAACCACTAGCGCGGGACCGAGACGGCGGACAGGATGCCGTCGAGCACGCCGTCGGGAGTCGCACCCTCGAGTTCGGCCTCGGGCCGCAACGCGATCCGGTGCCGCAGTGTCGGTCGCGCCATCGCCTTGACGTCGTCGGGGGTGACGTAACCCCGGCCGGTGAGCCAGGCCCAGGACCGGGCCGTCGCCAGCAGCGCCGTCGCCCCGCGTGGTGAGACGCCCAGCTGCAGCGAGGGTGAATTCCTGGTGGCAGTGGCAATGTCGACGATGTAACCGAGCACCTCATCGGCGACGAGGACACCTCTGACGGCTTCCCGGCCCGCGGCCAGATGGGCCGGTCCGGCGACCGGCCGGATCGCGGAGAGATCGCGCGGATCGAAGCCGTGGGCGTGCCGGCCCAGGATGGCGATCTCCTGATCTCGCACCGGTAGGGGGACGTTGAGCTTCAGCAGGAAGCGGTCCAGCTGTGCCTCGGGCAGCTGATAGGTGCCCTCGTATTCGATCGGGTTCTGTGTTGCCGCCACGATGAACGGGTCCGGCAGCCGCCGGCTCTCCCCGTCCACGCTGATCTGCCGTTCCTCCATGGCCTCCAGCAGTGCCGCCTGGGTCTTGGGCGGTGTCCGGTTGATCTCGTCGGCGAGCATCAGGTTGGTGAACACCGGTCCCTCCCGGAAGGTGAAGGCCGCCGTCCGTGCGTCGTAGACCAGCGATCCGGTGATATCGCCCGGCATCAGATCCGGAGTGAACTGGACCCGCTTGAAGTCCAGCTGCAGCGCTGCGGCCAGGGCGCGGATCAGCAGTGTCTTGGCCACTCCCGGAACACCTTCGAGCAGCACGTGCCCTCGGCACAGCAAGGCGATCACCAGTCCGCTGACCACGGCATCCTGGCCGACCACCGCCTTGGCGATCTCGCTGCGCAGCGCCAGCAGGGCCGACCGGGCATCGTCATGCCCGGGGCGGGAAGGGGAGTGCGATCGGGTCACGACTGGATGACCTGCCTTTCGATAGCGTCGAGTGCCTGGGCCAGATGAGAAAGATCGGTGTCGGTCGCCGGCGCGGGTCCGAACAGAGTGCCCCACACGGTGGCCTCATCGGCATGGCAGCGCCGACTCACCGCGGCGACGATCGCGGCCTGTGCGCCGTGATCGGCGTTGGCTCCCAATCCCAGGCGGGGGATGAGGCGATGCAGGGTCGCGGTGCGCAGCGCCGCCGCGGCCTGGTCCCGGGCCCGGCGTGACCGATAGAGTCGGGCGCGCCCCTCGGTCGTCTCGGACGCCCGGACCACCACCGGAAGTCCCTCGGCCACAAGAGGCCCCAACCGCCGGCCCTGCCAGAACGCCAGCAGCGCCACGACCAGGCAGAGCTGCGCGACGATCCAGACGACTTGATCGGGGATCAGATCGGCGATCGTGGCGTCGGCGGTGTGGTCACCCTGCAGGCGTTGGGGCGCGTACCAGATCAGCCGGGGCCGGTCCCCGGCGAGGTTCATCGCCAGAGCCGCGTTGCCCTCTTTCAGCAGCAGGCTGTTGGTCATGAAGTCTGCGGTGCCCACCACCGTGATCGTGCGGCCGTCTGCGGTGTAGCGCACCAGCGCCCCTCCGTAGCAGCGGGTCACCGGAGCATCGCCGGTCGGCTGGTAGACGTCGCTGAACTCCAGGCGTATTCGTCCGGCGCGAGTGGCCTCGCGCAGGTCGCAATCCGGCTCGGTGTTCAGCGGATCCTCGCGGCTCAGGTGAATCGCCGGAGCGAGCGCCTCGCGGCCGCGCGCAGTCGGCTCGAGGAGCAGACGGTCACCGGGAACCGCGGCGAGTCGGCCCCATGCCTCATCGCCGCGGGTGTTGGCCGTCTCGGCGAACAACAGCAGCGCGTCCGGCCGGCCGGCGCGCTCCACCTCCGCGACGGTGTCGGCGATGACCACCTCGACACCCTGGTCCCGCAGCAGCGCGACCAGCGCGTGGGCACCGTCCGGGGAGGTGGCCGCCGGATCCATCCGGCCGCCCGGACCGGGTGCGGTGAGCAGCGCGGTGATCGCGGCGAAAACCACCACGGCAAGGACCCCCAGGGCCACCCAGCGGCCGGTCCGCCGGCGTTGTCCGATCACCGGGCTGTCGCTCCGGCGCCGCTTTCGGCGGCGGGGGAGTGAGCGCGCAGACGATTGTCCAGATCGGCGACCAGACGGAATGCGGGTTCGGTTCCGGTGTGATCGCCATAGGTCACATCGTCGAAAGCGGCTGCGGCGGTGGCTAGTTGGTCGGCATAGCCCGGCAGCAGCGCCCCCGCGTCGGCGGCCAGTTCGGCCGCAGTCCGACCGGGCACCGGGTTGAGCGCGCCGTCCTCCTCCAGCTGGCGGCCGATGGCGCGCACCCGTTGCCGGATGGCCGCGGTCCAGTCGCCCTGCGCCGCGCTGCGTTCGGAGCGGGCCCGGTGGTCCGCTGCGCTCAACGTCTGATTCCCGTAGAAGTCCGCCCCGCCGGCCCGACCCATCGTGCGGCGGGCAACGTGCACCGCGACGATCGCCGCGGCCACCGTCAGCAGGCCCAGCAGCACGATGGTGAGCCATCCGCCGGGCAGCGCCGAGCCGTTCCGGATCAGCCGGTGCACGAGGTCGTTGAACCAGTCCGCCAACCGGTCGAGCAGCGAGTTTTCCGGATAGATCGGCTTGGACAGTTCCCGTGCAGCGGCATCATGGGCGGAGTCACGGTCGATGTCGACGGCGGGCATGTCCATGGGTTGCTCAGCGTGCGAGCCAGAGGTGATCGCCCCCGTCGCCGCCCGACGGGGCGCCCCGCAGCGCGAAGTCGAAGGCCTCCGAGCGGATGCGGGCGTCGACGTAGAGCAGTGCGACCACCCCGGCGGTGAACGGGGTGGTGATGATCTGGCCGATCGCCTGGCCGGCCGTGGTCACCGTCAGCTGCAGTATCCCGGGGATTCTGCTGGCGCTGCCACCGGCGGACATCAGCTGTCCGACGATTTCGAACGGCACCGAGACGGCCCCGGCCACCAGCACTGCGACCACCGCAGCGAGCAGGCGGATGCCCAGGATGCGCCAGAACTGCGGGCGGGCGAGCCCCACCGATCGCTTGACCGAATCGATCAGGGGCCGGCGTTCGAGAACGATGGCCGCCGGTGCCAGGGACAGCAGGGTGAACACCGCGACCAGTGCGACCAGCAACAGCAGCACCAGGGGAAAGCCCACCAGTACGGCCACCCCTCCGTTGGCGGCCGCCGCCACCGCGACGATCACGACGACCACCGTGCCGATCAGGATCACCACCGCCAGGGTCTCCAGAAGGGTCAGGGCGATCAGGGCGGGCATCCGCCCGCGAACCCGCTGCCATGCCTCGGCGACGGTGATCGACGCGCCCACGACGGCCCGCGCGACCACCACGGTGAGCATCCCGGACAGCAGGATCGTGGCCAGTGCCGTGGCTGCCGCGCCGGTCAGTGCCCCCGCCACCGCACCGAGGTCACCTGCCACCGCACCGAGGTGACCGGCCACCGCCGGGGTGCCGAGTCCGATCAACAACCCCAGTGCCGATGTGATCAGCACGATGGCGGTGGTCAGTCCCAGCGTGGGCTTCGGGCTGGCTCGGACGTAGGCGACGGCGCCGTTGAAGATGTCGCTCAGCGACAGCGGACGCAAAGGGATGATCCCGGGCTTCCACGGCGACCGTCCCGGTGGGCCGGGCGGCGGAGGGCCGTACCCGGCACGAGGGGGGCCCGGTTGGCCGGGATAGCCCGGGTATCCGCCGTAGCCGGGAGGGGGGTAGGCACCCGGGGGTGGGGGTGGATACCCGGACGTCCCGTAGGGGGTTTGACCTGGCCAGCCGGGTGGTGGCAATCCCGGCCCGGGCGGCGGCATGCTCACCGTGCGGCGTCGCCGGGATCGTTGCTCATCACGCCATCCTGTCGATCGGCCGGACATTTCTCAAACCGTTCCTGATTGCTGAGCAGTTGTGGGTTCTGCTCGGTTGCGGCCCGAACGGTCTTGGCCGCGGGTGGTGCACGCTATCCGGCGGACCGGCGCGCCTGCTGGGCGTGACGGTGAACCGGAGCGGTTTGCTCCGCCCTGTGTTCTCGGTGTCCTGACAGGTCTAGCCGGTGGAGTGCCCGCGCTCATCCTCTGTTGGGTGCGGGGTCCTGCCGGCCGACGCCTGATCGGCTTGCCGAGTCCACGTCGACCGATGGCGGCCGCCGCGCCGTGATGGCCGGTGACCGGATCGGAAGACTGGTGCTGCAAGGGTCGACGCCAGTGCTGATCGCCCCACCGGCTGGTGTAGGCGGGATCAACGCCGATGACCGCGATCCCGCGGCGGGTGGCCATCACGGTCAGCCGGTCCCGGAACTTCGCGGTCGGGATATCGGCGACGGTGCGCCGGAAGGTCTTCCCACGCTGGCCGCGACCCATGGTTTCCCGGCCGGCGGCGCGCGCCTCGGCGAAGTTGAGGTTCTCCACCACGATCGCCGAACACCGGTGCTGCTGTGCGGTGTCGAGCAGCGCGGTGATCGCCGCCCGGACCCGGCCGTCGCGGCGGGAGGCCCGCAGCCCGTCCACCTCGATTCCGATGGTGACCGGTTGGGCGACAGGGTTACCGCAAGCGTCCAGGACACAGGCGGCCAGGTGATCGGCGTTGAGATCCACCCCGAGCACCGGGCCCTGCCGCAGCTGGTCCAGCTCGGCGGGAGGAGCAGCGGTGATCGCCCAGGAGGCATCCAGATACCAGCGGCCCCTGGCGGCATCGACACTGATGTCGTAGCGCACCGCGTTTCTGCCGGCGATGCGGGCCGCCAGGTCAGCACCGCCGTGGCTGAACCGCACCGGCGCGCCCACCTGCAGGTGGGTGCCGTACTTGCCGACCAAGGCCGCCGGCACTTTCACCCGCAACCGGCCCTGATCATCAACACGGATGGTGAGGTTTCCCCCGATAATCCCGCTCTCGCGGTCAGCGGTCACAAACAGGCGGGCGGCGTCCCAGCGCGCCCGCCACCCGGATTCGTCGATCCCTACCGCCCCCAGGTTCTGACGGGTGCGCCACAACCGTTTCCCGCCCACCGTGACCGCCGGATGCCCGGCGGCGAGATCGGCTTGCGCGGCGACCAGACGCTGCCGCAGACAGGCCAGCCGGCGGGTCTTGGAGAACCGCTCCCCGGCGGTGGCGTAGCCGCGTCTCGGCCGGCGCCGCCGCCCACCACCTGGGGTGGTGTCCTCGGCGGCTGTTTGGCCGGGTCGCAGCGCGCAGCGCTGCTCGAGGACCTCGACCGCGGACTGCAGATCCCCGACATGGGCGCCCAACGCCCGCATCCCCAACTGGCACTGGTCCTCGACCGCCCGCGTGATCGCCCCCGCCCACCGTGAGGAGGGCTCTGCGGTCAGCGCCCGCTTGCGCTCAGCGCGCCACACGCTCCGGGCTTTGCGGTCCGTCCGGCCCAACCGGATCCGGCCGGCCAACTCCCGCCGATACAACGAACCGGGGAACTGCCCGATCTCGGTCAGCGCCGCGGCCTCCGCCGATGACAGGTGCAGCCGGGTGCGCAAACGCTTCCCCGACGGACCCGCCACCACCACCGGGGCTGCAATACGACGCAACGGCCCGCTCATAGACAAAGCAACGGCCCGCTCATGGACAACACCGTCCCACCAACCACCGACAAACCATCGAATCCCCAAACGAGCGACTCACTATCACCGCCGAACGCATACTTCCGCGCAGTATTCGGCCAACAGTTGCAACCCGTCGTCCACCGGCGGTCGGCCCCGCGTAGCGTGGTGCGACATGGCGGAACTGAAGGACCGTTTGCGGTCTGATCTCACCGAGGCGATGAAGAGCAAGGACAAGTTGCGCACGGCGACGCTGCGGATGCTGCTGGCGGCGATCCAGAGCGAGGAGGTGTCCGGCAAGCAGGCGCGGGAACTGACCGACGAGGACATATTGAAAGTGCTGGCCCGGGAATCCCGGAAACGCACCGAGTCCGCGGAGATCTACACCCAGAACGGCCGCGGAGAATTGGCGGCCGAGGAACACGCCGAGGGCCGGATCATCGACGAGTACTTGCCCACCCCGCTGACCGACGCCGAGGTGGCCGACGTCGTGGACACCGCCATAGCCGAGGTGGCCGAGCAGATCGGCGAGCGGCCGTCGGTCAAGCAGATGGGTCTGGTGATGAAGGCCGCGACGGCGATCGCGGCGGGCAAGGCCGACGGTTCCAGGCTGTCGGCAGCGGTTAAAGACCGGCTGTGATTCCGGGGTTCCTCCGGCCGGTCAGGCCAGGGGGTGCCGCAGCGAGTCGAGGCCGGCGTTCCAGCAGCGGGTGAGATGGGTGGCCAGTCGGCCCTCGGCCACCGCGAAGGCCCGGATGCCGAACATGACGTCCCGCTCCAGTTCCGGTTCACGGCCGATGAGGTCGCCGACCATGTGCGTGCAGACGACCCGCCGGTGTGAGCCGTCGAGTTCGGCGTCTTTTCGGTAGAAGTCGCGGCACTCGTGCGGGGCTTGTATCCGGTCAAGGGCCTCGAGAAGTCCCCGAGCGGTGGCGGCGCCGGTGATTTCGGTCGCCGCGAAATGGCCTACCGCCGCGCCGCGGTACTGCCGGTGCAGACTGAACAGCGACATCAGGTTCACCACCGCGAGCGCCTCGGCCGGCACCATGTCGAGATACGCCAGGTACGTCGGGTCGAGTCCGGCGGCGACCATCAGGTCGGCGAACAGTCGATCATTGACCCGTTGGCCGCCCCCGATCCTGATCTCGTGGAACTCGGCGGCGGCGAACGAGGCCTTGGCCTGACCGGTCAGCCGCGGGATCGCCCAGGCGTGCGGGTCGCCCTCCTTGAGGTGGTAGAGCGATCGGTGCACGAAGTACTCCCGCATCTGCTGCCACGTTCCCGCCCGGCGCAGGTACTGCGCCGGGTCGTTGGCGGCGTCCGGGCCCGCCGACAACCGGTGCATCTCCTCTTCCGCGCTGTCGCCGTGGGCGGTGACATCCCGGCGGACCGCGGTGAGGAAGGCATCTTCCAAGCGGGACCGCAGGTGCAACAGGCCCGGGTTCCATTCCCAGCCGGGATCGACGCCGGCGAAACCGCGGCAGTGCAATTCGTAGCAGACGTAGAGGGCTAGTTGGACGTCGATGCCATAGGGTGCGGAATCCTCGATCGAGGCCTCGATGCGGTCGATCCGGTACCGGGGCGCCCGCTCGGCCAGGAGATTGATCACGGCCATCGAAAGCGGCCCCCGAGCCGTGGGCAGCACTGGCTCGAGGGCGGTGGTAGCGAGCGTCACGTCGGGTCTCTTCCCGAATCGGCGTGCGGCTAAACCTTTGGGGCGGCACAACAGCCGTGCGCGTGTCGGCTAGGCCGGTACGGTGACTATCGGGTCGTAAGCGAGGAGCATCGGATGGATGTCGACGTCATCGTGGTCGGAGCCGGGCTGGCCGGGCTGGTCGCCACACATGAACTGACCAGCCGCGGAAAGAAAGTCGCGTTGGTCGACCAGGAGAACGGCGCCAATCTCGGCGGACAGGCGTTCTGGTCGTTCGGCGGACTGTTTCTGGTGGACACCCCCGAACAGCGCCGGATGGGTGTCAAGGACTCCTTCGAGCTGGCCTGGAGCGACTGGCAGGGCAGCGCCGGGTTCGACCGGCTCGACGACGAGGACGTGTGGGGGGCCCGGTGGGCCCGCGCCTATGTCGAGTTCGCAGCCGGTGAGAAACGGTCCTGGCTCAACGGCCACGGCATCACCTTCCTGCCGACGGTCGGCTGGGCCGAGCGCGGCGATCTCCGTGCCGACGGACACGGCAACTCGGTGCCCCGATTCCACGTCGCGTGGGGCACCGGGACGGGTGTGGTCGAGCCGTTCGTCAATTCCGCGCTCGAGGCCGCCGGTCGCGGGCTGGTGCGTCTTCATCACCGCCACCGCGTGGACGAACTGGTTCGCACCGGCGGGGCGGTCACCGGCGTGCGCGGTGTGGTGCTGGCGCCCGACGACGCTGAGCGCGGTGTGCGGACCAATCGCGACCCGGTGGGTGAATTCGAACTGCGCGCGCAGGCCGTCGTCGTCACCACCGGCGGCATCGGCGGCAACCATGACATCGTGCGCCGTTACTGGCCGGAGCGGATGGGTACGCCGCCGCGGTCGATGATCACCGGCGTGCCCGAATACGTCGACGGCCGGATGCTCGACATCGCCGCCGACAGCGGGGTGCGGCTGGTCAACCGGGACCGGATGTGGCACTACACCGAGGGCGTCCAGAACTGGAACCCGATCTGGCCCGGGCACGCCATCCGGATCCTGCCCGGCCCGTCGTCGATGTGGTTCGACGCCCTTGGCAGGCGCCTGCCCGCCCCGTACCTTCCCGGCTATGACACCCTCGGCACGCTGCGCTACCTGCGCACCACCCCGGAGATCGCCGGCTACGACCACAGCTGGTTCATCCTGACCCAGCGGATCATCGAGAAGGAGTTCGCGCTGTCGGGCTCCGAGCAGAACCCCGATATCACCAACTCCGACCGGCTCGGCATGCTGCGCGAGCGGCTGATGAGCAAGGGGGCCCCGGCCCCGGTGGAGGCGTTCAAGTCCCACGGTGCGGACTTCGTGGTCGCCGACACCCTTGAGGAATTGGTGGCGATGATGAACAAGCTGACCGACGAGCCGCTGCTGGACCCGGTTTCGTTACGCACCCAGATCGAGGCCCGGGACCGGCAGATCGCCAACCCGTTCTCCAAGGACGCCCAGGTTCAGGGCATCCGCAACTCCCGGCGTTATCTGGGCGACCGGATCGCCCGCACGGCGGCCCCGCATCGCATCCTCGACCCCGACGCCGGCCCGCTGATCGGGGTCAAGCTCCACGTACTGACCCGCAAGACGCTCGGCGGCATCCAGACCGACCTGTTCTCCCGCGCGCTGGGTCCCGACGGAGCCCCGGTCGACGGGCTGTACGCCGCCGGTGAGGTCGCCGGATTCGGTGGCGGCGGTGTGCACGGCTACAACGCCCTGGAGGGAACCTTCCTGGGCGGCTGCCTGTTCTCCGGTCGCGCGGCCGGCCGGCACGCGGCCGGCGCAGTGTAGAACGCCCCGGAACCGCTATGACCTCTACCCGAACCCAGGTCCGGATCCTGGTCGCGGTGACGTATGTGGTGATGGTCGCGGTGAACTACCTGGCCAACTCCCTTCCGATCAACGGACGGCGCACCGGTGACGTCTCCCGGGACTACCCCAGCCTGTTCACCCCGGCCGGGGTGACGTTCTCGATCTGGGGGCTGATCTACCTGCTGCTCGCCGGGCACGTCCTCTACCAGTTCAGGCTGTTCCGGAATGGCCCCGAAACCGCGCAGCAGGCCGCGCTGCTCAACCGGATCGGGGTGCTGTTCGCCGTGTCCTCGCTCGACCAACACGGCGTGGGTGTTCGCCTGGCACTACAACCTGATCCCGCTGTCGGCGGTGCTGATCGTGGTGATCCTGGTCTGTCTCGCGTTGATCGTCGGCGCGTTGCGCGGGGAAGACCTCACGGTGCGCCGTCGCTGGCTGGTGGGCGTCCCGTTCAGCGTCTACTTCGGCTGGACCACGGTGGCGGTCATCGCCAACATCACGGTGCTTGTTGGTCAGCTGGAATTGGGACGGTTTCGGTGTGCAGGCCTCGAGCTGGGCGGTGGTCATGGTGCTGGCCGGTATGGCGATCGGGACGATCACCATGGTGCGCAACCGGGATGTGGCCTACGGCCTGGTGCTGGTCTGGGCGTTCGCCGGCATCCTGTTGCGCCAGACCTCCGCGGCCGGCCTCGACGGTCGCTACCCGGCGATCATCGCCGCGACGGTGGCCTCGCTGGTGGTGTTTCTGGCCGCTGAGGTGTGGATCGTTCGGGGCGGCCGCGGAGCTTCCCGCGCGGTGCGATGAACACCTCCGCGGTCCCGCAATCGGCGGCGGTCCGATGGGGACGCGTCGCAGCGGCGTCGGTTCTCTTTTTCTCGGCACTCAACTGGGTGGGATGGTCGACCGGCAACGATGCGCTGACGCGGACCAATCCGGCCTGGCCACCGATGCTTCCGTGGACCGCACTCATGCTGGCTGTGCTCGGGACGGCGGTTCTGGTGCAGTCGGGCACACCGTCGGCCGGACGGGTCTGGGCGGGCCGCGGCCTGGCGGCCGCCGTCGGCGCGATCGCGTTGCTGATCCTGATCGAGCGCTCCACAGGATGGGGGTCCGGTCTGGATCAGGTTTGGTTCGCCGAAGCGCTGCGGAACCTGCAGACGGCCTGGCCGGGTCGCCCGGGCGGGCAGGTGGCGTTTTCGATCCTGCTGCTGTCCGTCGCCGTCGCGACGGCCAGGGTGGAACGTCCGCGGTCCCCGGTTCTTTGGTTGTCATGTCTGCTGACGGCGATGGTCATGCCCTGGATCGCTGCCCTGGCCTACCTGTTCCGGTCGGTCGCGTTGGTCCAGATCGCGGAATCGGCCGGCATGGCCCTCACGACATCCCTCATCACGATGTTGCTCGGCGCCTCGACGTTGGCATTGAGGTCGGAACGCAATCCGATCGCCTGGATGCGCTCGCGTCTGAACCGGGGGATCCTGCTGCGACTGGTCGGCATCTTCGTCGGCTTCCCGGTCCTGGTCGGGCTGTTCCTGCGCGTGCTGATCAGGGTGGTGGGGGAGGACGTTGGAGAAACTCTCTCGACGGCGCTGGGCACCGTGATTCTCGGGGTGACGACGTTCTACCTGAGCCGCCGCGAGCAACGACTGATCGACGCACTCGGCGCTGACCGCGCCGTGCTGCGCGCAACCGCCGACGGGATGCTCGATCCGCAGATGCTGCTGGAAGCCGTCCGCGATTCCGGCGGGCGGGTTCGGGATGTGATCTGCCGCAGCGCCAACCATGCCACCCGCGAGTTCCTCGGCCTGGCCGAACCGGATGTGATCGGCCGAAGTGCCCTGGAGTTGATGCCGAGCATCGAAAGCTCGGGACTGATGGCCCACTTCGATCAGTGCCTCACCTATGGGCAGGCGGTCATGCTGGAGGATTTCCCGCTCCGGGATGAGACGCCCGACGATTCGCGTCGCTTCGATATCCGCGTCACCCGAGCGGGTGCGGACCTTCTCACCTTCAGCTGGGCCGACGTCAGCGAGCGGTTCCGCGCGGCGCAGCGCTTGACCGCCTCGGAGGAGAATTACCGCCTTCTGGTCGAGAACGCCGACGACGTGGTCAGCCGCATCCGGGACGACGTCTTCACCTGGGTCACCCCGTCGACCGAAACCGTCTTGGGGGCCGCCGCCCAGCATTGGCTGGGGCGACCGGTGCGCGAGATCATTCCCGTCGATGACCTTCCGGCCCACACCGCACGGTGGCGGAAACTCGGCGAGGGAGGTGAGGTCAAGCAACGTATCCGGGTCGTGACTTCGGACGGTGCCATCCACTGGGTCCACCTATACGCCAAGCCGTTCTATGACGCCGCGGGCCGCCGGGACGGGGTGACCGCGGCGTTCCGGCTGATCGACGACGAAGTGGCCGCCGAACAGGAGCTCGAGGAGACGCGCCACCAGAAGATGATCGCCGAACAGCGCTACCGGCGGTCGGTGGACAACGCGGCGATCGGGATGTGCCTGGTCGCCCCGGACGGCCGCTTCTATGAGGTCAACGACGCACTGTGTCGGTTCTTCGGATACGACGCCGAGAGCCTGAAGCGAAAAACCTGGCAGGAACTGACCGCGCCGGAGTTCATAGAAGCGGATCAAAAGAACGTCAACGATCTTCTGGACGGCCGCGCGGACTCCTACCGCATGGTCAAGCAGTACATCCACGCCGACGGCCACCGGATCTGGGGAGATCTTTCGGTGAGTTGCGTGCGAAACGACGACGGCTCGGTGCAGAACTTCATCTCCCAGATCACCGACATCACGGCCGTGGTGGCCGCCGACGAGCGCAACCAGGTTCTGGCCCGGCGCCTGCAGCAGCAGAGCGACCGGATGGCGGCCGAACTCCAAAGCGCCGCCGCGTATGTCGCCTCGATCCTGCCGCGCGGACTCGACGGACCGGTCAGGGTGGAATCCCGGTACCTCTCCGCCCAGGAACTCGGTGGCGACTGTTTCGACTATGCCTGGATCGACGAGGAGCATCTGCTCGTCTACCTGATCGACGTCTCCGGCCACGGTCTGGAATCGGCCCTGCTCTCGGTGTCCCTGCACAACCTGTTGCGTTCGGGTTCGATCGACCGCGAGACCTTGTTGTGTCCGGACAAGGCGCTGGCCGAATTGAACCGCCGGTTCCAGATGGGGCAGCACGGCGAGCACTACTTCACCATGTGGTTCGGCGTGTACGAAGCGCCGACTCGCACCCTGCGCTACATCGGCGCCGGTTGCCCGCCCGCCCTGGCCCTCAACGCCTGCGACGGCGGCTCCGCTGAGGCCGTGACGGTCACCGAGTTGCCGGTGGAGTCGATGCCGGTGGGGATGTTCGAGGATGCGGCGTTTCCGTCCACGGTCTACTCGGTGCCGCAGGGATGCCGCATTCTGATCTACAGCGACGGAGCGAGCGAGATCCTGCTTGCCGGCGGTCAACTGCCGCAGGCGGAATTCGAGAAACTGGCCACGAAACTTGCCGTGCCGGAAGGTCTGACGCTCGACGGATTCGTCGAAACACTGCGGAACATGAGTCCGGAGGGCGCCTTCGAGGACGACTGCTCGCTCGTCCAGCTGACCTTCGACTGACGGTCCGTCATGGCGACGCCGAGCCACGAAAAAACCCGAACCCTGACTACTGGTTCGGGCCTTCCCGATCGGATCTCACGCAGTCGGGGTGGCGGGATTCGAACCCACGACCTCTTCGTCCCGAACGAAGCGCGCTACCAAGCTGCGCCACACCCCGCGTGAAGCGAGCACAGCCTATCGCACCGGCCTGCGGAGAATAAAAACGACCGTCAGGGCGCGAACGCCGACGCCGAGGCGGGCCAGGATCCGCTCTGCTCGAAGGCCCGCAGGGTCGGTGCGTACGGGCCGGGATCCAGGTCGTGGGCGTTCAACCAGGTGTCGTCGAAATAGGTGTCGGTGTAGCGGTCGCCGCTGTCACAGAGCAGGGTCACCACCGAACCGGTGACACCGGCGGAGGCCATCTCGGCGATCAGCCCGAAGGCGCCCCACACGTTGGTACCGGTGGACGGACCCACCCGGCGGCCCAGCACCCGCGAGACCTGGTGGGTGGCGGCCACCGAAGCGGCGTCGGGGACACGCACCATCCGGTCGATCACGGTGGGCAGAAACGACGGTTCGACCCGCGGCCGGCCGATCCCCTCGATACGCGAGGACCTTTCGGTGAGGATGTCGCGGCGGCCCTCGGCGAAGGCGGGAAAGAACGCCGAGTTCTCCGGGTCGGCGACGCACAACCGGGTGCTGTGGCCGCGGTAGCGGATGAACCGGCCGATGGTGGCACTGGTGCCTCCGGTTCCGGCGCCCACCACGATCCAGGTCGGGATGCGGTGTCGCTCGGCGCCCATCTGGTCGAAGATCGACTCGGCGATGTTGTTGTTGCCGCGCCAGTCGGTGGCCCGTTCGGCATTGGTGAACTGGTCCAGGAAATACCCTCCGGCCTGATCGGCGATCCGGCGGGCCTCGTCGGTGACATCGGCGGCGTGGTCGACGAAATGGCAACGGCCGCCGTGTTTCTCGATGTAGGCGATCTTGGCCTTGCTAGTCGAGGCGGGCATCACCGCGACGAACGGCAGCCCGAGCAGTGCGGCGAAATAGGCCTCCGAGACGGCCGTGGAACCCGAGGAGGCCTCCACCACGGTGGTGCCCTCGCTGATCCAGCCGTTGCACAGACCGTAGAGGAACAGCGAGCGTGCCAGCCGATGCTTGAGGCTGCCGGTGATGTGGGTGGACTCGTCTTTGAGGTAGAGCTCGATGTCGACGTCGCCGCACCATGCCGACGGAAGGGGGTAGCGCAGCAAGTGGGTGTCGGCGCTGCGCCGGGTGTCGGCACCGAGCCGGCGGATGGCGTGGTTCACCCAATCCCGTGACCCGGTGTGGACGGCGACGGTGGTCATGGGAGCTAGGACACCGAGAGGGCCGGGCTGGATCGCAGCGAGGTCCGAGCCGCATCGGCGTCGCCGGTCGGTGCTGCGACCAGGGTGAGCAGGGTGGCCTCCGGCCGGCAGAGGAACCGGTACGGCGCGTAGGGCGAGGTGCCGATACCCGCGGAGACGTGCAGCGCGGTTTCGGCTCCCCACATCGAGGCTCCCTTGGCCCGGGAACGGTCGAGGTCGCAGTTGGTCACGAGAGCCCCGTAGAACGGTAGGCAGAGCTGGCCGCCATGGGTGTGGCCCGCCATCACCAACTGGTAACCGTCGGCCGCGAACCGGTCGAGCACCCGCGTGTAGGGCGCGTGCGTGACTCCGAGGCTGAGGTTGGCGCCGGGACTGGGCGCGCCGGAGACGGTTTCGTAGCGGTCCCGTTGCAGGTGGGCGTCATCGACGCCGGCGGCGGCCACGGTCAGCCCGGCCACCTCCAGGTCACGCCGGTTGTGCGTCAGATCCAGCCAGCCCCGCTCGCTGAAGGCCGCGCGCAGGTCCTGCCACGGCAGCGGCCTGCCGTGCGACCGGTGGTCGCTGTCGGTGAGGTATTTGGCCGGGTTCTTCAGCCTCGGGGCGAAGTAGTCGTTGCTGCCGAATACGAACAGGCCCGGCACCGACAACAGATCCCCCAGGGCCTGCACCACGGCCGGCACCGCTTTGGGATGCGACAGGTTGTCACCGGTGTTGACCACCAGGTCCGGCTCCCAGCGGGACAGCTCCCGCAGCCAGGCCTGTTTGTGCCGTTGGGTGGGGCGCATGTGGATGTCGCTGAGGTGCAGCACCCGCAGCGGGGTCGAACCCGGGGTGAGAACCGGCATCGTGATCTCGCGGACCACGAAGGCGTTGCGTTCGATCACCGTGGCATACCCGACCGCGCACGCGGCGGTGCCGATCGCGGCTGCGGCGGAGGTCTTCAGGGCTGCGGCGGCCATAGGGGCAGCCTACTGTGAGGCGCCGCCGCGGCGTTGGCCGAAGGGTGACCGGCCTCGGGCCGTCACGGCGGCGGCGGAGCCGGTTCCGGTGGTGGTGGCGGGGGCGGTGCGGCCTCCGGCAGGGGCGGCGGTGGGGGTGGGATGAGCACCGGCACCGTGATGGGCGGCAGGCCGGGGATCTCCACGACCTGCGACCCGATCTGGGGAACTCCCGGGGGCGGCGGTGGTGGCGGCTCGCCGGGCGGGGTGGAAGGCGGCGGTGGCGGCGGAGCGACCCCGTTGCTCACCAGCAGGGTGACGATGATGCCCGGGACGGTCTGGCCGCTGGGTGAGGTGCCGACCACGGTGCCGGCCGAGGATCCGCTGTTGACCGAGCTCACATTGTCGGCAACCTGGAATCCCGAGGCGCGCAACTCTTCCCGGGCGCTGTCCTGGCTGAGCCCGCTGACGTTGGGAATCCGTGACCCCGGGGCGCCGTCGACGTAGCGGGGATCGGTCGGCGGCATGCTGACCTCGCCGAAGTCCTCGGCGATCGGCTTGATCGCGGTGAACCACGTCTCTGCCGGCTCGTTGCCGCCGAAGAGGTTTCCGTCGTAACAGGGGCGCAGCGGGAACGAACAAAGATCCGACGGGTCGGGTGAATCGTCGTAGATGTAGTTCACCGCTGCGTAGCGGTTGGTATAGCCCAGGAAGCCCGACGACCGGTGCGCCTCGGTGGTGCCGGTCTTACCCGACATCGGCAGGCTCCAGCCCACCGAGTTCGCGGCGGGGGCGCCGGTGCCGTTGATGGTGTCCCGGCTCATCGCATTGGACAGGGTGTTGGCCAGCCCCTCCGGGACCACCTGTTCGCAGGCCTCGGCATTGACCGAAATCTCCATTCCGCGCCGGTCGTAGATCTTGTCGATCGGGTTGGGCGGACACCACATTCCGCCGGAGGACAGGGTGGCCGCGACGTTGGCGAGTTCGAGCGGGTTGACCGGGAAGGGGCCCAGGGTGAACGAGCCGATGTTCTGCCGCTTGATGAAATCGGCCAGGCTTTCGTCGCTTTCCGGGTCGTAGCCGCGCGCGCTGCCCGGCTCGGCGTAGGACCGCAGCCCCAACCGGACTGCCATGTCGACGGTGCGGGTGACGCCGACCTGTGAGATGAGCTTGGCGAAGGCGGTGTTCGGAGACTTCGACAACGCCTCGGTGACGTTCATCCGCAGATAGCGTGGATCGCGGTAATTCTCCACGCACCAGGTCTCCCTGGGGCAACCCTTGGCGCCGCCGGCCCCGAGCCCGCGGGCCTCGAAACGGCCGGGCACGTCAAGTACCGCGTTGATGCCCAGGCCGAGGTCGAGGGCTGCCGCGGTGGTGAAGATCTTGAAGATCGACCCCGCCCCGTCACCGACCATCGAGAAGGGCTGCGGCTGAACCGTCTGGCCGGTACCGGTGTCGAGCCCGTAGGTGCGGTTGCTCACCATGGCGATGACCGGGTGGCTGGTCTTGCCGGGCAGCACGATGTTCATGACGCTGGCGATGCCCTGGAGGGTCGGGGAGGCGATCGAGTCGACCGATTCCTTGACCTGGCTCTGCACCTCGGGGTCCAGTGTGGTTTTGATCAGGTAGCCGCCGCGGGCGATCTGATCTTTGCTCAGGCCCGCCCGCATCAGGTATTCCTGCACGTAGTCGCAGAAGAAGGCCCGATCCCCGGCGGCGATGCAGCCGCGCGGCAACTCGTTGGGCCGCGGCAGGATGCCCAGGGGTTGTTGTTTGGCCGCGCGCAGTTCCTCGGCCTTGCCCGGCAGCTGATCGATCATCGTGTCCAGCACGAGATTGCGGCGCACCAGGGCCCCGTCGGGATTGGTATAGGGGTTCAGCGCGCTGGTCGACTGGACCAGTCCGGCCAGCAGGGCGGACTGCTGCCAGTTCAGATCGGATGCGTTGATGCCGAAATACGTCTGGGCGGCGTCCTGGATGCCGAATGCGCCGTTGCCGAACGACACCAGGTTCAAGTAGCGGGTGAGGATCTCCGGCTTGGTCAGCCTCTTGTCAAGGCTCAGGGCCATCCGGATCTCACGGAGCTTGCGGGCCGGCGTGGGGGCGATCGCGGCGCGCCTTTCGGCGTCGGTCTGCGCGACGACCAGCAGTTGGTAGTTCTTCACGTACTGCTGCTCGATGGTGGATCCGCCACGGGTGCGCAGTTCACCGGATGCATACCCGGCCAGGCCGGTCAGTGTCCCTTTCCAGTCGACTCCGTTGTGCTCGGTAAACCGCTTGTCCTCGATGGAGACGATCGCCAGCTTCATGGTGTCGGCGATCTGGTCACTGGGAACCTCGAAGCGGCGCTGGCTGTACAGCCAGGCGATGGTGTTGCCCTTCGCGTCGACCATGGTGGTGACGGCCGGCGCGTCGCCTTCGAGAAGTTGAGCCGAGCCGTTGGCCACGATGTCGGAGGCCCGGTTGGACATCAGGCCCACCCCGCCCACCACCGGGAAAAGCAGCGCCGCCACGAGGACGCTGGCCATGAGGCAGGACCAGGCCAGCTTGAGCAGCGTGGAGCCGGCCGGCGGTCGTTCCGACATGGGGTATAGCGTACTGAGGTCCCCGGGACGTGTGCGGTTGAGCCTCGGCGGCGGCACGTTAACAACAAATTATGACGATCAGGTCACAAAACCGCAGTTCATGACGGGACTGGACGCTTGTCCCAAAAAACCTGTGATCTGACTGTTGCGCAAACGCTACTTGACCACCTACTTTAAGCACACAGTGCGACGCAGGTAACACTGGCTTCGCAATGTGGCGTAGATCGCACCGGGTCTGCACCGAAGGGAATCGCCGCCTAGAACTGGTGGCTCGACGAAGGGATCGCCCGTGTCGGGGACTCGGCCCGCTACCCGCAGGACTAGCTCAGCATCGATCCAGAATTCGCTTCAAGGGGTAAACGGAGAGGCCCGTATCGCCTGGGTGTCCCAGGCGCTGTGCCGTTCGGCCGACCCCGACCAGTTGTTCGTACGCGGCGCCGCACAGCGCAAGGCCGCGATCATCTGCCGGCACTGCCCGGTCATCACCGAATGCGGCGCCGACGCGCTGGACAACCGGGTGGAGTTCGGCGTGTGGGGCGGGATGACCGAGCGCCAGCGTCGCGCCCTGCTCAAGCAGCACCCCGAGGTTTCGTCCTGGTCGGAGTTCTTCGCCGCTCAGCGCAAGCATCGCAGCGTCTGCTGAGCTCTCAGGTCTCGCCGGTGATCTGATCGGCGACGGCCTGCAGGGCCTCCAGATCGGACACGTCGAACGGTAGGGACGGCACGCCGACCACCGCTACATGCGGGTTGGCTCCGGTGAACCTGGACAGCAACCGCACCTCCCGCTTGGCGGTCTGTGCCCGATCCGCGTGGATCCGCAGCACCCCCGCGGTCAACGCATCGCCCGGTTGTGCGGTCGCGGACTCCAGTTCGTTGGCGCCGTCGATGGCGCGTTCCAACGTCAGCGTGCACAGCATCGGGTGGGTCCGGTTGAGGATCAGCCCGGCCAGCGGCATGTTCTCCTCGGAGAGCCGGTCCACGAAGAAAGTGGCTTCGCGCAACGCGTCCGGTTCGGCCGCCGAGACCACGACGAACTGTGTTCCGCGGCGCTTGAGTAACTCGTAGGTGCGGTCGGCCTTCTCCCGGAACCCGCCGAACGTCGAATCCAGCGATTGCACGAATGCGGCCGCTTCGGAGAGCATTTGCGACCCGAGGATGGTCGACATCGCCTTCATGGCCAGGCCCATCACGCCCGTCACCAGTCTGCCGATACCGCGGCCGGGGCCGAGCAGCAGCTTCCACAGCCGACTGTCCATGAAACTGCCCAGCCGTTTGGGCGCATCGAGGAAGTCCAGCGCATTGCGTGACGGCGGGGTGTCCACGACGACCAGATCCCACCGGTCCTCGGCCAGCAACTGGCCCAGCTTCTCCATGGCCATGTACTCCTGGGTGCCGGCCAGGGAGGTGGCGACGGTCTGGTAGAAGCTGTTGTCCAGGATCGCCTGGGCGCGCCCGTCGTCGGAGTACTCCAGGACCATCTCATCGAAGGTGCGGCGCATGTCGAGCATCATCGCGTGCAGTTCGCCGGGGACCCGCTCGTCGAGCGGCACGCGCTGCGGCTCGTTGCCCAGTTCCCTGATGCCCAGTGCCTGTGCCAGCCGTTTTGCCGGGTCGATGGTCAGCACCACCACGTGGCGGCCGTACTCCGCGGCGCGCAGGGCCATCGCCGCGGCGGTCGTGGTCTTGCCGACCCCGCCGGCCCCGCAGCACACAACCACCCGGTTGGACCGGTCGGACAGGATGGACTTCATATCCAGCACCGGAGGCGCCCCGCTCATGCTCGGCCCTTTCCGCTCGTCGACGCGAGCCCGTTGATCCGCCGCGTCGCGCGCATACCCGCCGGGTTCATCGGACTCCCTGCCGGGCGAGGACTTCGGCCAGTTCGTAGAGGCTGCCCAGGTCCACACCGTCGGGGATGGTCGGCAGATCCAGTCGCGGAACGTGCAGGTTCTCCAGTTCCCGGGCGCTCTCCGAGCGCGCGCGGATACGGCTGGCATGCTCGATCGTCTCGGTCAGCAGGCCGGCGAAATCCCGGTCGGACATGGTGATTCCGGCCCGGGACAGCCCGGCGCGCACCGCGTCGGCGTCCACGTCACCATCGGAGGCCCGCTCAAGGGCGTCGGCGGGCAGGAACGCCGGGATGTTCCGGTTGACGATCACGCTGCCGATCGGCAGTTCGAGTTCCTCGAGTTCCTCGATCGCCTCGATGGTCTCCTGGATCGGCAGGGCCTCCAGCAGTGTCACCAGATGGATCGCGGTCTGATCGGAGTGCAGCAGCCGCACCACACCCTCGGATTGGGAGTGCACCGGTCCGCCCTTGGCCAGATCCGACAGCGCCTTGGTCACGTCCAGGAACCGCGAGATGCGTCCGGTCGGTGGTGAGTCGACGACGATGGCGTCGTACACCGGGCTCTTGTCGGGGTTGAGTCGGACCGCGGCCTCCTTGATCTTGCCGGTCAGCAGCACGTCGCGCAGTCCCGGGGCGATCGTGGTGGCGAACTCGATGGCCCCGACCCGCCGCATGGCGCGCCCGGCGAGGCCGAGGTTGTAGAACATGTCGAGGTATTCGAGGAAGGCGGCTTCGATGTCGATGGCCAGGGCGTTGACATGCCCGCCGGCGTCGGCGACGGCCACTTTGGTCTCCGCGTAGGGCAACGGCGGCACGTCGAACAACTGCGCGATCCCCTGGCGCCCCTCGACCTCTGCCAGCAGGACCCTGCGGCCGCCGGCGGCCAGGGTGAGGGCCAGGGCAGCGGCAACGGTGGTCTTACCGGTTCCACCCTTGCCGGTGACGAAGTGCAGCCGGGCCTTGGTCAGCCGGTCCGGCCAGCCCAGCACGCTGCCGTCGTCACGTTCGGTCGCCACGAGATCATGCTAGCCAAGGCCGGACCGGCGCTTGGGCGAGTCGGGAATGAGGTTTAGGCTTCGGCCATGAGCCAAGCGAGCACGTGGGAGTACGCGACGGTGCCGTTGCTGACCCATGCGACCAAGCAGATTCTGGACCAATGGGGCGCCGACGGCTGGGAGCTGGTCTCGGTGCTGCAGGGGCCCACCGGCGAGCAGCACGTCGCGTACCTGAAGAGGCCGAAGTGAGCCCCTCGGCGAGACTGGCCGAACTCGGTATCGCCCTGCCGGAGGTGGCGGCCCCGCTGGCGGCCTACGTGCCCGCGGTGCGCACCGGCAACCTGGTCTACACCGCCGGTCAGCTCCCGCTGGCCCGGGGCGAGCTGACCCACGCCGGGAAGGTCGGCGCCGAGGTCAGCCCGGAGGACGCCCAGGCCGCGGCCCGCACCTGTGCGCTCAACGCGCTGGCCGCGGTCGACAAGCTGGTCGGTATCGACTCGGTGGTGCGGGTGGTCAAGGTGGTGGGATTCGTCGCCTCCGCGGCCGGCTTCACCGGCCAGCCCGCCGTCGTCAACGGCGCCTCGGAGTTTCTCGGTGAGGTGTTCGGCGAGAGCGGGGCACATGCCCGGTCCGCGGTGGGTGTCTCGGAACTGCCGCTGAACGCCCCGGTGGAGGTCGAATTCATCGTCGAGGTGAGTTGACCCCGTCCGGTCATCCCGCCCACGGGGTGCTGCGGCCGGTCACCGACTCGGCCTCGGTGTTGTTGTGCCACAACCCCGGCCCGCTGACGCTGGAGGGCACCAACACCTGGGTGCTGCGCGGGACCGGCAGTTCGGAGATGGTCGTGGTCGACCCAGGCCCGGACGACGACGAACACATCGACCGGCTCGCTGCGCTCGGCCCGATTCCGCTGGTGCTGATCAGTCACCGTCACGGCGACCACACGGGCGGCATCGACAAGCTGGTGGCGGCCACCGGCGCTACCGTTCGCTCGGTGGGCAGCGGATTCCTGCGCGGATTCGGCGGCCATCTCACCGACGGTGAGGTGATCGAGGCGGCCGGACTGCGGATCACTGTGCTGTCCACACCCGGTCACACCGCCGACTCGGTCAGCTTCGTCCTCGACGACTCGGTGCTGACCGCCGACACCGTTCTCGGCCGCGGTACCACGGTGATCGACGACGAGGACGGCAGTCTCTCAGACTATCTGGAGTCGCTGCGCCGGCTCGGCGGTCTGGGATCGCGCCGGGTGCTGCCCGGGCACGGACCGGATTTGGCCGACCTCGGCGCCACCGTCGAGATGTACCTGGCCCACCGCGCCGAACGGCTGGAACAGGTGCGCGCGGCGCTGCGTGCGTTGGGGGAGGACGCCACCGCCCGCCAGGTCGTCGAGCACGTCTACGCCGATGTCGGGGAGGATCTGTGGGACGCGGCGGAGAGTTCGGTGCGCGCCCAACTGGCCTATCTGCGATCGACCCCCTGAGCGTCCCCCCTCGGCGCGAGCAGACATAAATGACCCCGACACGCCGGGGGTTTCGGGAACGTTTGTGTCTGCTCGTGGGGGGACGCGGGGGTGCGTGGGGAGCCGGGGGCTACCGAGCGCGCCGGGCCAGCCGTTCGGAATCGCAGATCAGCACGCTCTTGCCCTCCA
>JAGQTQ010000120.1:0-15396 GCA_020438905.1 Mycobacterium sp.
CGCATCCTCAGCTACACCCCGCACCGTGAGGCCCGGCCCTGGATAGTGCCCACCGAGGTGCCCGATCAGGGACTGACCCCCAGCGCGCTGCTGCGGACCTACAACGCCCAGCCGTTGCTCGACGCCGGATACACCGGCAAGGGGCGCACCGTGGTGGTGTTCGCCTTCGACGGCTTCGACCAGACCGACCTGGACCTGTTCGCCTCGTCGTTCAATCTGCCCCAGTTCACCCCGGACGTGGTCGGCGGGCAGCCGACGGCCCGCCGGGGCGAGGCCTCGATGGATCTGCAGGCGGCGCACGCCATGGCGCCCGACGCGAAGAAGGTCCTCGTCAACGCCAACTCGACGGTCGAGGGTCAAGGGGCCTACGAGAAGATCGCGGCGATGATGGAGGACGCCGACCGCCGCTACCCCGGCGCAGTCTGGAGTTTCTCCATCGGCTGGGGCTGCGACAAGCTGATCACCGCCGCCGATCTGGTTCCGGTCCGCTCGGCCCTGTCCAAGGCGCAGGCCAACGGCACCACAGCCTTCGACGCCAGCGGTGACCTCGCCGGTCTCGAGTGCAAGGGCGGCCAGGAATGGTCCACCCCGCCGAGCACCAACGACATCGGCCTGGATGCGGTGGCATCGATGCCGGAGATGGTCAATGTCGGGGGCACCACCCTGTCCACCGATTCGGCCGGCGGCTGGCTGGCCGAGCAGGCCTGGTTCGACGGGCCGCTGTCGCAGGGCTCGGCCGGCGGCATCTCGGCGCTGTTCGACCGGCCGGCCTGGCAGAGCGACCTACAGGTGTCCGAAGGCGGGGAGGGGCAACGGCTCACCCCTGACATCTCCGCGGTCGCCGACCCGTTCACCGGGGTGCAGATCGTGTTCGACCGGCAGTTCGTCGTGGGCGGCGGCACCTCGCTGGCCGCGCCGATCTGGGCGGGCGCAACGGCATTGATGAACCAGTACCTCGTCGAGAACGGGGGTCGGCTGATCGGCGACCTCAACCCGCTGCTGTACAGCATCTCCCGGGGTGCCCGGTTGCCGGCGTTCCACGACATCGTCCTCGGGGGCAATGCGGTGGCCTACGCGGGTCCCGGCTACGACCTGGTGACCGGGTTGGGCTCCCCGAATATCGACAATCTGGTCCGCGACATCCTGATCCTGCAGAGTCGGCTGCCATGACCAGTGCCGCGGTAGTGCCCGAGGTCGAATGTCCCCGGTGCGCCAGCGAGGTCCCGGACGGGAACTTCTGCGGGTGCTGCGGTTGCCACCTGACCGCGCCGGCCCCGGAGCGGACGCAGTGGTTGCGGCTGAAGACGTTCGGAGCCTCGCCCTCGGAGGGGGTGTTGCGCCCCCACCTGCTCAGCAGCCTTTTCCCGCAGTTACCGGGGCGCTCCCGTCGGCCGTTTCTGATCGTTCTGCTGCTCGGGTCGGCGGCTCTGCTCGGCTTCGTGCTGTTGCACATGCCGGCGGCGGGTATCACCACCTCCGCACTGGGCCTGCCACTGCTGTTCTTCCTCTATCTGCGGTCGACCGGTTTGGCCATCGGCGCCTACCGTCCGCTGCTGGTGCTGGCCGCGGTGTTCGGCGCGGTGCTCGGGGTGGCCTGGGTGGTGGTCGGCGGAGGTCTGGTCGCCAATTCCTACGGCGTACCGATGGGGGTCGGGTTCGCCTTCCACCATGTGGTGGGCGCCGGTTTCGCGATACCGGTGGCGGGCATGCTCCTGATGATCGTGCCGGTCATCGTGGCGCGCCTGCTGCGCCGGGCACCGGGTGAGACGCTGGACGGGTTCGCCATCGGCGCGATGGGTGCACTGGCGTTCAGCGCCACCGCCACCCTCACCCGGCTGGCTCCTCAGTTCGCCGCGGGTTTGGTTGTCAACAACCGCCCGCTGGGCGGGCTGTTGGTCGAAGCGCTGCTGTGCGCCCTGACCATCCCGGTGACCGCCGCTGGGGCCGGCGGCATGGTGGGGATGCTGCTGTGGTTCGACCACCCGGGCCCCGACCGCACCAAGGACCATCCCCGCCGGGTGCGGCTCGCCCTGGCCTTGCTCGCCGGTCTGGCCCTGGTGGCCCACACCGCACTCGGAGTGGTGGACATCCTCGCGATCGAACAGTTCTGGATCGCCACGGTGCACCTGTTGATGGCCGTGGTCGTCCTGGTCGCGCTGCGTATCGCCATGCAGCTGGGGCTGCTACACGAGGCACATGACCCCAACCGCGCCGACGAACCCATCCTGTGTGAGTACTGCGAGATGGTGGTTCCGGACATGGCGTTCTGCCCGGCCTGCGGGGTGGCTGCGCGGGCCTCGAGTCGTCGGTCTCGTCGTGCCCGCCGGGAATCCCGGCCCGAGCCCGTCGAGAGCCGGACCGGGCCGGACGAGCCGACGGCAGAGCGGGCCTATCCCGGCTTCGCGGTCCCGGTCGCCGACTACCTGGCGCCGACCATCCGCCGGCCCCGGTTCAGCTGGCTGCTGACCCGCTGGGGGGCCGTGGTGATGTCCGCGGCGGTGGTGGTGGCCGGCCTGACCTTGTGGCTCACCCCGAAGATCGCCCACTACATGTGTCCGCCGGACTGCGGGCGGCCGCCGACCGGGACACCGGTGATGGCCTTGCCGCGCTTCACCGCGCCGGGATTCTCGGTGGCCTATCCCGCGCCCGGTTCGGCCTACACGATCGCCACCGCGCCGTCCGGGGTCACCGCGACCTACACCGGAGGCGACGGCGGGGTCATGCAGTTGTTCTCCGAACCCGCCAACGGCCGGTCGCCACGCGACATCGTCAAGGCGGCCATCCGGCGAACCCACCCCAACGCCAAGGTCGATTACGAGATCCCCAACGCGATGGTCGGCTACCAGCCCGGCTACGGGGAGGTCGCCGATTCCTGGCCGCAGAGTTCCAGCGCGCGGTATTCGCGGATTCGCATCCTGGTCATGGCGGCGGTGAAGAACGACATCGCCCTCATCGCCTTCGCCACCGGGCCCTACCGCGCCTTCGGGCCGGACTTCGGTCCCGGGCCGCCGTCGGGGGCGAACCTCGAACTGGCGATGGACCTGGGCAAATACGTCAACAGCTTTCAGTGGACCGGCGACCCGGCCCGCTGACCCCGGTTCGGCATCTCCCGGCCCAAAGTCTCACTGCCAGCCGAGTTCGTGAAGTCGATCGTCGTCGATCCCGAAGTGATGGGCGATCTCGTGGACGACGGTGATCGCCACCTCCTCGACGACCTCGTCCTCGGTCTCGCAGACCTCGAGCAGGCTCTCGCGGTAGATCGTGATGGCATCCGGAAGTGAGCCGGCGTAGGCCCCATCGCGTTCGGTGAGCGCCACACCCTCGTAGAGCCCCAGCAGATCCGGTTCCTCGGGATTGCGGTCCGCGACCAGAACCACCACGTTGTCGATGGCCCGGGCCAGATCCGGGGGGATCAGGTCGAGCGCGTCGGCCACCAGTTCCTCGAAGCGCTCCGGATCCATCCGAACCGGCACTAGCCGGGCCGCGACGGCGACAGTGGCGGCAGCGGCAGGTTCAGCCGCTCCTCGGGGATCGCCGGTGGGGGAACCGGAGGCTGGCCGTTGATCAGCAACGGACCCTTTGCGCTGTTGATCAGAGTCGCCCAGCCACCGTTGCCCAGAGTTGCCCCGATGCTGCACGACACCTGACGGCTGCCGGCGGTCCAACTGGGCAGGGAGACGGTGCTGTAGATCAGGGTCAGCGTGGTGTCGCGCAACTCGACGGGCGCGAGATAGCCGTCTGTCAGCGAGGTGCACACCTCCTTGATGAAGGCGTCCTGATCGCCTTCCGCGGGCAGTCCGTCGGGGAACTTCTCGCCGAGGTTGACCGCTCCGGTGACCTCCATCGCGTGCGGGGCCGAGCAGTCCACCGGGGCGTCATTGGGCTGGTTGGTCGCCGGGTCGATCCCCAGGCAGGTCCCGGCCGGCCAGACTTTGGACTGGTCGGTGTCGGCCACCCTGCCCGTGAACAGCAGCTGTTGGTTACCGGGGCCGGGCAGTTGCAGTCCGCAGAGCATTCGGCGCTCGCCGGACTGCTTCCAGGCCCTGTCGCCCGCCCACAACAGGCTGATGCTGAATCGGCTGTTGGGATCGAACTTGCGGCCCAGGTAGCGCTCCACGGCGGGCTCGCACTGTGTGGAGCTGATCTGCTGGATGCGTGCCGGGGTGGGCGGGTCGGCATCTGGGCCGTATTCCACTCCCGGATAGACGCTCATGTCCACGGCCTCGGCTACCTCGAAGCGGTGCTCGCCGGCGCAGTCGACGATCGTGGCCGCGTCCGGTGCGTTGTCGGGCCAGTTCAGGCAGTCGCCCCGCTTGGCGTCGGCAAAGGCCGAGCCACCCATCGGGCCGATCTTCTCCGGCGTGGTGGCGACGCCCAGGCGATTGGGAACGTTGATCGGCAACGCGGTCACCACCCCGGCGATCAGCAGACCACCCAGAGCGGTCAACAGCAGAACGCGCCGGGTCGACTTCGCCTTGAGCGCGCCGAACCGGCCTCGGGGTTGCGCCGCGGGGTCGGGTTCCTCGACCGCCGCACGCTCGGATAACTGCACCATTGACACCATTGTGGCAGGTCGGCGCGGCGGTCTGCCAAGTGATGTGGAGCGAGTGTTACGTGGTCGTGCTGCGGAGCTCTCCCGGAGGTGCCGGATACTGGCCGGAGCGGACGAAAGTAGGGTGCAGGACGTGATCGACCTGAAAGTGCTGCGCGAGGACCCGGACGCGGTGCGCCGGTCACAGCTGAGCCGCGGTGAGAACCCCGCACTGGTGGATGCTCTGCTGGAAGCCGATATCGCCCGCCGCGCGACCATCTCCGCCGCCGACTCCCTGCGTGCCGAGCAGAAGGCCGCCAGCAAGGCCGTCGGCTCGGCGGCGCCGGCGGATCGCCCGGCGCTGCTGGAACGCGCCAAACAACTCGCCGCGGAGGTCAAGGAGGCAGAGGCCCGCCAGGTCGCCGCCGAGGAGTCGTTCACCACCGCGCACCTGGCGATCCCCAACCTGATCCTGGCGGGCGTGCCGGCCGGCGGTGAGGACGACTACGTGGTGCTGGACGTCGTCGGCGAGCCCCCGGCGATCGAGAACCCCCGCGACCACCTCGACTTGGGCGAGACGCTCGGCCTGATCGACATGGAACGCGGTGCGAAGGTGTCCGGGTCGAGGTTCTATTTCCTCACCGGCCGCGGCGCCCTGATGCAGTTGGGCCTGCTGCAGCTTGCCGTGCGACTGGCCGGGGACAACGGCTTCACGCTGATGATTCCGCCGGTGCTGGTGCGCCCCGAAGTGATGGGCGGCACCGGGTTTCTCGGTTCGCACGCCGAGGAGATCTACCGGATCGAGTCCGATGACCTCTACCTCGTCGGCACCTCCGAAGTCCCGCTGGCCGGCTACCACTCCGGGGAGATTCTCGATCTCTCCACCGGGCCACGGCGCTACGCCGGGTGGTCGTCGTGTTTTCGGCGGGAGGCGGGCAGCTACGGCAAGGACACCCGCGGCATCATCCGGGTGCACCAGTTCGACAAGGTGGAGGCGTTCGTCTACTGCCGCCCCGAGGAGGCCGAAGCCGAACATCGGCGACTGCTGGGCTGGCAGCGCCAGATGCTCGAACTCATCGAGGTCCCCTATCGCGTCATCGACGTCGCCGCAGGGGACCTGGGGTCCTCGGCGGCCCGCAAGTACGACTGCGAAGCCTGGGTGCCCACCCAGCAGGCGTATCGGGAACTGACCTCGACGTCGAACTGCACCACCTTCCAGGCCCGTAGGCTGGCCACCCGCTATCGCGACGACAACGGAAAGCCCCAGATCGCCGCGACGCTCAACGGCACCCTGGCCACGACCCGATGGCTGGTCGCGATCCTGGAGAACCATCAGCTACCCGACGGAAGCGTGCGGGTGCCGGCCGCGCTGGTTCCCTTCGTGGGGGCGGAGGTGCTCGAGTCGTGATCGAACTCGAACTCGAGGACCTCCGGGGCTGGTTCGGTCTGGGAGTGGCCGGCAATTTCGCCGGCCATCTCGAACAAGCCGGCGAGGCGGTCGATTTCACCAATGTCGCCAGCGCGGGTCCCGCCGGTCACCCCGCCCCCAAGGGAATCTTCCCGTGGTACGTCCCGGGTCACCACAGCTTCCTCGGTGAGTTCCCGCTGTCCAACGACGCGTTGATCGTGCCGATGCCCGGAGCGGACGACGGCCCGCTGAATCTGCAGATCGAGCCCGAGGTCGGCTTGGCCTGTGAGGTCGTGTGGGCGGGCGACACCGTCGTCACCCTGCGGCCGTTTGCGCTCGGCGCGTTCAACGACTGCTCGATCCGGCGTCCCGGCGCACCGAAGATCAGCTACAAGAAGAACTGGGGTCCAGCCTCCAAGGGCGTCGCCCGGGAGTTCTTCGAGGCACACGACCTGACACCGGACGGGCCGACCGCCACCCTGCGGCTGCTGTGTCACCTGCGCACCGCCGACGGGCGCCACCACGAGTACGGCGTGGACAGCCCGCTGCTGGGCTACTCCTACTACGGCGAGGTGCTGCTGGACTGGATCAGCGAGCGGTTGGCCAACCAGAAGGGCTCGCCGGACACCCCCTTGGAGGACGTCGGCGCGCTGATGGTGGCCGCGGGCCACCCGCAGAACGTCCTGATCGGGATCGGGGCGACCCGCTACACCCCCTACGGGGCGTCGACCTACCTGCAACCCGGTGACGAGGCGATCGTGCGGGTCTACGACACCGGCGCCGGCGAGGACTTCTCCGAACTGCGCCAGCTGGTCTGGGAACCCTGAAACCCGGTAGCCCTGAAACCCGGTAGCCCTGAAACCGCTACCGGCCGAGCAGTTCCCGCAGCATTGTCAGGAACTCGTCCGGTTCGGCCGGGGTGAAGGCCGGGCTCGGCCAGGTCCCCGGCACGTCGAGGGTGACCAGGGTGGACTTCATCGGTCGGTTGACGTCCAGTGGCAGCCAGCGGCGAAGGTCCGAACTGCCCCAGATGCGGAATCGCTGCATCCACAGCCCCAGCGGTTCAGCCTCGAAACCCCGGATCCGCTGCAGCGGAATCACTTTGGCGGTGCCCGAGGGAAAGTGGTATCGCCGCAACGTCAACGCCCGCCGGTCCAGTTGGATCAGTCCGTCGTCGTAGTACTGTCGCGGCGGTCGGGTCATGCCTTTTTCGAGCAGCGCAACTCGTGGCCCCGGCTGGTCAGGCAGCGGCCGGACTTCAGGTCCCATTCCCAGCCGTGCAGGTTGCAGGTGAGCTTGGTTCCCTCGACGACGCCGAATCTGGAGAGGTCGGCCTTGAGGTGCGGGCATCGGCGCTGCACCTCCCAGCCGTCGAGGGTGACCGTCGAGGTGTCATCGTGCGCCTCGGCGAACCAGCCGTCCGCGTAGGCGATTCGCTCGTCGGTGAGGCATTTGAAGAAGGTGTAGAGGTACTCGTTGTAACCGCCGACCCGCCAGGCCCTGAACCGGGTCGACAGGAAGATGGTGTTGACCCAATCCGGTTCGTTGTCGCGCAACACCGTTCGCACCAATTCCGGTGCGATCTCGAAGCCGTAGCGGAACTTCTCGTCCGGAACGGGTTCGCGCACGGTTCGTTTCGGAAAGTCGAGCACGACCGTCTCCGGCCCCATCCGCAACTCCACCGGATAGCCGATGCCGTCGCAGATCTGATCGCTGGCGAGCATGATCGGCTCGAAGCGGGCGCGCAGCGGTTCCAGCAGCGCCTCGCCGGTGGCGGGCGCCCAGGCGGCCTTCTCGGCGGCCAGCACCGGTGCCATCCGCTCGGCGTAGGCGGCGATGTAATCGGCCTTGCCGGTGGTGAAGATTCGTTCGACGTCATCGACCGGAAGCGGATGGGTCAGCGAATCCAGTTGGGAGCCGGTGAATTCGGCGACCGAACCGGGGATCATCAGCAGACCGCCCTCGTGGCCGTGGATGCGCATCTGCTCCAGGAAGACCATCTGGTCGGGGAAGATGTTGCCCGGGTCGCCGTGATCGTCATTGAGGCCACGCAAGTCCGGATCGAGGAAACAGGGCGGCCCGGCCGACGGGATCACCCAGGTCGCACCGACATCGGCCATGTATTGCCGGCACCGGTCCATGCCGCGCTGGCGTTTCTGGGTGGCGAAGGCCTCCTTGGCCCGCTCCGGCATGTCGTAGACCATCGGGTACCAGATCGCCCCGGAGTACTGGGGCATGTGCACGTCGATGTGCCCGAACTCGGCGAGCATGTCCAGGCCCAGCGGCCGGGAGTCGTTCATGTTGAACACCGTCGTGGTGCCGTCGGAGATGACGATCCCGGAGTCGCCGATCGGGCCGTCGGCCGGCGCGCGCAGCGCGATGATCATCACCTCGAGTTCGCCCTTCGGGCCGCTGACCCGGTGCTTGACCGAGTCGGTGGTCTCGTAGAAGCGATGGAACCCGAGGGTCTCCAGTTCGCGCTTGAGGTCGGGCACCGGGAAGTCCGGCAGCAGCACGACCGCGTCCTTGCTGACGTGGTCACGCAGCAGCCGCGGATCGAAGTGGTCCTTGTGCAGATGCGAGATATAGAGGTAGTCGCAATCGCCGAGGGCGTCCCAGTCAAGGCCGCTGTTATCGGGGAAGACGAACCACGAGCCGAAGTACGCGGGGTTGACCCACGGGTCGCACAACACGCTGCCTGCTGGCGTGTCGATGCGGAACCCCGCGTGTCCGATGCTGGTGACCTGCATGAATTCCCTTCCGAAGAGTGACGCAGACGCCCATGAGCTTAGCCGCCTGCCGGTAGGCTGGGTCTTGTGGAACCTGCATACGGGACCGTCATTGCGGGCGTCCGACTGCTCTGGCGGATCCAGGGCCTGAAGTTCTCCATCACCGGGCTGGAGAATCTGCCCGCCGTCGGAGGTGCGGTGGTGGCGATCAACCACACCGGGTACCTCGATTTCACTTTCGCCGGCCTGCCGGCCCGCCAGATACGGCCGCGGCGGCTGGTGCGGTTCATGGCCAAACAGGAGGTGTTCGACCACAAGTTCACCGGGCCGGTCATGCGGGCGCTGAACCATATCCCCGTCGACCGGGCGGCCGGTGCGGCCTCTTTCGATGCCGCCGTCCAGGCGCTCAAGGCCGGCGAGCTGGTCGGGGTGTATCCCGAGGCGACGATCAGCCGCAGCTTCGAACTCAAGGAGTTCAAATCCGGCGCGGCGCGGATGGCCATCGCGGCGGACGTGCCGATCATCCCGCACATCGTCTGGGGCGCCCAGCGAATCTGGACCAAGGACCACCCGAAGAAGATGTGGCGGCCCAAGGTGCCGATCGCCATCGCCGTCGGCGAACCGATCCAGCCGACGTTGCCGCCCGCGGAGCTGACCGCGCTGCTGCACAGCCGGATGCAGCACCTGCTGGAATCGGTCCAGGAGACCTACGGCCCCTATCCGCCGGGTGAGTTCTGGGTGCCACATCGCCTCGGCGGCGGGGCGCCGACGCCCGCTCGGGCCGCGGAGCTGGAAGCCGCCGAGATGGCCGCCCGGGCCGCTCGCCGTCAGTTACCCCCCGGCGGGGCGAAGGGTTGATGGAGCCGCGCTTCCGGTCCATCGAGATGACTGCCGCGGCCGCGACCCGCCTGGTCGGAACCGGGATCACCGATGAGGGGTCGGAGGAGATCCCCGAGGGTGGCGGCGCGGTGGTGGCGGCCGGGGAACGGTCCCGATGCTGCCCGCGCTGATCGCCAGCGATGTCGATGGCACGCTGCTCAACCCCGACGAACGGGTGTCGGCGCGTACCCGCGACGCGGTTCGGGCCGCGGTGGCCGCTGGGGCGCACTTCCTGCTCGCCACCGGTCGGCCGCCTCGCTGGATACCCCCGGTGGTCGAGGAACTGGGATTCGCGCCGATGGCGGTGTGTGCCAACGGCGCGGTGATCTACGACGCCGAGAACGACCGCGTGGTGTCGGCGCGGACACTGCCGGTCGACACGCTGACCGAACTCGCCGAGATCGCCGCGCGGGTTGTTCCGGGGTCGGGTCTGGCCGCGGAGCGGATCGGGCGCAGCGCCCACGACACCGCCACGCCCCAGTTCGTCAGCGCACCCGGCTATGAGCACGCCTGGCTCAACCCGGACAACACCGAGGTGTCCTACGAGGATCTGCTGAGCGCGCCTGCGGTCAAACTGCTCGTTCGCAAGACCGGGATGCCCAGTTCGGAACTGGCCGCCAGGCTGGCGCGGCATATCGGCATCCTGGGCGATATCACCTACTCGACCAACGACGGACTGGTCGAGATCAGCGCCATCGGCATCAGCAAGGCCGTCGGTGTCGACGAGGTCGCCCGGCGCTGGGAGATCAGCGCCGAGGACGTCGTCGCGTTCGGGGACATGCCGAACGACGTGCCGATGCTGCGTTGGGCCGGTCACGGGGTGGCGATGGGCAACGCGCACCCGGAGGCCGTCGCCGCCGCCGACGAGGTGACCGCGCCGAATGGTGACGACGGCTTGGCGCTCGTGCTCGAGCGCTGGTGGCTGTAGCCGCGAGAACTCCGGCCGCCCCTTGGTCGCCGGACGACGAACCCAAACGCCTTGCGCATACCCTCGGGGGTATGTAATCTGGTCCGCAGGGATACCCCTGGTGGTATGCGAACCGGAAAGAAGGCGAAGTCAATGTTGGCCGACGAACGCAACGTCTCCGAGATTCTCAACCGTTTGCGCCGTGCCCAGGGCCAGCTGGCCGGAGTCATCGGCATGGTCGAGCAGGGCAGGGACTGCAAGGACGTGGTGATTCAGCTCGCCGCGGTCTCCAAGGCACTCGACCGTGCCGGTTTCAAGCTCGTCGCCTGCGGGCTTCGCGAGTGCGCGGCGGGTACCCAGCCCGCTGAAGGCAAGGCCTTGACCGAGGAGGAGCTGGAAAAGCTGTTCCTGACCCTCTCCTGACGCGCGCGAGCCAACCCTGACCCACCCAACAGATCACCACCTTCGAGGAGGAGCCATGAAGTTCAACCAGTACTACCTGGAATGCCTGTCGCACGCGTCGTACCTGATCGGTGACGAGACCACCGGACGAGCCGTGGTCGTCGACCCCCAACGCGACGTCAGCGAGTACATCGCCGATGCCAAGGAGCTCGGCATGACCATCGAGCTGGTCATCGAGACCCATTTCCACGCCGACTTCATCTCCGGTCACCTGGAGCTGGCCGAAGCCACCGGCGCCAAGATCGTCTACTCCTCGGTGGCCGAGCCGGAGTTCGACTTCATGCCCGTCGCAGACGGCGAGCGGTACTCCCTCGGCGAGGTCCAGTTGCAGTTCCTGCACACCCCCGGCCACACCCCGGAGTCGATGAGCATCGTCATCTACGAGCATGCCGAGGACAGCGTTCCCTATGGCGTCCTCACCGGCGACACCCTGTTCATCGGCGACGTCGGCCGGCCCGACCTGCTGGCTTCGATCGGCTTTACTCGCGACGAGCTGGCCGCCAAGCTCTATGACTCGCTGCACAACAAGCTGATGCCCCTGCCGGACACCACGCGGGTGTACCCGGCGCACGGCGCGGGTTCGGCCTGCGGCAAGAACCTGTCCACCGAACTGTGGTCGACGATGGGGGAGCAGAAGAAGACCAACTACGCGCTGCGGGCCTCGACCAGGGAGGTCTTCTTCGACCTCGTCACCGAGGGGCAGCCGCCGGCGCCCGGCTACTTCGTCTACAACGCGATTCTCAACCGCCAGGGCCGTGAACTGCTCGACGAGTCGCAGATGCCCCCCGCGATGACCTACGACGAGGTCAAGCAGGCTCTCGCGAACGGGGCGATCCTGGTCGACGGTCGGCTTCCCGAGGAGTTCGCCACGGGGCACTTCAAGGCTGCGATCAACATCGGGCTGGAGGGCCGTTACGCCGAGTTCGCCGGTTCGGTCATCAAGCCCGACGTCGACATCGTGCTGATGACCGACCCCGAGCGTGAACTCGAGGGTAAGAACCGCCTGGCGCGCATCGGGTTCGACCGGGTCATCGGCTACCTCAAGGATCCGTACGCGGTGATGTTCGAGAACCAGCGCGACGTCGAGGTGGCCTCGCGGCTGACCACCAATGCCCTCGACGAGCGCATCGCCGACGTGCCGGAGTTGCAACTCGTCGATGTGCGCAACCCGGGTGAGGCGGCCGGCGGGATGATCGCCGACGCGGTGAACATCCCGGTGGGCCAGCTGCCGGACCGGATCGCGGAACTGGACCCACGCCGTCCGACGGTGGTCTACTGCGCCGGCGGGTACCGCTCCTCGGTCGCGGCCAGCCTGTTGCGCCAGAATGGTTTCGACGACGTCAGCGACGTCCTGGGCGGGTACAACGCCTGGGACGAAGCGACCCAGAACGCCTGAAACCCAGAACGCCTGAAACGCAGAACGCCTGAAACCCAGAAACGGGGTAACCGAATGACCGTCACCGCGAAACATCACATCGTCATCGTCGGCGGGGGAACCGCCGGGATCACGGTCGCGGCCCGACTCCGGCGCAAGGGCTATTCCGGTATCGCGGTGATCGAGCCCTCGGACCAGCACTACTACCAACCGTTGTGGACGCTGGTGGGCGGCGGCCAGGCCAAGGCCTCGGCCTCCGCCCGCCCCGAGGCACGGGTGATGCCAGAGGGAGTGACCTGGATCCGCAAGTCGGCCGGCGCGTTCGACCCGGATGCCAACACCGTCAGTTGTTCGGACGGGTCGACCTATGAGTACGACGCGCTGGTGGTGTGCCCGGGCATCCAACTGGACTGGAACCGCACCGAGGGCCTGGAGCAGGCCATTGGGACGGAGTTGGTCTCATCGAACTATCGGTTCGACCTGGCGCCCAAGACCTGGGAGGTGATCCAGCGGACGCGCTCGGGCTCGGCGGTGTTCATGATGCCGTCCGGCCCGATCAAGTGTGGCGGGGCTCCGCAGAAGATCGCCTACCTGGCGGCGGATTACTGGCGCAGCCAGGGCGTTCTCAACGACATCGACATCCATCTGGTGGTGCCGACGCCGCGCATCTTCGGCATTGCACCGATCGCCAACAGCCTCGATCGGGTGATCTCCGACTACGGCATCCAGTTGCACACCATGTCGGAGATCACCTCCGTCGACGCCGACTCCCGCAAGGTCACGGTGACCGCGGTGGGTGAGGGTGGAACCGACACCACGCTGCCGTACGACATGCTGCACGCGGTGCCCCGGCAGTCGGCGCCGGACTGGGTCAAATCCAGCGTCCTGTCCACTGGCGACGACAACGGCTATGTCGAGGTGGACAAGTTCACCATGGCCCATGTGCGCTACCCGAACGTCTTCGCCCTCGGTGACGCCGGTTCGACCCCCAACGGCAAGACTGGGGCGGCGATCCGCAAACAGGCGCCGGTGGTGGTGGCCAATATCGACGCCTATTTCAAGGGCCGCCAGCCGGAGGCGAAGTACGACGGGTACTCGTCGTGTCCGATCGTGACGTCCTCCCAAGAGATGCTGATGGCGGAGTTCGACTACGACTTCAACATCACGCCCACCCTGCCGGTGGTCGATTCGACCAAACCGCACCGGGCGTACTGGTACCTCAAGAAGTACGGGCTACCGGCGCTCTACTGGAACCTGATGCTCAAGGGCCTCGGCTGATCCCGAGCCAGCCCGGATTCGGGCCGGCGGCTCAGGCGTCGAGGTCCTTCTCGACCAGCGCGGCGATGGCGTCGACCACGGCCTGGTCGTCGGCGGCCACGGTCACCTGCGCGCCGTTGCCCGCGCCCAAGGTCATGATCATCAGCGCCGATCCGGCGTCCACCGGCTCGGCGCCGTCGAGGGAGAGAGTGACCGGGACGCCGGCGTTGACCACGGCCTCGGCGATGACGGCGGCGGGGCGGGCGTGCAGTCCGACCGCCGAACCGACGATGACGGTCTTACTGGGCATGGGTGACTCCTTCGTTGTGCGCCGCGATCGGCGACGGGGACCGGGATCGACGATAGAGAATGTCTACTCGATGTTCTAGGCCGTTACGGCCCTTTCCGATGAAGGCGACGATGCCTCGGGCCGTACCCCGGTGAGTTGCTTGGCCGCGATGACGGCCACCGCGCCCACGATGGTGCCCGCGGCCAGGGCGATGAGGAACCAGGCCAGCTTGCCGATCGCGAAGAATACGAAGATCCCGCCGTGCGGGGCCTTCAGCGTCACGTCGAAGGCCATGATCAGCGCGCCGGTGACCGCACCGCCGGCCATCATCGACGGGATCACCCGGAACGGGTCGGCCGCGGCGAACGGGATCGCGCCCTCGGAGATGAACGACGCCCCCAGCAGCCAGGCCGCCCGTCC
Source organism: Mycobacterium sp. (assembly GCA_020438905.1). GTDB lineage: Bacteria > Actinomycetota > Actinomycetes > Mycobacteriales > Mycobacteriaceae > Mycobacterium. The sequence continues at coordinate 14,258 of JAGQTQ010000120.1, forward strand.
GTTCTCCCGTTCGGGCTCACTGAACAGACGGGGGCGCAGCGTGGTGGCCAGCGCCATCGCCAACGGGGGCACCATCCCGGCGGCCATGACCGCCGCCATGATCCGCAATGACGCCGGTTCGGCGATGTTGAGGCCCGCGGTGGCAAAGGCGTAGGCGGCCTTGTTCACCGGCCCGCCCAGGTCGAAACACATCATCAGGCCGAGGATGATCCCGAGGATCAACACCGACCCGCCGGAGAGCCCGCCGAGCCAGTTGGTCAGACCCGAGGTGATCGCGGCCAGCGGTCGGCCCAGCAGCAGGAACATCAGCAGGCCCACGATCAGCGAGGCCAGCAGTGGAATCACCACCACGGGCATCAGGCCGCGGAACCACTGGGGCACCGCCCAGCGGCTGATCCACAGCGCAGCGAAGCCGGCGATCAGACCGCCGACGATGCCGCCGATGAAACCCGCTCCGACCATGACGGCCACCGCGCCGGCGGTGAACCCGGGTGCCAGCCCCGGCCGGTCGGCGATCGCGAACGCGATGTACCCGGACAGGGCGGGCACCAGGAAGCCGAACGCCAGGCCGCCGAGGGTGAACAGCACCGCGCCCAGATACTGGGTGAGGCCGCCGCTGGGAAGGTCGGTCAGCGAGTTGCCGGTGGCGATGGTGTGGGCCAGTGAGTCCGAGGCGCCCTGCGGCGTGTCGGCGATACCGTAGCCGGCCAGCAGGAAGCCCAATGCGATCAGCAGGCCGCCGGCGGCGACGAACGGAATCATGTAGCTGACGCCGGTCAGCAGGATCTGCCGAAGACGGGTGCCCCAGCCCAGGGTTCCCGTCGGGGCGGACCCCGCCCCTTCGGCGGCCGCGGTGCCCTCGACCCGCGCCGCGCCGGGATCGTCCGCCGCGGCCACCGCCTCGGCGATCATGGTGTCCGGTTCGTTGATGGCGCGTTTGACTCCCGAGGCGATCACCGGTTTCCCGGCGAAGCGCCGGCGGTCCTTGACCCCGACGTCGGTGGCGAAGATGACGGCGTCGGCCCCGGCGATCGTCCCGGCGCTCAGCGGGGTGCTGCCCGATGAGCCCTGGGTCTCCACGCTGATCTGCACCCCGGCGCGTTCTCCGGCCAGTTTGAGCGCGTCGGCGGCCATGTAGG
>JAGQTQ010000120.1:15406-38834 GCA_020438905.1 Mycobacterium sp.
TCGGGCAGGCGGTGATCGCGACGATTTTCTTGGCCCCGCCCGGGGTCGGTTGCCCGGCCGCCGCGGGAGTCTGGCCGGCCACCCCGTCGACGAGCGCGACGACGTCGTCGGGGGTGCGTGCCTGCCGCAGCGACTGCACGAAGTCCGGCCGTACCAGGGCACGGGCCAGGCTGGACAGAAGCTTCATGTGTTCGGATCCGGCGCCCTCCGGGGCGGCGATCAGGAACACCAGGTCCGCCGGACCGTCCGGCGCGCCGAAATCGACCGGGGGCGCCAGCCTGGCGAACCCGATGGAGGCCTGACGAACCTGTGCCGACCGGCAGTGCGGGATGGCGATCCCGCCCGGCAATCCCGTCGCCGACTGCGCTTCCCGGGCCAGTGCGGCCTGCGCCACGGCGGCGCCGTCCTCGGCCCGACCGTCCTCGGCCAGCAGCCCGGCCAACTTCCGGATCACCGCTTCCTTGTCGGCGCCGCCGGCCTCGTCGAGCAGCACCAATTCGGTGCCGATGATCTGGGGAGCACTGCCCGTCGGATTGGTCATTTCTCGCCTTCGGGTCGGGGATCGGCAAGGATCGGCGTGAGGCTCACGTCGTCGAGATTGATCTGCGCGGGGGTGGGCAGGGCCGAACCAGGCAGCGCAGCGGCGGCGCCACCGTAGGCGACCGCCATCAGCAGCCGAGCCGGGGCGTCCGCGCCTTCCACATCGGCGCGCACATAGCCGGCCAGCGACGAGTCGCCGGCCCCGACGGTGCTGCGCGGGCGGATCGGCGGCGGGGTCGCCAGCCAGGTACCTTCGGCGTCGACCAACACCGCCCCGGCCGCGCCCAGGGTGGCCAGCACCGCGCCCACGCCGCGGTCGGTCAACCGGCGTGCCGCCCCGACCACGGGTGCGGCATCGCCGCGGCGCACGGCGCCCTCCAGTGCCTCCGGGCTGACTCCGGCCAGTCCGGCGAGTTCCTCGGCGTTGGGTTTGAGCAGATCCGGTGCAGCGCGGTGTAAATCGGCGGCGAGCACGGCCAGGGGGGTATCGGAGGTGTCGACGGCGATCTTGCAGCCGAGCGGTCGCAGGGCGGCCACCATATCGGCGTACCAGGAGTCGGGGAGCCCGGGAGGCAGCGACCCGGACAGCACCACCCAGCGCGCCGAACGGGCGTGATCGGTGACCGCGCGGGCCAGGTGCCCGGCCTCGGCGAGGGTCAGGGCCGCGCCGGGCTCGTTGATTTTCGTCGTGGTCCCGTCGGGTTCGGTCACGGTGAGATTGGTGCGTACCGTTCCCGCGACCCCGACAGCGTGGAAGGCGACGCCGATGGACCGCAGGCCGGCCAGGAACGGATCGTGCTCGGCGGCGGGCAGCACCGCCACCGTGCCGAGCCCGGCCAGGGTCAGGGCACGGGCGACGTTGACGCCCTTTCCGCCCGGCTCGGAGGACACCGAGGTCACTCTCAGGACGGCCCCGCGCACCAGCCGATCCGGCAGGCTCACCGTGCGGTCGATGCTCGGGTTGGGCGTGACGGTGACGATCATGGGGGCGATCACGGGCGCTCCCGGGTGATGATGACCTCCACACCGCGTTCGGTGAGCGCGGTGCGGTCGGCGGGGCGCAGTTCGGCGTCGGTCACCAGGACGTCGATGGCGTCGATCGGGGCGAAGCTGACCAGGTCCTCGTGGCCGATCTTCGAGGAGTCGGCCACCACCACGACGAAATTCGCGCAGCCGACCATGGCGTGTTTGACCGCCGCCTCGTCCGGGTCGGGCGTGGACAGACCATGCCGGATGGTGATCCCGTTGGCGCCGATGAAGGCGACGTCGATGCGCAGTGACTCCAGTGTCCGAACCGCCTGTTCGCCGACCGCGGCCCCGGTCAGTCCCCGCACCCGGCCCCCGAGCAACTGCCACGAGACCCGACCCGAGGTCGCCGCCCGCGCGGCGATCGGCACCGAGTTGGTCACCACCAGCAGGTCTCGGTCGGAGGGCAGCAGCGCCGCCACCCGGGCGGTGGTGGTTCCGGCGTCGAACAGCACGCTGGATCCGGACTGCGGGATGAACTCGGCGGCCGCGCGGGCGATCGCCTGCTTTGGGCCCGCACGGGTCGACTCCCGCTGGTCGACGCTGGGTTCGACCAGGTGCAGCGCCCGCGCCGGCACCGCCCCGCCGTGCACCCGGCGCAGCACCCCGGCGCGGTCCAGGACCGCCAGATCGCGGCGAACGGTTTCGGTGGTGACGGCGTAGACCTGCGCCAGTTCGGCGACCGACGCCCGACCCTGCGAGGTCACCCGGGCGGCGATGGCCTGCTGGCGTTCTTCGGGATACACGACACTCCGGAGGTGTGGTTTTGTACCAATATTGTGTGGATATATGTTGTTTTACCGCCACCCCTGTGGCGGTGTCAACGGTTTGTTGTAATCCACTTCATGTCCGCTTCTCTTGCTCCGGTGCTGACCGGAGTTCCCGTCGTCCCGGGCGTGCGGTTCGCCCCAGTCATCCGCGCCAACCGGTTGCCCACCCTCGAGGACATCGACCCGGGTGGCGAGCTGTCCGAGGCTGATCGCCCCGCCGAGGCGGCACGGTTCGGTGCGGCGGCCGCCGCGGTGGCCCAGCGGCTGCGCGACCGCGCCGCGGCGGCGACCGGCGCCGCCTCGGAGGTGCTCGGTGCGACTGCTCAGCTCGCGCAGGACCGGGCCTGGCTCGGGGCGGCCGAGAAGGCGATCAACGCCGGCATGCCGGCGGTGCGCGCGACGATGGCAGCGGCCACCCAGTTCATCGAGATGTTCACCAAGATGGGCGGTCTGATGGCCGAGCGGGTGACCGATCTCAAAGACATCCGGGACCGGGTGGTGGCCGAGCTCGCCGGTCTGCCAGAGCCTGGTGTCCCGGTGCCCTCCGAGCCGTCCATCCTGTGCGCCGAGGATCTCGCCCCGGCCGACACCGCCGGTCTGGACCCGCACCGCGTCGTCGGCCTGGCCACCACCCTCGGCGGTCCAACCAGTCACACCGCGATCATCGCCCGCCAGCTCGGCATCCCGTGCGTGGTCGCGGTGGCCGGCCTCGATGCCGTGCCGGCCGGCACCATGGTGCTGCTCGACGGAACCCGCGGCACTGTGACGGTGGATCCCGACCGGGCCGAGGCCGCCTCCGCGGTGGCCGCGGCCGATGCCGCGGCGGCCTCGGTGGCGAGCTGGAGCGGACCGGGTGCCACGGCCGACGGCCATCAGGTGTCGATCCTGGCCAATGTCGCCGACGGCTCGGCGGCCCGGGCCGCGCGGCAGGCTCCGGTCGAGGGAGTCGGGTTGTTCCGCACCGAGCTGTGCTTCCTGGACCGCGACAGTGAACCGAGCGTCGAGGAACAGGCGGCGATCTACGCCGAGGTGCTGGAGGCCTTCCCGGGCCAGAAAGTGGTCATCCGGACCCTAGACGCCGGATCGGACAAACCGCTGAAGTTCGTCAACACCCCCCAGGAAGCCAACCCCGCTCTGGGAGTGCGGGGCTTCCGGATCGCCCGCAACAACGCCGAACTCGTGGCTCGCCAACTCGACGCCATCGCCGCGGCGGCCGCCCGGACCGGCAGCGCCCCGTGGGTGATGGCGCCGATGATCGCCACCGCCGAGGAGGCCCTGCGCTTCGCCGATCTTGCCCGCGAGCGCTCCCTGCACCCGGGGGTCATGATCGAGGTACCCGCCGCTGCGCTGCTTGCCGACAAGATCCTGCAGCATGTGGAGTTCCTCTCCATCGGGACCAACGACCTGGCCCAGTACACGATGGCCGCCGACCGGATGTCCTCGGACCTGGCCACCCTGACCGACCCGTGGCAGCCCGGCGTCATCGCCCTGGTGGCCAAGACCGCCCGGGCCGGACAGGCCATCGGTAAGCCGGTGGGTGTCTGCGGCGAGGCGGCCGCCGACCCGCTGCTGGCCTGTGTGCTGACCGGATTGGGGGTGACGTCGCTGTCGGCGGCCGCCTCGGCGGTCGGCCTGGTGGGCGCCAAGCTGGCGTCGGTGACATTGCAGCAGTGCCGGGACGCCGCGGAGGCGGTTCTGGCCACGGCGGGTGCCGTGGAGGCCCGCGAGGTGGCACAGGCCGTTCTGGGCTGATCCCTATCGGGTTGATCCGGTTCGGGTCGCACAACCCGCTGTGTTCACAGCGTCGCCGGTTCGGCCGACAGGGCCGGGTAGAGCACCTCGAGTTCCCCGACGTTGGCGGCCGCGGTCACCAACGGTAAGGCCGCCGCCGCGGCCAGTTCCCCGGTGCCCGCATCGGCCCGCAGGGCGGGGATGAACTCGTCGCTGATCGCCGACAGCGGAGTGCCTGCAGGGCCGCCCTCGAGGCGGGCGCACATCGCGGCGGTGTGTCTCTCCAGCACCCGGCGGGCTTGCGGGTAGGTGCCCAGTGGCGGTGGCACGATGTCGGTGATGTGGTCCCCGGCGGTGCGCAGCCGGGGTATCCGGTTGGTGGTGTCGAGCATCGCGGTGTCGATCGCCCCGCCGTTCTCCGACAGGTAGTCGCGAACGGCGTCCCCGTAGGTCCGCACCGCCACGAGCGTCTCCCGGTGCAATGCGATCACCGCGTCGTTGGCCTGTTCGGAGGCTCCCCGGGTGACCCGGTTGACCGCGGCGGTCAGGTAGCGCGAGCCGACGGCGAGCGCGTCGTCGATCGCCCGCTGCACCGCTGCCGCCCCGCCCCTCGGCCACAGCAGCACCGAAACCATCAAGCCGACCGATGCACCGACCAGGATGTCCTCGAGCCGGGCGAAACCTATCGTCCAGCCGATGGGGCTCATCAGGTTGAACACGATGAGCACCATCATGGTGAACATCGCCTGGCCCGCGGTGAACGAGCCGACCCGTGAGACGTAGCTGGAGCCGAAGGCCACCACGGGCAGAAGCGTCCACAACACCGGCGGATCGACCCCGAAGACGCCGATGACCAGTGCGCCGATCACGATTCCGACGGTGGTGCCGGTCACCGCCCGGACGGCCGTGGTCCCGGTCGTGGCGGCACTGCTGCGCAGCACCGACAGCGCGCCCAGCACCACCCAGGGGGCGTTGGGGACCGGGAAGACGAAGGTGACCGTGACCGCGAGGGCCAGGGCCAGTCCGGTGCGCAGGCTGTTGAGCACGGTGATGGACCGGGTGCTGAGATAGCCGCCGAGTGCGGCGAAGGCGCTGCGCTTGGTCGGCACCTGATCGGCCACCCCGGTCTCGGGCAGCCGCAGACCGAGCAGTTTGGCCCACACCGGCCTGCCGTCGGCCTCGGCGGCGTAGGCGATGCTGCTGCCGGTCAGCCCGATTGCGGCGCTCATGATGCGTCGGCTGAACAGCATCCGTCCCAGCTCCACTGCCGAGGCGTCATCGGGCTCGGCGAGGATGTCCTCGATGTTCTGGTGGTAGCGGCGCATCGACGTCGCCCGGTGCTCTGCGTACGCGGCGTTCAGTTCGGCGCTGGCCCCGCCCCGTTCCGGCCGGGACAGCGCGTCGGCGCAGCAGCGCAGCAGCCGGGCTCCCGATTCGGCCATCGGACCCAGCAGCCGGGCGGTTTCCGAGTCCACCCGGTCGCTGAGCCACTGCAGGTTCGGGATCACCCGGATCAGGGCGCGACTGCCGGCGGTGAGCGCAACGGGCCGAAACGCGTTGTCCAGGAACGCCTTCTGCAGGGCGCTCATCGCCTCGGTGAGCTCCGTAGCCGGGGTGGAGCCGTCGATGCGGCCGGCGATCGCGGAGCACACTCGCGCTGAGCAGCGCCGCAGCTCGCTGTGATGGCGCGGGGGCAGGAAAACCAGCGCGGCGGGTATGCAGACCGCCAGCGCGATGAACCAACCGAACAGCCGGTCGCCGAGCGGGCCCGGCGGACGGATGCACACCGGCAGGATGAACGTCATCAGCGTTGCCCGCTGTCCGGCCGCGACCACGTCGCTGAGCAGTCCGAGGAAGACCACCAGGGCGCCTACGACGAAGCACAGCGGCACAGCCACCAGTGGGTGTGGAGCGGCTAGGGTGGCGACGGTGATCAGGACCGTTCCGACGACCGCCAGGATGGCGTAGGCCATCGCCCGGGTAGCGGCGGTGCCGGGAAAGTCCGCGGCGATGAGCAGGGCGATGGAACCCACGAGGGCGAACAGCGGTGTCTGGGTGTCGCCGGCCACCGCGAAACCCAGCGCCGCGGCGATCGGGATGAAGATCGCCGCTCGAAAGGCCCGTCGAGCGGCCTCACCCTCCGGATCCCGCTGCCGTATCCGGGTGGTGACCCGCCGCATCAGTTCGGCGGGGGTGGTCATGGCTGGATCGTAGAGCCCGGATGGTTCGTGCGCGTTCAGGCCACCCCGGGGCGGCCGGTCACTCGGGCGGTACCCCGGCGAAACGACCGGATTCCAGCAGTTCGAGCATCTGGTTGCTGATCCACTCGTAGATCCGCGGGTCGCGCTCCAGCATCGCCTGCTCGTAGCCCACCAGCAGGTAGACCGCCCAGTAGGCGAAGACCTCGGCTTGGCGGGTGTCCTTGACGATCTCCAGTGCGTAGTCGTAGCAGACCTGGAACCGCTGGCGATCTACCTCGGCCTGAACCGCATGGACCCCCGGATCGACCGAACTCCAGGCCCGGATGGCGGCCTCGGCGCTGTGCGGCAGGGACAGCACCTGACGGATGATCAACTGCATCCGTGTGCGGGGGTCGCCCTCCTGGCTGAACATCTCCCGGAGTCGGTCGGTGCGGTCCCGTTTCCAGTACCCGATCAGTTCCCGGGTGTAGGTGCTCCAGTTGGTGAAGTAGTGGTAGAACGAGCCCGTCGTCACGCCCAGCCGGCTGCACACCTCGGCGAGTTTGAGGCCCCCGAAGCCGCGGTCGGCCAGGATTTCCAGGCCGGCCTCGAAATAAGAGGTCCGGGCAGCGACGATGGGCATAAAAAAGACCCTATGCCTCATGAGCCGTCTGCGGATCAGGACGGCGCAGCCGGTTGCCGGGCACACGACCCGATAGCCTGTCTAACTTTTCGATAGCATGGTGGCTTCACAATCCTGGAGGAGTATCCGATGAGCAGCCTGCGAAGCCATGACGACACCTGGGACATCGCCACGAGCGTGGGCTCCACGGCGGTGATGGTGGCCGCCGCGCGCGCCAAGGAAACCGAGAGTGCCGATCCGCTGATCCGGGATCCCTACGCGCGCATCCTGGTCGGCGGCGCGGGTCCGGGGATGTGGGAGAGCTTTCTCGAGGACGGAGTGCAGGACCGCATCGCCGAAGCCGACCCGGACGCCGCCGCACTCTTCGCCAACATGCTCAGCTACCAGGCCGTGCGCACGCATTTCTTCGACAGGTTCTTCGCCGAGTCGGTCGAGGCCGGCATCCGGCAGGTGGTGATCCTGGCCTCTGGGCTGGACTCGCGGGCCTACCGGTTGCCTTGGCCGGTGGGCACCGTGGTCTACGAGATCGACCAGCCCAAGGTGCTCGACTACAAGTCGGCGACGCTGGCCGCGCAGGGGGTCCCGTCGACCGCCGAGCGGCGCGAGGTGGCCATCGACCTGCGCCAGGACTGGCCGGCCGCACTTCAAGCGGCCGGTTTCGACCCGGACCGTCCGACCGCCTGGCTGGCCGAGGGGTTGCTGATGTACCTGCCCGCCGAGGCGCAGGACCGGCTGTTCGAGCAGATCACCGCGCTCAGTGCGCCGGGCAGCCGGGTCTCCGCCGAGGCGGTGCGCCACCACGACGAGCAACGCCGGGCCCGCATGCGCGAGCGCTGGGAGAAGATGGCGACCGATCTGGGCATCGAGCGCAACGTCGACATCGCGGAACTGACCTACAACGATCCCGGTCGCTCCGATGTCACCGACTGGCTCAATGCGCACGGGTGGGTCGCGTCGGGCACCGTGTCCACCGACGAGATGCGCAGGCTGGACCGATGGGTCGAGGTCGCCGAGGAGGACTACCAGGACGGCTTTTCCACCTTCGTCGTCGCCCAGCGTCAGCCGCTCGGGTAGAGCGTCAGCCCGCAGGGCAGGACGCCGGGGCCGACCCGGTGATGGCTACGATTGCGGCGAATTCGCCACTAGCGAGAGGACCCTCATGTCCGGAGTGCAGGATCGAGTCATCGTCGTCACCGGTGCGGGCGGCGGCTTGGGGCGCGAGTACGCGCTGACCCTTGCCCGTGAGGGCGCCTGCGTCGTGGTCAACGACCTCGGCGGTGCCCGCGACGGCACCGGCGCCGGTCACTCGATGGCCGACGAGGTGGTCGACGAGATCAAGGCCGGCGGCGGGCGTGCGGTGGCCAACTACGACTCGGTGGCAGAGCCCGCCGGTGCCGAGAACATGGTCCAGACCGCGCTCGAGGAGTTCGGCGCCATCCACGGTGTGGTCAGCAACGCCGGCATCCTGCGGGACGGCACCTTCCACAAGATGAGCTTCGAGAACTGGGACTCGGTGCTCAAGGTCCATCTCTACGGCGGCTACAACGTGATCCGGGCGGCCTGGCCGCATTTCCGCGAGCAGAGCTACGGGCGCATCGTCGTCGCCACCTCCACCAGCGGTCTGTTCGGCAACTTCGGCCAGGCCAACTACGGGGCGGCCAAGCTGGGACTGGTCGGCCTGATCAACACGCTGGCCCAGGAGGGCGCCAAGTACGACATCAAGGCCAACGCCGTCGCGCCGATCGCCGCCACCCGGATGACCGAGGACATCCTGCCGCCCGAGGTGTTCAAGAAACTCACCCCGGAGTACGTCGCCCCGGTGGTGGCCTACCTGTGCGGGCAGGAGGTGCCCGACAGCGCGTCGGTGTTCATCGTCGGCGGGGGCAAGGTCCAGCGCACGGCGCTGTTCCAGAATGAGGGCGTGACCTTCGACCACGTTCCGACCGTGGACGACGTCGCCGCGCACTGGGCGCAGATCGACGACCTCTCGGCGGCCAAGCCCGCCTCGTTCAAACTCTGAGGACCCGGGACGTCCCTGGTGGCCATCCCGACGGGTGACGCTGCGACCGCTGTCGAGATCCCGGCGCAGAGCGGTGCCATCGTCAAACTCTCGCCGGGTCAGCGGCTGCGGATCGTCGACGTCGAGGGTTCCCAGGTCGCCGATCTTTTCGCAGTGCTGGCCGCCGACCTGACCGAGTGGCTGAGCGCATCGGTCACCCGCGGGGTGAACTGGCGGCTCTTCCCAGGCGTCGGTGAGTCCTTTTTCAGCACCGCCTACCGGCCCCTGTTGACCTTCGAACGAGACGATTCGCCCGGTGTGCACGACATGCAGTTCGCGCCCTGCAGTGCCGATATGTATGCGGCCCTGGGGCATTCGGGCTCTCACCGCAGTTGCAGCGAGAACTTCCGGAAGGCAGCCGCCCGGGTGTGCTGGAATCCGCTGCACGTTCCCGACCCGGTGAACTTTTTTCAACGCAATCCGATCGACGCCGGCGGGTCCATGTCGGCGTTGCCCGCTCTCAGCCGGCCGGGTGACTCGGTGACGCTGCGCGCGGAAGCTCCCGTCTACGTCGTCGTGACGGCCTGCTCGATGGACCTGGAACCGATCAACGGTGGTCAGTGCACGCGGCTGCGGCTGGAACTGTCGCCGTAGTCACCGGCTCCGGCTCCCAACCGTTGCGTGCGAACGCGCGTGGGCGACCGCCTCGTCGAGCGAGTCGATCAGGTGGTTCTCGTGACGCAGCGCCTCGAAAATGCCCATATTGGCCAGCAGCGCCATGTGCTCGGGCTGGACGCCCTTGATGATGACGGTGATTCCGCGCGCCTCGAGGTCCTCGGCGATCCCGGCGAGGGTATGGGCTCCGGTGGCATCGAGCATGCCGAGTGCCGACATCCGGATGATCACCACCGAGACCTCCGGGTGGCCGGAATCGGTGATGGCGTTCGAGATCCGTTCGGCCGCACCGAAGAACATCGCGCCGTCGAGTTGCAGCAGGGCGATCCGCTCGTCCCCGGGCTGCGGTGGTCCGGGGAGTTCCTGACGCACGACGCTGCTTCGGCGCGCCACCGTGCGCAATGCGAAGAACGCCGCGACGGCGATACCGATCTCCACCGCCTCGATCAGGTCGAAACACACCGTCACCACGGCGGTCAGGACGAAAATGGACGCGTCCGAACGGGTGGAGCGCAGGATCTTTCGCACGGTCCCCGCTGAGATCATCCGGAACGAAGTCACCATCAGCACACCCGCCAGGGCGGACAGCGGAATGGCGGCCACCGGACCGGTGGCCAGGTAGACGACGCCGAGCAGCAGCAGCGAGTGGGTGATCGCCGCCACCCGGGTGCGGGCGCCGGAGCGGACGTTGACCGCGGTGCGGGCGATGGCACCCGTCGCCGGCATGCCGCCGAACGCGCCGGATGCCACCGATGCCAAGCCCTGACCAACCAGCTCGCGGTCGGGGTGGTAGGGCCCGGTCGGTGCCATCGTCGCCGCGACCCGGGCCGAGAGCAGCGACTCGATCGCGGCCAGGGCGGCGATCGCCAGGGCCGCGCCGACCAGGCCGCGCAACGCCTCCAGATCCGCCTGCGGCATGGTCGGCGACGGCAGGTGCGCAGGAAGGCTGCCGATGGTGTCCACCGGGATGTGAAAGACCGCGGCGAACACGGCCGCCGCCACCACGGCGGTCAGCGACTCGGGGATGCCACGGTGCAGTCGCGGCAGGCCGACCATGAGCAGCGCGACGAGGCCGACGATTCCCAGGGTCCGCCCGGCGGCCGCCCAGTCCGGGCAGGTGATGATCGTCCACGCCGCGAGCAGCGTGCGCTGGCCGGGCGGAGCGGTGGCGCCGAAGGCGGCCGGCACCTGTTGCAGGAAGATGATGGCGGCGATTCCGAGGGTGAAACCTTCGATCACCGGCCAGGGGATGAACGTTACGGCGCGCCCTAGGCCGGTGATACCCGCTGCCGCCACCAGAATCCCGGCGAGGACGGTGACCAAGGCAATGCTGCCGGCGCCGTGCTGGGAGACGATCGGCGCCAGCACCACCGCCATCGCGCCGGTCGGTCCGGACACCTGAACGTTCGAGCCGCCGAACACCGCCGCCACCAGACCGGCGATCACCGCGGTGATCAACCCTGCCGCCGCGCCCACCCCCGAGCTGATGCCGAAGGCAAGGGCCAGCGGCAAGGCCACCACACCGACGGTGACCCCGGCCAGGATGTCCCTGCGCCAGGATCGGGGCAGTTCGGCGTAGTCGGCCCGGCTGGGCAGCAGCCGTCGCCCGCCCGCGCGCGTCGTGGCGATCACCTTGCTCCCCTCACTGGGGGCAGGGCGTTGAATGCCTCGAACTGCTGTTGCTGCGTCCGAAGGGTGTCGGCGAGAAATGCGCGGGCACTGACCAACAGATCGGCGATCGAGCGGTGGGCGAGCTCGTAGAACACGGCGTTGCCGACCCGCTGCGCCCGGACGACGCCATGCCGCTTGAGGACCGCAAGATGCTGGGACAGCGCAGTGGGTTCCAGTTCGGTTTCGGCGAGGATGGCACTGACGGCGGTGGGCTGCTCGCCAGCCGAGAGAATCTCCAGCACCCGGATCCGGGCCGGATGGGCCAGCGCCTTGAAGAGGTTGGCCTTGATCTCGTAGAGGGGGCGTTCGCCGCCGCCGGGGAAAGTGTTGTTCGGCACGGTTGTTCCGATTGATCAGTTGACGGATTGCAAATTTCTTCAACCCACTATAGGTCCAGAGGTGATCGGTCGCTCCGGGTGGTGGTCGGCCGGTTCGCTATGTTCATCCGGTGAGCACCGGCGGCGTTGTCCTGACCGCCGTGGCGATCGCCGTCGGCCTGGTCGGAATTCTGGTGCCGTTACTGCCCGGCACCCTGCTGGTCTACGCGGCCATCGCGGTCTGGGCGGTCATCGAACGCACCACCACGTCGTGGGCGGTCCTCGGTGTTGTCAGCGTGCTGATCGGGGCCGGGTTGCTGGTGAAGTACCTGTGGCCGGTGCGGCGCATGCGCGCCGCCGAAGTCGGGGGTTGGACCCTGGCCGCCGGTGCAGTCCTCGGCGTCATCGGCTTTTTCGTCATCCCCGTCGTCGGCCTGGTCGTGGGTTTCGTGGTGGGCGTGTTCCTGGCCGAGCTCATCGGGCGCCGAGACCGGCGGCGTGCCTGGGCGGCGACGGTGCACGCCGTCAAAGGGGTGGCGCTGTCGGTGGGGGTGGAGCTGGCGGCCGCGCTGCTGGCCACCGCGGTGTGGGTCGTCGGGGTCCTGCTGTAGTCGGTGCGCGTCAGCCGAGCAGTCGCGCCCGAAGGCGGGCCACGTCGTCGTCGCCGACCCCGGCCGCGTGCAGGTAGCCGCTGAGTCCGCCGTAGGTTCTTTCCAGGGCGTCCCGGGCGGTCAGCAGATAGTCCTCCCGAACGCCGAGGACCTCCTCGGTAAGACGGGATTCGGCGAAGGATGTCATCTCGGCGGTGACCCCCTCACGCGCCCGCGTCGACTGCAGGATGCGCTCGCGCAGCGGGGACGCAGCGGTGTTGCTCTGCAGGTAGTCGGCCATGATGGCGTGCCGGTCGACCCCGGCGGCCTCGCAGGCGATTGCGACGGCGAAGCCGGTCCGGTCCTTGCCGGCGAAGCAGTGCACCAGCACGGGCCGGCCCTCGCCGATGAGGGTGACGATCCGTCGCACCGCGCGTTTCGCGCCCGCCAGTGCCGGGAACCTCGCGTATTCAGCGGTCATCCACTTCGCGGCGACCTCGGCCGGATCCTCATCGGCGTGCTCGGTAAGCATCTTCTGCCAGCTGGTCTCATGCGGTGCCGCGCCGGAATCGTCGGTGGTCACCTCCGGGAAGGGCAGGTGGTGAAGCATGACACCGGTGGGCACCGCGCCGGGGCCGCGTCGGTCGACCTCCACCGGGGAACGCAGGTCGGCTACATCGGTCACGCCCAGCTCGGTGAGGACGACACGGCCGGCGTGGTCGAGGCGGCTCAACTCGCTGGACCGGAACAACCGTCCGGGCCGCACCCCGGCGGTCTCGGCGACATCACGGAAATTCCAGGCGCCGGAGAGCCTTTCGTGGCCGGATCGCTCCTCGGTGCTCACCCGGCGGTCACCGCCGCGGCCAGCGGGCTCTTCTCCCGGGCGAGTTCGGCGCGGGCGATGGTCCGCAGGTGCACCTCGTCCGGACCGTCGAAGATCCGCATGGCGCGCTGCCAGCCGTACATACGGGCCAGCGGGAAGTCGTCACTGACACCGGCACCGCCATGTACCTGGATGGCGCGGTCGATCACGGTGCAGGCCATCTGCGGGGCCACCGACTTGATCTGCGAGACCAGGCTGAACGCCGCCCGATTGCCGTGCTGGTCGATGGTCCAAGCGGCCTTCTCGCACAGCAGCCGCGCCTGGTCGATCTCGTTGCGGGACAGGGCGATCTGCTGCTGGACCATGCCCTGATCGGCGAGCGGCCGGCCGAAGGCGATACGGGTGCGGGCCCGCTCGGTCATCAGCGCCAGGGCGCGCTCGGCGACCCCGATCGCACGCATGCAGTGGTGAATCCGCCCCGGGCCCAGCCGTGCCTGGGCGATCGCGAAGCCCATTCCCTCCTCGGCCAGAAGGCTGGCGGCCGGAACCCTGACGTTGTCGTAGACGATCTCGGCGTGGCCGTGCTGGTCCTGCCAGCCGAACACCGAGGTGGAGCGGAGGATGTTCACTCCGGGGGCCTCGGTCGGCACCAGGATCATCGACTGCTGCTGGTGGGAGGCGGCCTCAGGGTTGGTGCGGCCCATGACGATCAGAATCCGGCAACGCGGGTCGTTGGCCCCGGAGGTCCACCATTTTCGTCCGTTGATCACGTAGTGGTCGCCGTCGCGGGTGATCTCGGTTTCGATATTGCGGGCGTCGCTGGATGCCACCGCCGGCTCGGTCATCGAGAAGGCGCTGCGGATCTCACCGGCCAGCAGCGGCTGCAACCATTGTGTCTTCTGCTCCGGGGTGCCGAACATGTGCAGCACCTCCATGTTGCCGGTGTCCGGCGCGGCGCAGTTGATGGCCTCCGGGGCGATCTCGGTACTCCAACCGGACAGTTCCGCCAGCGGTGCGTACTCCAGGTTCGTGAGCCCGGATTCCGAGGGTAGGAACAGATTCCACAGCCCGCGCTTCTTGGCGATGGCCTTGAGTTCCTCGACTACCGGCGGGACGGTGAAATCGCCAGGTCCGGCCACGGCCCGGTACTCGTCGTAGGACCTCTCGGCCGGCAACACGTGCTCGACCATGAATTCGGTGAGACGTTGGTGGTAGTCGGCACCCTTGGCGGACATGGCGAAATCCATGAACGCCACGATAGGTCACCGGCGTCCGGTCACCGGGCCGTCCCGGCGGAGCGAGCCCGTTCGCGTCAACCGCGGTGGCTGACGACGTTTCTGGGTTAGCGTCAGCGAACCCGGCGCGGGCAGGGTGATTCTTCTCGAGGACAGGGGTGAACATGTGTGCCAATTGCGGTCTCGGCCCGCAGATTGGACCTGATTCCACCGGTCGGTCGCAGGGGGCGATGCCGGAAGGGCGTATCCGCCGGCCGGAGTCGGCGACCGTGTTCAAGGGCGGTGCCGTCTACACGATGGATCCGAACCGGCCGTGGGCCTCGGCCGTGGCGGTGCGGGACGAGAGCATCGTCGCCGTCGGCTCCGACGCCGAGGTCATCGCCGCGGCCGGAGCGGATGCCGACGTCGTCGAACTCGTCGGCCGGATGGTGCTTCCCGGCTTTGTCGAGGGCCATGTCCACCCCCTGCTCGGCGGCTTCTTCACCTCTGGTGCCGATCTGCAGGTGCCGACAAAGGCGGATGCTCTAGCGGCGGTCGCCCGGTATGCGGAAGCCGATCCGGCATCAGCCACGGTGCGGGGTTTTGGCTGGCGGATGGACATGGTCGGCCCCGCGGGCCCGAATCGCGCCGATCTCGACGCGATCGTTCCGGACCGGCCGGTGCTGTTGTTCGGCATCGACGGGCACAGCATGTGGGTGAACACCGCGACGCTGCAACGAGCCGGCATCACCCGGGACACCCCTGATCCGGTGCCGGGCTTCAGCTATTTCGGCCGGGACGCAGGGGGCGACCCCACCGGTTTCGTGCTGGAGGCCCCCGCCATGCTGCAGGTCCTCGGCGCGGTCGAACCGCTGATCCCGCAATTGCTGGCCGACCTGTTCACCCAGTGGGCTTTCAAAGCCGCCGCCGCCGGCATCACCGCAATCTTCGACGCCGGTATGCCGCCCGCGGACGGCGATCCGCACGGACTGGCCGATATCTACACCGATCTCGAGGCCGCGGGGAACCTGCCCTTCCGGGTGGTGGTCTCGCACCTGGTGAAAGAACCGCCGATCGAGGATGCGGTGGTTCAGGCACTGCGGCTGCGCGACCGGCTGGGAACCGAGCTGGTCACCGGCGGGGTGCTGAAGATCCTGGGAGACGGGACCCTGGAAGGGCACACCGGCTATCTGCTGGAGCCTTACGCCGACCTACCCGACTCAATCGGCCAGTCGCCGTTCACCGAGGAACACTGGCACCGTCTGGTCACCGAGGCCGACGCCGCGGGAATCGACGTCCACATCCACTCCATCGGCGACCGCACCACCCGCATCGCCCTGGATGCGCTTGAGGCGGCGATCGCGGCGAATCCACCGCGGGATCGTCGGCACACCATCGCCCACCTCGAACTCGTCGACGCCGAGGATCTGCCCCGGTTCGGTCGGCTCGGTGTCATCGGCCAGTTCTCGGCCAACTGGATGGCCGCCGATCCGGGCAACACCGGGATCACATTGCGGCGTTGCGGCGAGCGGCGCTATCGGACCATTTACCGCCCGCGGTCGGTGCAGGACGGCGGGGCCACGATTTCTTTCGGCACCGACTGGCCCGCGGCAAGCTGGTTCTCCACCTACAAGCCGCTCGATGCCGTCGAGACCGCGGTGACCCGGCGGTCCGTCGGCCAGCCGGATATGCCGGTGCTGGAACCGGCCGACGAGCGGCTTGATCTCGACTCCGCGCTGCGGGCAGCCACCCTCGGGCCGGCCCGTCAGTTGCGGCTGGATCATCTGGTCGGGTCGATCGAGCCGGGGAAGCGGGCGGATCTGGTGGTTCTGGGCAGGAACCTCTTCGAGGTGCCGCCGCACGAGATCGCCGCGACAGCGGTTGACATGACGATGATGAACGGCCGCTTCACCCACGGCGGATGACACCGTGGGTGAAGCGGCCGTGATCAGCGTCAGAGGTTGATGGACGTTGCTTCGGTGGGCAGCACCGCGATCACGCCGTCGCCGCCGATGATCCGCTCGCCGACCAGGGTCGAGTTGGCCCGGATCGTCGCCAGATCCTGGCCGAGCACCCATGACCGGAAGGCCGCGTCGACGAGGCTTTCCGGCGAGCCGGTGGCGTCGTTGGTGATGTCCCAGAACATCATGCCGCCCAAGCCCATGTCCTCGGCCCACTGCGACTTCTGGGCGATCGAGGTGGGCGTCTCGAACGAGCTGAACAGCTTGTTCTGTGCGTCGTAGAGATACGCGGCCTGGGCGTTGTCGTCCCAGTACAGCTTCCAGCCGCTGGCCGGATCCTGCAGTTGGGCGAGCAGATCCTTGTAGTCGTAGACGCCGGCCTCGAAGCTGCCCGGGGCCTTCCCGCTCGTGCTTTCCAGGTACCCACCGTCACCGCCTTCGGCCACCCCGCTCCAGCTCCGGGTGTACAGCGGTGCGCCCAGCACGATCTTGCCCGGGTCGACTCCGTTGGCCAGGTAGAGACTGATCGCGTTCTCTATGTCGTAGCCGTTGGCGTCACCGGTGAAGGCGGACTGGTGGCCGGTGGTGTTCTCCCAGGTGCCGTGGAAGTCGTAGGACATCACGTTGAAGTAGTCGACGCTCGGCGCAAGACCGGCCAGGTTGAAGTTGGCGATCTTGTCGTGACCGGCCGGCGAGGCCACTGAGATCTCGTAGTAACGGCCGTTCTGCTCACCGAGGACGTCGAGCTTCTGGCGCAGCAGCGACAGCATGGCGGCGTAGTTCTCGCCGTCGTCCGGGCTCACCGAGTTGCTGTCCAGGCCGCCGCCGCCGGGGTACTCCCAGTCGAAATCGACGCCGTCGAACATCTGGTAGGTGTCGAGGAACGAGACGATCGAGTCCGTCATCGCCTCCCGGCCGGCAGCGGTGGACGTGACGTCGCTGAAGTTGCCCGACAGCGTCCACCCGCCGATCGCGGCGTTGACCCTCAGGTGCGGGTACTTCTCTTTGAGCTGCGCGATCTGGTTGAAGTTGCCCCACACCGTCTGCTGGGAGCGGGGATCCTCCGGCGGGTAGTACCACTGGTCGGCTTCACCGGAAACCGACTGGTCGGCGCTGAACCGCTTCTCGACCGCCGCGTAGCTGTCGTACAGCACCACCTCGCCGCTGCTCGTCAGGTTGAGGAACGAGTAGATGAGGTGGGTGAGCTGTTCGGCCGGGACGTCGGCGAGCTGGTAGTCGCGGCCGTAGATCCCCCACTCGGGGAAGTAGGCCGCCAGCACCTTGTCGTAGGAGGCGATCGCCAGGTCCGAGGTGGTGCCGTCACCGGTGTCGGTTCCGGTGTCGGTTCCGGTGTCGGTGGTGCCGGTGTCGGTTCCCGTTGTGCCGGTGTCGGTTCCGGTGTTTCCAGTGTCGGTTCCGGTGTCGGTTCCGGTGTCGGTCCCGGTGGTGCCGGTGTCGGTTCCGGTGTCGGTTCCGGTTGTGCCGGTGTCGGTTCCCGTTGTGCCGGTGTCGGTTCCGGTGTTTCCAGTGTCGGTCGACCCCGGCCCTGCGTTGGCGATGGCGGTCTGCCACTTGGTCAGGGTGGCAGGGTCAAGGGCGATGATGTTGGCGTTGCTCATCTCGTTCAGCGCCACACCGTTGAGGGTGTAGGTCTGCTGGTTGCCCACGATCGCGATCCGGGTGGAGCCGTCGGCCTGGCTGATGTCGAAGTTGGTCGGCTGGAACCAACCGAAGTCCAGTCGGTCGGTCGCGGGGTTGAAGTTGAGCACTGTGTCGGTGCCCCACTTCCAGGAGATCACCGTGGTGGTGGCGCCTTGTTGCCCCGTTCCGCTGTCGGTCCCGGTGTC
Organism: Mycobacterium sp.; assembly: GCA_020438905.1. Lineage (GTDB taxonomy): Bacteria > Actinomycetota > Actinomycetes > Mycobacteriales > Mycobacteriaceae > Mycobacterium. Next base: position 33,394 of record JAGQTQ010000120.1, read on the forward strand.
AGTGCCGGTGCCGTTTCCGGTGTCAGTGGTCCCCGAGTCGGTGGTTCCGGTGTCGGTTCCCGTTGTGCCGGTGCCGTTTCCGGTGTCGGTTCCGGTTGTGCCGGTGCCGTTTCCGGTGTCAGTGGTCCCCGAGTCGGTGGTTCCGGTGTCGGTTCCCGTGTCGGTTCCGGTTGTGCCGGTGTCGGTGGATCCCGAACCCGCGTTGGCGATGGCGGTCTTCCACTTGTTCAGGGTGGCCGAATCCAGGGCGATGATGTTGGCGGCGCTCATCTCGTTCAGCGCCACACCGCTGAGGGTGTAGGTCTGCTGGTTGCCCACGATCGCGATCCGGGTGGAGCCGTCGGCCTGGCTGATGTCGAAGTTGGTCGGCTGGAACCAACCGAAGTCCAGCCGGTCGGCCGCGGGGTCGAAGGCCAGCACCGTGTCGGTGCCCCACTTCCAGGAGATCACCGTGGTGGTCCCACCCGGCTGCAGCGTCCCGCCGCCAGTGCCGGCGCCGTTCGTGCCGCCGTCGGTGGCGGAGTAGTCCACCGAGTTGACGGTGCCGTAGTCGTTGAAGACCTGGCTGAAGCTGCCGGCCGGATCGCTCAGACCCGACGCGATTGGGGTGGCCTGGCCCAGGCTGCCCGGGTTGTCACGGGTCACCGACCACATCGACAGCATGCCCAGACCGTTGACCCGGGCGAAGTTCTCCAGGGCCTGCGCATCGGCGACGGTGAAGACCTCGGTCAGTACGTCGTTCACCCCGATCATCGGGGTGACGCCGAGCTGGCTCCAGTCGTAGCTGCGCCCGTAGGAAGCGTAGAGCGCCGTGAGCTGGGCGTGGGTGGACTCGGCGGACTGGATCGCGTAGGTGCCCATGGTCTGGGCGTTCGGCCCGCTGGTCGGCGCGGCCGACTCGCCAAAGTCCATGGCCATCACGTTTACGCCGGCCAGGGTGACGCCGGACTTCAGCGCCGAATCGACCACGTTGAGACCGTCGGCCGTCAGCCCGGTGGGCAGCACCGGCAGGGTGTACCAGATCTCCAGGTCGGGCCGGGACTGCTGGAGCAGCGCCAGCGCCTGGCTGTGCAGCGCGATGGACGGGGCGTCGGCCACCGCGGCGCCCTCGATGTCGAAGTCGAGGTGGCTGATTCCGTAGGTGTCCACAACCTGTCCGTAGGCGTCGGCGAGCGCGGCGGCATCCATCCCGCGCGCGGCGTAGGCCTGGGCGAGGCTGGTGCCTGCGGCCCCGCCGAGCGAGATCATCACATCGCCGCCCGCGTCCTGGAACTCCTTGATCGACTGGTTGATCGCCTGGGCCTGTTCGGTGTCGGCGTCGGGGGTCAGCGCCGCCAGGCCCGCCCAGCCCAATTCGGCAGCGGGCGTGGCCTGCAGGAAGGCCAGGGTGAGCAGCGAGGCACCGGTGGCCTGGGAGATCGTGAGCAGGTCCGGTACGGGCCAGCCCGCCATATCGACGTAGGGCGCGAAGAACGCGTCGCCCCACTGGACGCCCGGAGCGGTCTCGGTCTCACCGGGTGTGGGGTCGACGGTGGCGGTGTCGTCGTTGACGATGGTGCCGGTTGCCGACGCGGTCGCCAGGGTGGCCCCGGTGGGATCGCTGAGGGTGACGGTGAGGCTCTCGTTGGGTTCGACCGTGGTGTCGCCCGTGACGGCGACGGTGAGTTGCTGGGTGGTCACGCCCGGCGCGAAGGTGAGCGTGCCGGCGGAGGCGGTGTAATCCTGCCCGGCGTTGGCGCTGCCGTCGGCGGTGGCGTAGTCCACCGTGACCGGGTCGGCAGAGGCTTTCGACAGCGACACGGTAAAGGCCAGGTTCGCCGTGCCGGTGTCACCTTCGCCGACGGAGGTGTTGGCGATCGACACCGTCGGCGGGGTCACCGCCGGCGGGGTGACCGTCGGCGGGGTGGACGGTTCGGCGTTGGCGATGGCGTTCTGCCACTTGGTCAGCGTGGACGGTTCCAGGGCGATGATGTTGGCGACGCTCATCTGGTCCAGCCCCACGCCGCTGAGAGTGTAGGTCTGGTTGTTACCCGTGATCGCGATGCGGGTGGAGCCGTCGGCCTGGCTGATGTCGAAGTTGTTCGGCTGGAACCAGCCGAAATCGAGACGGTCGATCGCCGGGTCGAAGTCGAGCACGGTGTTGGTTCCCCACGCCCAGGTGATCCGAGTGGTCTCAGGGGTTCCGCTGGTGGTTGCCGGGGCCGCGGTCGTGGCAGCCGGAGCCGCCACCGCGGCGGCCGCCGCCGGCTGCCCCTGTCGCCGGGCCACCGCAAGCGTCGCCCAGGACAGCGGCGACTCCATCGGCGCACCCGGAACGGTCCCGCCGAACAACGGCGCCAGGACGGCGTCGATGGCCGCCAGCGGGGCGGCGACGGCGGGGGCGGCCGCGGCGACCGGCGGGGCCGTCACCGTGGTCACGGCGGCGGCGGAGACCTGCGGCGTCGCATCGACGGACACGGCCGGGGTCGGAACGGTCGTCTCCAGCGCGCTGCCGAGAGTGCCCTTGCCCGGCACGGCAGCGGCGGCGGCCGACATGAGCGCAGTGGGAACCGATTGCGTGACCGCACGATCTGCACCGATCGGCGCTTGCGGCAAGGAGTCCTGCTGGGGCCGGTCCGCGACGTCGTCGCGCAACTGAGAGGGAAGCAGATCTGCCGCCGAGTTCGACGGTGCTTGCCGGCCACGGGTGGTTGCAGCCGCGGTGCCCGCCGCCGCACCGATGCCTCGGGAGGTCTGGCCGGAAGGTGCCCGATTCACGCCGCCGCGCTGCCTGCGCGTGCTGGCGTCATTGGTTGCGGTGGACGAGTTCCCGGCCGAGGCCGTGGACGGCGATTGGGTGGAACTCGAATCCGTCTCGGCCACGGCGATGCCCATGCCGCCGAGCACACTGCCCACACCGAGGGCCGCGGCCAGCGCCCCGACCCGTCCGATCGACTTTCCCGCGGTCTTGGTCACCGCCACGGCGGTAGCGAACCGATTGACGTGACGTGATGAGCGGGAAACCATGATGTCCTCCTTGTTTGTGGCGTCCTCCCGGCGGTGGACTCCGTATGACTGTTGCGTCTTACCTTTACGTATGGCGCCGTCTGAGCCAGTCCCCTGGTCAGGCCTCGCCCCGGATGAACCCACTGTCCCCCGATCAGTGGACGGGTCTCTCGGCCGGCGGCGATTCGCGGCGGGGGAATCGCGTCAGGGCACACGAGCCTGAGGATGAGGCTGCCATCACTCTGGCGGGGGCCGCAAGGGGTCGACGGCCCGGAGGCCCGGTGGCGACGGTTTAGTGGTCCCGCGCGGAACGGATTAGGGTGTCACGAGCACCGGGGCGGGTCCGGGGACGATCCTAGGAAGCACGAGCACAGCTCATGACAGATACCAAGACGACAGTGGGCGTCGTCGCCGAGTCGGGGGCCGACGAGCGCCGGGTGGCACTGGTGCCCAAGGCGGTCACCGCTCTGGTGAACCAGGGCCTGGCGGTGGTGGTCGAGTCCGGCGCCGGCGAACGGGCGCTGTTGCCCGACGATCTCTATGCCGCCGCCGGTGCCACCATCGGCGACGCATGGGGCAGCGACATCGTGGTGAAAGTAGCCCCCCCGACCACCGGTGAATTGTCTAAATTGCGGTCCGGGCAAACCGTGATCGGATTCCTGCACCCCCGCAATGCGGAGAATCAGATCGGCGCGCTCAAGGCGGCCGGTGTGCAGGCGTTCGCGGTGGAGGCCATTCCGCGGATCTCCAGGGCCCAGGCGATGGACGCGCTGTCCTCGCAGGCCAACGTCGCCGGGTACAAGGCCGTGCTGCTCGCGGCCAGCGAGTCCACCCGGTTCTTCCCGATGCTGACCACCGCCGCGGGAACGGTCAAGCCGGCCACCGTGCTGGTACTCGGTGTGGGTGTGGCGGGGCTGCAGGCGCTGGCCACCGCAAAGCGACTCGGAGCCCGCACCACGGGATACGACGTCCGCCCGGAGGTGGCCGACCAGGTGCGTTCGGTCGGCGCCCAGTGGCTCGACCTCGGTATCGACGCCGCCGGTGAAGGGGGTTACGCCCGCGAGCTGACCGAGGACGAACGGGCCCAGCAGCAGAAGCGCCTCGAAGAGGCGATCGGCGGTTTCGACGTGGTCATCACCACCGCCCTGGTGCCCGGACGTCCCGCTCCGCGGCTGGTGACGGCCGCCGCGGTCCAGGGGATGAAGTCCGGAAGCGTGGTCATCGACCTCGCCGGCGAGACCGGGGGCAACTGTGAGCTCACCGAGCCGGGCAGGACCGTGGTCAAGCACGGGGTGACGATCGCCTCGCCGCTGAACCTGCCGGCGACCATGCCCGAGCACGCCAGCGAGTTGTACTCGAAGAACATCACCTCGCTGCTGGAACTGCTCATCGACGACGGCGCGCTGGCGCCGGATTTCACCGACGAGGTCGTCGCGGCCTCCTGCGTCACACGCGAGGTGCAGAACTGATGTACACCCAACTGCTGGCCAACCTCGCGATCCTGGTGCTCGCCGGGTTCGTCGGGTTCGCCGTGATCTCCAAGGTCCCCAACACACTGCACACCCCGCTGATGTCGGGCACCAACGCCATCCACGGGATCGTCGTGCTCGGTGCTCTGCTGGTGCTGGGCGATCTGCCCGCCGACGCCAGCTGGGGGGTGCGGGCCATCGCCTTCGTCGCCCTGGTGTTCGGCACCCTCAACGTCATCGGCGGTTTCCTGGTGACCGACCGCATGCTCGGCATGTTCAAGAGCAAGAAGAAGGAACTGCCCGCCGCCGGTGCTAAGGAGGTCACCAAGTGACCAATTTCGTCGCGGTGCTCTACATCCTCGCGTTCGCCCTGTTCATCTATGGGTTGATGGGTTTGACCGGCCCCAAGACGGCGGTGCGCGGCAACTGGATTGCCGCCGCCGGTATGGGCATTGCCGTGGTGGCCACGCTCATCAAGGTCCGGGACACGGCCGCGGTCAACTGGATCCTCATCGTCGCCGGACTGGCGATCGGCGTGATCCTCGGCGTCCCCCCGGCGAAGAAGACCAAGATGACGGCGATGCCGCAGCTGGTCGCGCTGTTCAACGGTGTCGGCGGTGGCACTGTCGCGCTGATCGCCTGGGCCGAGTTCATCGAAACCGACGGTTTCTCGCACTTCAAGCCCGAGCAGTCTCCGACGGTGGCGCTGGTGGTCGGATCGTTGTTCGCGGCGATCATCGGCTCGGTGTCGTTTTGGGGCTCGCTGGTCGCCTTCTTGAAATTGCAGGAGTCGATTCCCAAGAACGTCGAGAAGAAGCTGGTGGCCTCGGCCAAGCTCTTCCAGGCCGCCAACATCGTGCTGCTCATCGCCGCCGTCGGTGCCGCGGTCTACATCGGCCTCAACGCGGGCCTGTCGGTGTGGTGGATCGTCCTGGTGCTCGTGCTCGCCGCGCTGATGGGCCTGTTCGTGGTGTTCCCGATCGGGGG
>JAGQTQ010000121.1:0-936 GCA_020438905.1 Mycobacterium sp.
CTCATCCCGTTGGATCCGTAGAACAGGATCATCGGATGCACCGCGAAGAAAGCGGTGATCGTCAGGCAATACCAGCGCGGCAGTCCCCGGTCCGTGCCCATCGACAGGATCTGCACGACAGCTCCGGCCATGAACAACGCCGAAATGATGCTGCCGGAGAAGGCCCGTCCGGCCAGGGCGGGGAAGACCGGGCTCAAGGCGATGAACGGGATCTCCACCATGGCGGTCAGCGGAGTGAAGATGAAGCCGATCGCCGCCAGGTGCGGGTCGCGGCTGTAGACCACGCTCTGCGCCGCGTACACCCGGGAGAGCGAATCACCGAGAATGAATCCGTGGCGGACCTGCAGCCAGTAACCGACGCCGGCGTATGCCGCGAACGACACGGCGAAGGCGAGGATCTTCAGCCGCCGGTCGCTGAGCCCGGTCATGACGGCACCGTCGGATCGGCCTCCGGTCGCTGCGTCAGGCCATGGAAGGTCTTCTCCCAGTAGGACGGATTGCGGACCAACTGGTAGACGCCCTTGGCCGCGGCGATGCTCATCAGCACGAAGAACCCCGGGACGGTGAGGGCCGGCACGATCAGGTCGGCGCGGTCGTCCTCGCGCAGCGCGATCAGGTTCATGTACAGCGTGGCGCCGTTGCCCAGGATCAGCGCCACCAGCGCGGGAAAGTAGACCCACCAGGGGAACACGGCGCCGACGAGTGCGGGCTGACCCAGGAACCAGAGAATGGTGATGAGCCAGAAGCCCAGATTGAGCACCGCGATGATCGGTGTTCCCGCCAGGATCAGGGTCAGCCGGACGAACGAGCGCGGGCCGACGGAGCGCCACATCACCACCGGTCTGCGGATGTGCACCAGCCAGGTCTGCAGGTAGCCCTTGTACCAGCGGGAACGCTGCCGAATCCAATTGATGGTGTCGCTGTTGGCCTCTTCCA
>JAGQTQ010000121.1:1074-1819 GCA_020438905.1 Mycobacterium sp.
CCCAGCGGGATCGGCGATGCGCTGCGCATCATCCCCGGCAGGAGGTAGCCGAACCACAGCCCGTACTCGGCGGTGAACCAACCGGTCAGCAGATTCTGGTGGGCGTTGTGGTAGGCCAGTTTGGACTGGATGCAGACGACCTCCGGCGGGGACTTCTCGAAGGCGGCCACCGTCTTGCGCAACTGCAGCGGTTCGGGCAGATCCTCGGCGTCGTAGATGGTGACGATATCGCCGGTGGCGAACTGCAAACCGTAGTTGCAGGCCTTCGGTTTGGTCCGGGGGTCGGCCGGCGGCACTTCGACGATGGTGATGATGTCCGAGTCTTCGTATCCGCGGGCCGCGGCGATGGTCACCTCGTCGTCGGCCTCCAGCAACAGCAGCACCTGGAGCCGGTCCGGGGGATACTCCAGCCGCATCATCGCACCCAGGAGGTCACCGACCACCTCGGGCTCGTTGTAGGCCGGCACCAGAATCGTGTAGCTCGGCAACCGTTCGTCGGGAATGGCCCTGGCCTCGTCATCGGAGACGACGATCGCCCGGTAGGCCAGCCCCTGACGGAAGATCAGCACCCGGTCTGCCATGGTGAGGATGTAGGCGAACGTGGACAACGCGATCAGCGCGATGGTGGTGTGCATCGGCCTCCACACCATCAGGGCCACGGTCACGACCAGCAGAACCCACAGCACCGCCCGCTGCCATCCGACGACCGCGTTCGCCGCCGAATGCACCGGATCCTCGTCGCGCA
>JAGQTQ010000121.1:1886-2609 GCA_020438905.1 Mycobacterium sp.
CCCGCGCTCCGCGTGGCGCACCTGGGCCTCGATGAGTGCACGGGAGAACTCGATGAGTAGACCTTCGTCCTTGAAGGTCGGATCCTGATCCCAGGTTGCCGTATTCCCCCGGAAGAGCACGATGATCAGCGTCCGCAGGGTGGACACCAGTCCGCCGACCGGTGCGGGAAACGGAGCGTTGGGTTCATGGTTGTCCACCGCCTCGACCATGATCCGCTGCGCGGAGTCCTCGTTGCGCCAGGTCCACGACAGGAAATTCCAGGTGAGCAGCAGCTTGTCGTCGACGACGGTCACCAGCGAACCGGTGATTCCGTGCCCCAGGTCGATGAGGCGTGGAGTGCTGACCCGGCTGTCCGAGTTGTCGTAGAGCACTTCCGCCGGGTAGACCCTCAACGAGAACGGGCGCCAGGTATTGGTGGTGTCGACCACCACGGTGCGGGGGACCGATCGTTTGTCCCACCTCGGGTCTCCCGAATCGGCGACGAACCGCTGCCGGATCAGCGTCGCTTCGCGTCCGTAAAGCCTGCGAGCCCAGGGGAATTCGCTCTGCGCGGTCTGGTGCCAGCCGACCGGCGGCGCGAGCGGGCGACCGAAGGTCATCCCCTCCATCAGGACGGGTGGGGATTCCACCACCGGAACCCGCACCAGCGACAACAGCACCGCCACCGCGAGAACCACCGGGACGCTCACCAGTACCTGCGAGTTGGCGATCGGTTCGATACG
>JAGQTQ010000121.1:2733-4385 GCA_020438905.1 Mycobacterium sp.
CGGGCCATAACCAGCAGGACGACCAACCCCACGGCCATGGCCGCAACGGCACCGGTCAGTGCGCGGCCCGGGTTGCGCCCGACCGAGACCGCCGTCGCCGCGGCGGCCATCACCAGCGATGCCAGACCGGCGGCCACCTGGTTGCCGCCGAAGGCGATCACCGACAGGTGATAGGCCAGCGGGAAGGACAACAGCATGATTGCCCAGACCCACCGGAACCGGATCACCGGGCGCAGGCCGAACAGCAGGACGCTGGCGCTCACCAGGAACAGCCACATCGCGATCAGGTCGATGCGCAGCAGGTGAAAGGTCTGCGCGTACCGGCTCAGCAGCACCCACTGCACCATGACCGCGACGATCATGCCGAGGCCGCCGACGATGACGTCGGTCTGGTGGTCGTGGATGGGCAGTTCCACCCGCTCGCGCCGTGCCACGCCGACGGCGGCGAGGACGGCCGCGATCGGTGTGAGCCACACGAAGCCGTTGAGGCTGCCCTCCCGAGTGCTGGCCACCAGGCTGCCCAGCGTCGCGTGGAAGGCGAACGCGGTCATTACGGCGATGAAGAACCAGCGCGCCGCGAGCCGGGCTATCGTCCATCCGGGCCGAACGTCCAGCGACGGCTTGGCGACCGGCGCCGGTTCGGTATCCGGTCCGGCGCCGGCGACGGTCGAGGTCATCTCAGCCGTCCGGCCGCGCTCGCCGGCCACGAAGTGCGATCACCGCCGCCACCGCGACCACCGTGGCGGAGAACGCGCTGATCGCGAGCAGGGTCTTGCTGGCGCGGTGAGACCCCTGCACCGACGCGGCGACACCGGGTTGCGGTCGTACGACGACCGGCTCCTCACCCGGCGCCGCGACCACCGCGACACCGTCGAGTTTCGAGAACCGCCGCGGATCGGCCTCGATCCAGCGCAACAAGGCGTCCAGTTGCGCCGGCGCGGCATTGGATGTGGCCACCAATAGCGAGCGCCGACCGTCGAAGAAGGCCTGCAGCGATCCGTATCCCAATCGCGGATCGAGGGTCAACGTAGTGGACTGCCCGTCGGCCAGAACACCGTTGAGGGTGATTGTGCCTCCCTCTGCGTCGACCGGCAGCGGGGTTTCGGGATGGTCCCAGCCGTCGGCCGCGACGATGACCGCCGGACCGTTGGCACGGAGGGCCTCGTCCGCACTGGTCACCTCGGTGTCGATCGGCAGCGCGCTGAGCCGCTGCAGGGCGGCCGCGATACCCACCGCACGGACCGTGTCGGGGTAGGCGTCCGGACCGATACCGATGAGGGTCCTCGGCATGAGGGCTTGGGGGATCGACTGCAGCCCGCTGGGCACCGGCGGTACGGCGGGCAGGCTCTCCACCACGCTGTCCCCGTTCACGGTCAGGGTGAGTGGCTGGAACTCCCCGCACCGCCCGGTGTTACCCGCCATGTTCAACGTGATCCCCAACGTCGTGTAACGCTGCAGGAGCGTGTCCGGTACGTCGATCCACCGGTCGATGACCCCACGGTCGTCGACACCCCAGGTGTCGATCGTCTCCGGTCCGACAATGGCCGTCAGCCGCCCGCTCATGCTCTCGGGAAGCGGGGTGTAGGACCCCTCCAGGTGTACCCGGATACTCCGGGCGGGCCGGCCCATCCGGGTCTGGTCGAGTCCGACGG
>JAGQTQ010000122.1:0-5176 GCA_020438905.1 Mycobacterium sp.
ACTTCGACCTCGCCGGGTTTGGCCGGCGCCGCATCGACGTCGCCCCTATGGAACTGACGGCCGACGTCGTGTACCAGATCGGTGCCCTGCAGGCCCTCGCCCGCACCGCGGGTTCGGAACTGGGCTATGTCAAACCCCATGGCGCGTTGTACAACACGATCGTCACGGATCGGGACCAGGCGCGTGCCGTGGCCGAGGCCGTGCACGCCGTCGACCCCGGGCTGCCGGTGCTGGGGCTGGCCCGTTCGGTTTTCTTCACCGAAGCGGAGCGCCTCGGGTTGCGAACGGTGGCAGAGGCATTCGCCGATCGCTCCTACCGGCCGGACGGAAGTCTTGTTCCTCGCGGTGCCCCGGATGCGGTTCTGCGGGATCCCGACCTCATCGCCGAACGGACGCTGGCCATGGTCCACGAGGGTGAAGTCACCGCGGTCGACGGCACCGTCATCCGGATCGAGGTGGAGTCGGTCTGCGTGCACGGCGACTCACCCGGTGCGGTCGGGATCGCCGGCGCCGTCCGGGAGCGGTTGCTTGCCGGAGGAGTGAATCTGGAGGCGTTCGTCTGATGCGACTCAGACTCGGCCGCCCCGACCTCGGCAGGCACCACGAGCTTTTCGATCTGCCCGTCGCCGATTCGGGTTCCCCGCTGACGCTGACCTGGCTGGGGGTCTCGACGGTGCTCGTCGACGACGGGAATTGCGCCGTTCTGACCGACGGCTTCTTCTCCAGGCCGGGCCTGCCGCAGGTCGCTCTGGGCAAGCTGAGCCCGTCGACGGCGCGAATCGACGCGACCCTGGCCCGAGCGGGCATCGAACGGCTGGTGGCAGTCCTGCCGGTTCACACCCATTACGACCACGCGTTGGACACCGCGGTCGTCGCGCAGCGGACCGGTGCGGTCGTCGTCGGCGGCGAGTCGGCGGCGAATATCGCCCGCGGACAGGGCCTTCCCGAGGATCGCATCGTGGTGGCCACCCCCGGCATGGAAACGGACTTCGGGCCATTCGGAATCACGCTCGTCGAATCGGAGCACTGCCCGCCCGACCGGTTCCCCGGCACCATCACCACCCCGGTCGTGCCGCCCGCGAGAGCGTCGGCCTATCGCTGCGGGGAGGCCTGGTCGACGCTGCTCCACCACCGGCCCAGTGGGCGTCACCTGCTGATCCAGGGCAGCGCCGGATTCGTGCCGGGAGCACTGGCCGGCCGGAGCGCCGAGGTGGCCTACCTCGGCGTGGGTCAACTCGGCGTCCAGCCATCGGACTACTTGACCCGCTACTGGGAGGAGACGGTTGCGGCGGTCGGTGCGCGAAGGGTGGTGCTGATCCACTGGGACGACTTCTTCCGCCCGTTGACCAAACCGCTGCGCGCTCTGCCCTACGCCGGCGACGACCTCGACGTCACACTGCGAACGTTCGCCGGACTGGCCCGCCGCGACGGCGTCTCGGTCCATCTGCCGACGCTGTGGCAGCGCACCGACCCTTGGCTCTGAGCCGATGACCCCCGCGCTGGCCCTGTCCTGCGCAGCACTGGCAGCGGTCCTGCTTTCGGCCACCGCACGTTGGTCCGAGGCACTGGTCGCGGTTCCGGCAGCCCTACTGGTGGTCGCCGGCGGGGCGGTCTCGGTGCAGGACGCCGTCACCGAGGTTCGTAACTTGCTGCCGGTGGTCGGCTTTCTGGCGGTTGTTCTGGTTCTGGCCGGATTGTGCGACGACGAGGGTCTGTTCCGGCTGGCCGGCCGATGGATGGCCCGCGGCAACCACGGCCATCCGCGCCGGCTACTGGGCCGGGTGTTCCTTGCCGCCACCGCCACCACCGCTGTTCTGAGCCTGGACGCCACCGCGGTGCTGCTCACCCCGGTGGTGCTGGCCACCGTCCGCTCGACCGGAGCCCCGCCCAGACCGCATCTATATGCCACCGCGCATCTGTCCAACACGGCCTCGCTACTGCTGCCGGTGTCCAATCTGACCAACCTTTTGGCGTACTCGGCGGCAGGACTGTCCTTCACCCGGTTCGGCGCCCTGATGGCCGGCCCCTGGCTGGTCGCGGTAGCCGCCGAGTATCTGCTGTTCCGGATGGTTTTCCGCCACGAATTGGTCGACCGGCCGGTCCCGACGACAACGGTCGGCAATGAGCCGGTTCCCGTTCTGGTGCTGTCGGTGCTGGCGGTGACCCTCGTCGGCTTCGCCGTCATTTCCCTTGTCGGGCTGTCACCGGCGTGGGCAGCACTGGCCGGGGCTTCGGTGCTGGCGGTCCGGTCACTGTCCCAGGGGCGCAGCACTCCGGCGGGGATCCTGGGGTGGATCAACCTGCCCTTCCTGGCCTTCGTCCTGGCTCTCGGGGTCGTGGTCAAGGCGGTGATGGTCAACGGACTGGACTCCGCCGCAGCCCGCCTGCTGCCCTCGGGAACCGGGCTCGCCGCTCTTTTCGCGATCGCCGCGGTCGCGGCGGTGTTGTCCAACCTCGTCAACAACCTGCCGGCTGTGCTGGTGCTTCTACCGCTGGCCGCGGCAACCGGTCCGGGTGCAGTGCTGGCCGTCCTGATCGGGGTGAACATCGGCCCCAACCTGACCTACATCGGATCGTTGTCGAACCTGTTGTGGCGCAACCTTCTGCATCAACAGGGCGAGCCCACCAGCGCGCGCCAGTTCAGCGCACTGGGTCTGCTGACGGTCCCGGTGAGCCTGGCGGGCGCGGTCATGGCGCTGTGGGCCGCCCTCGCCCTCGTGGGTGTCTAGCCCCCACCCGCCGAGCAGCCGCAAAGTGCCCGAAATCGCGGCGTGCCGCGGGTATTTTGCGGCTGCTCGCGCCGAGAACTAGCGGCGCTGGCGGGCGATGTCGGCCAGCACCACCCCCGCGGCCACCGAGGCGTTGAGCGACTCGGCCGGCCCGGCCATCGGGATCGACACCACCACATCGCAATTCTGCCGGACCAGCCGTGAAAGCCCCTTGCCCTCCGATCCGACGACCACGACGAGCGGCCCGGAACCGTCGAACTCGTCGAGGGTCGTATCCCCGCCCGCATCGAGTCCGACGATCTGCAAACCCGCGTCGGCCCACTGGCCCAGCGTCCGGTTGAGGTTGGTGGCCCGGGCCACCGGCACCCGGGCCGCCGCACCGGCACTGGTACGCCAGGCGACCGCGGTCACCGAGGCCGACCGCCGCTGCGGGATGAGCACCCCGTGTCCGGCGAAGGCCGCCACCGACCGCACGATCGCCCCCAGGTTGCGCGGGTCGGAGATGTTGTCCAGCGCCACCAGCAAGGGGGGCTGGGCATCGGCGGTGGCCGCCCTGAGCAGGTCGTCGGGATGGGCGTAAGCGTACGGCGGGACCTGCAACGCGATGCCCTGGTGCAGGCCGTTGGCGCTGAGCCGGTCGAGGTCGTGCCGCGGAACCTCGAGGATCGGGATGCCGCGGTCGGCGGCCAGGGTGACCGACTCGGTCAACCGCTCGTCGGCTTCCGCGCCGAGTGCCACGTACAGAGCGGTGGCCGGGGCGTCGGCGCGCAGGCATTCCAGGACGGGGTTACGCCCGAGGACGGTCTCCGTCTCGTCGGCGGGCTTTCCCGCCGGCTTCCCGGCCGATTTGCGGGCCTTGACCGCCGCCTTGCGGGCAGCCGGGTGTCCGGGCCGCATGTGCGCCGGCGGGGTCGCGCCCCGGCCCTCAAGCCCGCGCCTGCGGACACCACCGGAACCCTTGGTGGGCCCCTTCTTGGTGCCCTCCTTGCGGACCGCGCCACGACGGCGCGAGTTGCCGGCCATCTAGGTTCCGTACCCGTCGAGCAGGGACCACTGCGGGCCGTCGGAGGTGTCGGTCACTTCGATACCGGCTTTCTTGAGACGGTCGCGGATCTCGTCGGCCTGAGCCCAGTCCCGATGCTGCCGGGCATCGGTGCGGCGTTGCAACTCCGCGCCGACCAGAACGTCGACCGCGGCCAGTGCGGCCGCGGTCTCGTCCCGGCGCTGCCAGCGGTCATCGAGCGGGTCGCACCCCAGGATGGCGGTCATCGCGCGGATCTCGCCTGCCCTGGCCAGCGCGGTGTCGTGGTCCCCGGCCTCAAGTGCGCGGTTGCCCTCGGCGCGGGCGGCGTGCACCTCGGCCAGCGCGGCGGGCACCGCCAGGTCGTCGTCGAGTGCGGCGGCGAACTTCTCGGTCCACCCTGTCGGAAGCACCCCGCCAACCCGGGTTCGCACCCGGTGCAGGAACTCCTCGATACCGGAGTATGCCCGTGCGGCGTCCTGCAGTGCGGTCTCGGTGAATTCGAGCATCGACCGGTAGTGCGCACTGCCAAGGTAATAACGCAGTTCCGCGGGCCGGACGCGCTGCAAAACGGCGGGGATCGCCAGGACGTTACCCAGCGACTTGCTCATCTTCTCCCCGCCCATGGTGACCCATCCGTTGTGCAGCCAGATGGAGGCGAAGCCATCCCCGGCGGCACGGGCCTGGGCGATCTCGTTCTCGTGATGCGGGAAAACCAGGTCCATTCCGCCGCAATGGATGTCGAACTCAGCCCCAAGGTACTCATGGGCCATGGCCACGCACTCGGAATGCCAACCGGGGCGGCCTCGCCCCCATGGCGTGGGCCAGGACGGCTCACCCGGCTTGGCCGCCTTCCACAGGGTGAAGTCGCGGGGGTCGCGCTTGCCGGCCCCGACGCCCTCGCCCTGGTGGACGTCGTCGATCCGGTGCCCGGAGAGCTTGCCGTACTCGGGCAGGCTGAGTACGTCGAAATAGACGTCGCCGTCGCCGTCCAGGACCGAGGGGTAGGCATGTCCCCGGTTGATCAGCCGCTCTATGAGTTCCACGATCTGGGTGATGTGCCCGGTGGCACGGGGTTCGGCCGACGGCGGCAACACCCCGAGGGCGTCGTAGGCGGCGGTGAACGCCCGCTCATGGGTGGCGGCCCACTCCCACCACGGCCGGCCGGCCTCTGCGGCCTTGGTCAGGATCTTGTCGTCGATATCGGTGACGTTGCGGATGAAGGCGACGTCGAGGCCCTTGGCCGTCAGCCAGCGCCGCAGCACATCGAAGGCGACCCCACTGCGGACGTGCCCGATATGCGGCAGCCCCTGAACGGTCGCGCCGCACAGGTAGATGGAGGCGTGGCCCGGGCGCAGCGGTACGAAGTCGCGCACGGCACCGGAGTAGGTGTCGTGCAGTCGCAGGCCGGTGGTCACGACCTGGC
>JAGQTQ010000122.1:5261-17281 GCA_020438905.1 Mycobacterium sp.
CCGAGACCGACACCGGCGCGCCGAGCAGGTCCGAGAGCAACAACTGGGCCTCCGCCCGCCGCGGACCAACCCTGGGCCGGTTGGCGATGACCTGCACCGCGGCGTTACCGACCCGGTACCCGGCCTCCTCCAGCAGGGCTCGCACGTGGCAAAGCATCTGCGCCCCGGTGACCCCCCGCCACTCCGGCCGGTCGACACCGAACACCGAGCCGAGGTCGCCGAGCCCGGCGGCCGAGAGCAGCGCGTCGCACAGCGCGTGAATCGCCACATCGCCGTCGGAGTGTCCGGAGCACCCGTCGGCTCCCTCGAAGAGCAGACCGAGTAGCCAGCACGGGCGGCCCGCCTCGATCGGATGCACGTCGGTCCCCAGACCGATCCGCGGCAGGTTCACGCCTCCAGCACCGCCCGCGCCAGCCGGAGGTCCAGGGAGGTGGTGATCTTGAAGGCCAGTGGATCGCCGACAACGGTGTGCACCGGCGTGCCGAGGCTCTCCACCAGCGAGGAGTCATCGGTCACCACACCGGCCCCGCCTCGCTGGTAGGCCCGTCGCAGCAGCTCGGTCTGAAATCCCTGCGGGGTCTGGACCGCGCGCAGCCCGTCTCGCTGCGGCGTTCCGAGAACGACCCCGTTACCGTCCACCGCCTTGATGGTGTCCACGACCGGCAGCACCGGGATGACGGCGCGCAGGCCCTCGTGGAGAGCGGCGACCACGCGCTGGATCTGGCTGACCGGGGTCAGCGGACGGGCCGCGTCGTGGACGACGACGAACTCCGGATCGCCCACGGCGTCGAGTGCGAGCCTGACGCTGTCGTCGCGTTGCGGGCCGCCCTCGACGACACTGGCCCGACCATCGAGTAGAACCGCGGTCGCATCGACCCGGCCGGCGGGTGCGGCCACCACCACCCGGTCGATGACTCCGGAGGCGAGCAGGCCGTCCACAGCGAGTTCGAGCATGGTGAACCCGCCCAGATCGACGAAGGCCTTGGGGATTCCGGCCCCAAGCCGCTCACCGGATCCGGCCGCCGTGACGACCGCGACCGTATCGGTCATCGCGGCCCCTCAGGGGGCCTTCACGACGCTGCGGCCAGAACCTCGTCGAGAATGATCGAGGCCTTGGCGTCGTCGGTGTTCTCGGCCAGCGCCAGCTCGCCGACGAGGATTTGCCGGGCCTTGGCCAGCATGCGCTTCTCGCCGGCGGACAGTCCGCGCTCCTGGTCCCGGCGCCACAGATCACGAACAACCTCGGCGACCTTGTTGACGTCACCGGAGGCAAGCTTCTCAAGGTTGGCCTTGTAGCGGCGCGACCAGTTGGTGGGCTCCTCGGTGTGCGGGGCACGCAAAACCTGGAACACCTTGTCCAGCCCCTCCTGGCCGACGACATCGCGCACGCCGACATACTCGGCGTTGTCCGCCGGGACTCGCACGGTCAGATCCCCCTGAGCGACCTTGAGGACCAGATACTCTTTTGGTTCCCCCTTGATGGTCCGGGTTTCGATCGCTTCGATCAATGCAGCACCGTGATGTGGGTACACAACGGTGTCTCCGACCTTGAAAATCATCAGATTAGAGCCCCTTTCGCCCCTCCATCCTAACACGGGGCCGAATCGCCCGCGGAACAACGGTGCAGGTCAGGGGCAGGATGGGTGAACGCCGGGGGTTGACAGCGGCGGGGATATCTGCAACGGGCCGACCGGTGGCCGCCCTGCGACGCCGCGGGCCGGCCCACCCCGTCCCCTTCGGCGATTGTCCGCCGTCGTCTACCGCAGCGGGGCCCGACCTACTACTGTGCATAGTCGAACCGCGGAGCGGCGCACACCGTGCCGACCGCATGGCCCGAGCAGGAGGCTGCTGTGAACCGCTTGACGAACCGTCTGGTCGCCGCGTCGGCGGGTTTGGCTGCCTGCGGCCTGATCCTGACCGGCTGTGGCGCGGGCCAGATCTCCCAGACCGCCGACCAGGAGGCCGCCGTGAACGGCACCTCGGCCGACGTCAAGACGATCGCCCTGCGCAACGTCCACCTGCAGGCCACCCAGACCAGCGACTTCCTGCAGCCGGGGCGCACCGTTCCGCTGCTGTTCGTGGCGGCCAATGACTCCCCCGACGTCGACGACAAGCTGGTGAGCATCACCTCCGACATCGGCTCGATCGCCCTGACCGGCGACGGGGCCATTCCGGCCAATGGGGCACTGGTCATCGGCGCCAAGGGCGAGGCCGAGCCGCCGGGCGACAAAGGCGCCCCCGCCGCGGAGGTCACCCTGGCCAAGCCGATCACCAACGGCCTGACCTACGACTTCACCTTCAACTTCGAGAAAGCAGGCACCACCACCGTGGCGGTGCCGATTGCCGCACCCGAGCTGACCCGCCGCTAACGCCTGGCGCGCGGGACACCCCGCGCGCATCCGGGTGCTTGTCACAGCGAACGATTAGCGTCGTCTCGTGGCCAAGACTCGCTCGCAGTACCGGTGCTCGGAATGCCGCCATGTGATGGCGAAATGGTTCGGGCGCTGCCCGGAGTGCGGGACGTGGGGAACCGTCGACGAGGTCGCCGGCCTGGGCATCCAGGGCGGGCAACCACACAGAGCGCTCACACCGTCGGCGCCGGCCGTCCCGATCACCTCCGTCGACCCCGACCGCACCCGTCACCTGCCGACCGGCGTGAGTGAACTCGATCGCGTGTTGGGCGGCGGAGTCGTACCCGGGTCGGTGACCCTGCTGGCCGGGGATCCCGGGGTCGGCAAGTCGACCCTGCTGCTCGACGTTGCGCATCGCTGGGCGCAGAGCGGCCGCCGCGCGCTCTATGTCTCCGGCGAGGAGTCCGCGGGCCAGGTCCGCATGCGGGCGGGGCGAACGGGTTGCGCCCACGACGAGGTCTACCTGGCCGCCGAATCCGATGTGGCAACGGTGCTGGGCCACATCGAAGCCGTCGGCCCCGGCCTGGTCATCATCGACTCGGTCCAGACCATGACCGCGGGTGACGCCGACGGAGTGGCGGGCGGGGTGACGCAGGTCCGGGCGGTGACCGCCGCCCTGACGGCAGTGGCGAAATCCTCCGCGGTGGCCATGGTGCTGGTGGGTCACGTCACCAAGGACGGAGCGATCGCGGGCCCACGCTCCCTGGAACACCTCGTCGATGTGGTGCTGCACTTCGAGGGCGACCGCAACACGGCACTGCGGATGGTCCGGGGAGTCAAGAACCGATTCGGCGCCGCCGATGAGGTCGGCTGTTTTCTGCTGAACGACAACGGGATCGAGGGCGTAGCCGATCCTTCGGGCCTGTTCCTGGACCAGCGCCCGCAGCCGGTTCCCGGTACCGCGGTCACAGTCGCACTCGACGGCAAACGCCCGCTGATCGGCGAGATCCAGGCCCTGTTGGCGACTCCGGCCAACCCGGCAGCGCCGCGGCGCGCGGCGGTCAGCGGTATCGACCAATCGCGGGTGGCGATGATCAACGCGGTTCTGGCCAAGCGTGCCAGCATGCCGATCGGGGCGCTGGACGTCTTCCTGTCGACCGTCGGCGGCATGCGCCTGACCGATCCTTCCGCGGACCTGGCGGTGGCGATGTCGATCGCCTCGGCGTTCACCGGCCGCCCGCTGCCGGCCACGGTCGTCGTAATAGGCGAGGTCGGCCTCGCCGGCGATTTGCGACGGGTGACCGGTATGGACCGCCGACTGGCCGAGGCGGCCCGACTCGGATTCACCACCGCGCTGGTCCCGGCGGGCTGCGGTCCGGCGCCGAAAGGTCTGCGCACGCTCGAGGCGGCCACCATCGGGGAGGCGCTGCGCGCGATGCTGGCGATCAGCGAGCCATCCCTCGACGCCGGGACAAGAGCGGGCCGCGGAGCGAGGGTCTCCGGTCACGATCCACGCGCCATCGGCGACGGCTCCCCCGACAGCAGGTGCTCATGACAACGCGGGCCGACTCGAATGCCTTGCCGCCGGTATCGCTTCGGGAGACGATCGGCCGTCTCGCCCCCGGCACCGCCCTGCGTGACGGCCTGGAGCGGATCCTGCGGGGGCGAACCGGCGCTCTGATCGTGCTGGGCTACGACGAGAGCGTCGAGGCCATCTGTGACGGGGGTTTCGCCCTCGACGTCGGTTTTGCGGCCACCCGGCTGCGGGAGCTGTCGAAGATGGACGGCGCGGTGGTGCTCTCCACCGACGGCAGCCGTATCCTGCGGGCCAACGTGCAGTTGGTTCCCGACCCCGGAATCCCGACCGACGAGTCCGGAACCCGGCACCGCTCCGCCGAGCGCACCGCCAACCAAACCGGCTATCCGGTGATCTCGGTCAGCCACTCGATGAACATGGTGACGGTGTACGTCGCCGGGGAGCGACATGTGCTGGCGGATTCGGCGACGATCCTCTCCCGCGCGAACCAGGCCGTCGCGACCCTGGAACGCTACAAGGCGCGTCTCGACGAGGTTTCCCGCCAATTGTCCACCGCCGAGATCGAGGACTTCGTCACTCTGCGCGACGTCATTACAGTCGTTCAGCGCTTGGAGATGGTGCGTCGGATCGGGCTCGAAATCAACGCCGACGTCGTGGAACTGGGAACCGACGGACGCCAACTGCGCCTGCAACTCGAGGAACTCCTCGGCGGCAACGAGGCGGCCCGCGAACTGATCGTTCGGGATTACCACGCCAACCCGGACCCGCCATCGGACACCCAGGTCAGCGACACAATGGCCACCCTGGATGCGTTGTCGGACACTGAGCTGCTCGACTTCACCGCGTTGTCAGGGGTTTTCGGCTACCCGTCGACCGCCGACGCCCAGGATTCCGCACTCAGCGCGCGGGGTTACCGCGCGATGGCCGGCATCCCCCGACTGCAGTTCGCCCATGTTGACCTACTCGTGCGGCGGTTCGGTTCGCTGCAGGAGCTGCTGGCCGCCAGCGCCGGGGATCTTCAGTCCATCGACGGTATCGGCGCCATGTGGTCCCGCCATATCCGGGAGGGACTGTCCCAGCTGGCCGAGTCGACGATCACCGATCGGCTGCTTTAGCGGTCAGCCGACGGGCGCGGGTTCCGGGGCGGGGGCCTCGACCGGCGGAGCGGGCATCTGCTCCACGCCCGCCGGGGGTGCCGGCTCGGCCGCCGGCGGGGGCGGCGTCTCGGAGAGCGTGAACGGCACCGCCGCCGAACGCAGGTTGCCCAGTTGCACCACCAGGTTGTAGGTACCCGGACCGATCGGCTCGCGGGGCAGCGGGCATTGCGGAGCCGAACCCATACCGGTCCAGGTGACTTCGGTGGTGACCTGCTCGCCGGGGTTGAAGGTCTTGACCAGCGTCTCGTTGGAGGGCGCACAGTCCAGGTTGGACCACAGCCGCTGGTTGTCCAGCGAATAGACGTAGGCGGCGAGCACCGCGGCCCCGACGTCGCGCTTACAGGCCACCAGCCCGATGTTGGTCACGACCATGGTGAACTTCGGCTGGTCACCGATGACGTACTGCGGGGCGTTGGTGATCCCCTTGACCGCCAGGCTGGAGTCCGGGCAGTCGTCACCGGCCTGCAGCACCGGCGGCGGCTCGACAGCCGAGGTGGGGGTGGGTGTCGGTTCCGGGCTGGATTCTGCCGGCGGGACGACGGGGCTCTTGTTCTCGGGCTGCGGAGTTTGGGCGGTCTCGGTCTTTGCGGTGTTCTTGGCTGAGTCCGACCCCCCGAACAACGCGAATGCCAGACCGGCGACGAGAGCGACGGCAAGTGCCGCGATGCCGAGGGCCAGAGCCCGACGTCGCTTGTACACCTCGGGCGGTAGCGGGCCCTGCGGTTCGATATCCAGCACGTTCTCACGGTAAGGCCGGGTCACCGGGAGCC
Organism: Mycobacterium sp.; assembly: GCA_020438905.1. GTDB lineage: Bacteria > Actinomycetota > Actinomycetes > Mycobacteriales > Mycobacteriaceae > Mycobacterium. The sequence goes on from JAGQTQ010000122.1 coordinate 11,077, forward strand.
GTCCGACCGCGCTCGGCGTGTCGCTGTGTTCTCTGGGCGCAGCGTGCTATCCGCCGGGTGACGCATCGCCAGGTTCGCCGATGTCGCCGAGATGCTCGCGCAGCACGATCCGGCCGTCGGCAAGGTGGTAGGTGACTCCGACGATCGCCACCTCGCCGGCTTCGACGCCCCCGGCGATCGCGGTCGACCGGGACAACAGTTGCGCCCCGGTCTCGATGACGTGGCGGGCCTCGAACTCGTCCACCCTGGACATCCCGTCCCGACGGCCCAGGATGATCGACGGGGTCACGCGTTCGACGACGTCGCGGACGAACCCGCCGGGCACCCGGCCCTCGTCGAGAGCGTCGAGGGTGGCTTTCACCGCGCCGCAGCTGTCGTGACCGAGCACGACGATCAGCGGAACCCGCAGGACACTGACCGCGTATTCGATGGAGCCGAGCACCGCCGCGTCGATGACGTGGCCGGCGGTGCGGACCACGAACATGTCGCCGAGACCCTGGTCGAAGATGATCTCGGCGGCCACCCGGCTGTCGGCGCAACCGAAGACCACCGCCGTGGGGCGCTGGGCGACGGCCAGGCTGGCCCGGTGCTCGATGCTCTGGCTGGGGTGCTCGGGGCGGCCGGCGACGAATCGCTCGTTACCCTCCTTGAGTGCCTTCCACGCTTTCGCAGGGCTGGTATTGGGCATGGCCCCCATTGTGCATCGAATGCCCCACCGCCATCCCGCCGGTACGCCGATGAGCATCCCCGCCGATGAACTCGTCGGCTGGTACCGGCGGGCCGCGCGCGACCTGCCATGGCGGAACCCCCAGGTCAGCGCCTGGCAGATCATGGTCAGCGAGTTCATGCTTCAGCAGACGCCGGTGGCCCGGGTGGAGCCGATCTGGGTGGAGTGGGTGGCGCGATGGCCCACGCCGTCGGCGACCGCGGCGGCCGGGGCCGCCGACGTGCTGCGCGCCTGGGGAAAGCTGGGGTACCCGCGGCGCGCCAAACGGCTGCACGAGTGCGCGACGGTGATCGCCGCCGATCACGGCGATGTCATACCCGACGACGTCGAGACCTTGCTGGGACTGCCCGGCGTGGGCGCCTATACCGCCCGGGCGGTGGTCTGTTTCGCCTACGGCCGGCGAGTGCCTGTGGTCGACACCAATGTGCGCCGGGTGGTGGCACGTGCGGTGCACGGTCGCGCCGATGCCGGACGTCCGTCGGCGGCACGCGACCATGCAGATGTGGAATCCCTGCTGCCCCATGACGCTACCGCCGCGGTGTTCTCCGCCGCGCTGATGGAACTGGGTGCGACGGTGTGCAGCGCCCGAGCCCCGAAATGCGGTTTGTGCCCGCTGAGCGCCTGCGCTTGGCGGGAAGCCGGTTACCCGGCGGGAGAGGGTCCGCCACGGCCGACGCAGCGCTATGCCGGCACCGACCGGCAGGTCCGTGGGAAGCTGCTTGACGTGCTGAGGGCCAGTTCCGAGCCGGTTCAACGGACCGAACTGGACGTGGTGTGGCTGACCGACCCCGCCCAGCGCGACCGAGCGCTGGACTCCCTGCTGATCGACGGGTTGGTGGAGCAGACCGCGGACGGCCTGTTCGCACTTGCCGGCGAAGGAGAGGGGCCACCGCGTGACATCCAGTGACATCTGGGATGCCCGGACGGCAGCGGCCTATGACACCGACGCCGCGGACATGTTCGGCGACGAGGTCGTCGAGCCGACGGTCGATTTCCTGGCCGAGCTGGCCGGTTCGGGCCGCGCCCTCGGCTTTGCCGTCGGCACCGGGCGGATCGCAATCCCCCTGCGCGAGCGGGGAATCCCGGTGACTGGTATCGAGCTGTCCGCCGCCATGGCGGCTCGGCTGCGGGAGAAGGCGGGCGAAGCCGACCTGCCCGTCGTATTGGGGGATATGGCCACGACCACCGTCCCCGGTGAGTTCAGCCTCGTATTCCTGCCATGGAACAGCATTTCCAACCTGAAGACCCAACATGAGCAGGTGCAGTGTTTCCGCAACGCGGCCCGCCACCTGGCGCCCGGCGGCCGGTCTGTCATCGAACTCTGGGTGCCGCCGTTGCGCCGATTGCCGCCCGGGCAGACGGCCGTCCCCTTCGACGTCTCCGACGAACACATCGGATTCGACACCTACGACGTGATCCGGCAGATCTGCGTTTCACATCACTACCGCCGCGATGGCGACGGTTCGATTCGCTACCAGAGCGGCGAATTCCGTTACATCTGGCCGGCTGAGTGCGACCTCATGGCGCAACTGGCCGGATTGGAACCGGAGAGCCGGTTCCAGGACTGGCGGGGCAACCCGTTCACCGCCGACAGTGAGAATCACGTATCGGTGTGGCGTAAGCCGGCCTAGGCCGGCAGGCTGCCGAGAAATGCCTCCACGGCGTCCCGGTAGGCCTTTGGCGCGTCGTCGTGAACGAGATGTCCCGCCCCGGGAACGTGCAGAAATGTCGCGCGGTCTCCGGCCATCTCCCGCATCCGGGCCATCTGCCCGGGCGGAGCCACCGAGTCACCGGCCTCGATCAACAGCACCGGGGCACGCACCGCCTCCCACTGCCGCCAGAAATCGCGGGTTCCCCACTCCGCGGCGATGTCGATCCATTTCCGCGGCTCACCGTGCAGACGCCACCCCTTGGGCGTGCGGTCGAAAGCCTCCAGGAAGTACCGCCCGGCGACCGGGCCGAACTCGGCCAGAACCTCCGCCGCTGAACCGAAATCGACGGGCAGGGCGTGCAGCCACGGCTCCCAGGGGCCGGTGGTGCGGCCGACGAAGTCCGGCGCCATGTCCTCGACGACGAGCCCGCGCACAAGCTCGGGGCGCTCCGCGGCCAGACACCACGAGTGCAGCCCGCCCATGGAGTGGCCGATCAGCACTACCGGCGATCCCAGCGACCCGACGGCTTCGGCGAGCTCGTCGACGAACCGCTCCGTGCTGACCGGCCCCGGGTCACTGTGATCGAGCCCGCGATGCCAGGGAGCGTCGTAGGTGTACACCGTGCCCAGCTCGGACAGCCAGGGCAGCTGTCGACCCCAGGTGCTGCCGCGCCCCATCAGCCCGTGCACAAGCACCAAAGGGCCACCGGTTCCGCCGCGAAGGGTCAACGCTTCGGTACTCACATGTTCATCTTGCGCGGCGATCCTGGCGGGGTGCGGGACGGTACCCTTGGCGCCATGGCCGTGGTCAAAATCAACGCAATCGAGGTGCCCGAGGGCGCCGGTCCGGAACTGGAGAAGCGGTTCGCCCACCGCGCACACGCGGTCGACAACCAGCCCGGTTTCCTCGGCTTCCAACTGCTGCGGCCGGTCAAGGGCGATGACCGGTACTTCGTGGTCACCCAGTGGGAGTCCGAAGAGGCCTTCCAGGCCTGGGCATCCGGCCCTGCGATCGCGGCCCACGCCGGCGAGCGCGCCAACCCGGTGGCGACCGGGGCTTCGCTGCTCGAATTCGAGGTCGTGATGGACGTTGCCGGAACCGACGCCAACAAGTAGACCCCGCCGCGCGGCGGCTCTGGTCTGCGCTCTGGCGTTCACCGCATGTGTGTCGGCCGGGTGCGACTCGGCACCCACGCCTACCGCCCACGCCGGCATTCGGATCGAGACCAATACACCGCAAGGCGTACGGGCCCGGCAGGTCATGGACATGCTCAACTCCGACTGGCCGATCGGGAAGGCCAGCGTGGCGACCCTTGCCGCCCCCGACATGATCGACCCGATCGAAGCCACCATGGACCGGCTGTGGTGGGACCGGCCCTACACACTGACCGGGGTCGACATCGGAGCCGGGATGGCCAGGCTGCACCTGATCAGCTCGTTCGGAGCCCAGCAGGACGTCGAATTGCGCACCAACGGCCAGACCATGGTCAGCCGGCTCGTGGTCGACACGACAACGCCGACCATCAAGTCCTGGCAGGACGTCGACACGGCGCTGGGCCGCACCGGAGCGCGGTACTCCTGGCAGGTCTCCAAGGTCGACGACGGGAAGTGCGAGAAGGTGGCCGGCACCAACACGGCCGAATCCCTGCCGCTCGCCTCGATTTTCAAGACCTATGTGCTCTTCGCGGTCGAAGAAGCGGTACTGGCGGGCAGGCTCCGGTGGGACGACACCCTCACCATCACCAGCGAGGCCAAAAAGCTCGGTTCCTCAGGCTTCGACACCCTGCCGGCCGGCTCACAGATCACCGTTCGGCAAGCGGCCGGCAAGATGATCGCGACCAGCGACAACATGGCCACCGATCTGCTGATCGAACGGCTCGGCACCCGCGCGATCGAGCGGGCGCTGGTCGACGCGGGCCACCACGACCCCGCCAGTATGACCCCGTTCCCAACCATGCGGGAGATCTTCTCGGTGGGCTGGGGCAACCCGGACGTGCGCGAACAGTGGAAGCAGGCGACCGGTCCGGCCGACCGCGCCGCATTGCTCGAACAGGCCGATTCCCGGCCCTACGATCCGGATCCGCAGCGCACACACTCTCCCGGCTCCGCCTACGGCGCTGAGTGGTACGGCAGCGCGGAGGACATCTGCCGCGTGCACGCCAGGCTGCAACACAACGCCGTCGGGCCGGCGGCGCCGGTTCGCGACATCATGTCCGAAGTGTCCGGGATCGACCTGGACCGCGCGCAGTGGCCCTATATCGGCGCCAAGGCCGGCAACCTGCCCGGCGACCTGACGTTCAGCTGGTACGCGGTGGACCGCGCCGGCCAGGCCTGGGTGGTCAGCTTCCAGCTGAACTGGCCGCGCTACCACAGCCCTAACGCCGGAGGCTGGATCATGACGATCATCAAGCAGGTGTTCGGCCTGCTGCAGCGCCAGCACTGAGCGCGACGGCGGGCGGCCACCGGAAGGTGGCCGCCCGCATCTCGTCGGATGCCGCGTCCGGCTACTCGGTGGCCGCGGCGGCCAGATCCGGCTCGACGGTCTCGCGCTTGGGCCCTCCGGCGAAGGTGAACTTCGCGTCCTCCCCCGGACCCTCGCCGTCCCAGTTCTCGACGTCGACGGTGACCAGCTGGCCGGGGCCGACCTCCTCGAAGAGGATCTTCTCCGAGAGGGCGTCCTCGATCTCGCGCTGGATGGTGCGGCGCAGCGGCCGGGCACCCAACACCGGGTCGAATCCCCGCTTGGCAAGCAAGGCCTTGGCCCGATCGGTCAGCTCCATGTCCATATCCTTGGCCTTCAGCTGCTTGGACACCCGGCCCACCATCAGGTCGACCATCTCGATGATCTCGTCCTGAGTCAGCTGGTGGAACACGATGATGTCGTCGATGCGGTTGAGGAACTCCGGCCGGAAGTGCTTCTTGAGCTCGTCGTTGACCTTCTGTTTCATCCGCTCGTAGTTGTTCTCGCCGCCACCCTGCGTGAAGCCCAGACCAACCGCCTTGGAGATGTCGGAGGTGCCCAGGTTCGAGGTGAAGATCAGCACTGTGTTCTTGAAGTCCACGGTGCGGCCCTGACCGTCGGTCAGTCGGCCGTCCTCGAGCACCTGCAACAGGGTGTTGTAGATCTCCGAGTGCGCCTTCTCGATCTCATCGAAAAGCACCACGGAGAACGGCTTGCGGCGAACCTTCTCGGTGAGCTGACCGCCCTCCTCGTAACCGACGTACCCGGGCGGGGCGCCGAAGAGCCGCGAGGCGGTGAATCGGTCGTGGAACTCGCCCATGTCGATCTGGATGAGAGCGTCGTCGTCACCGAACAGGAACTCGGCCAGGGCCTTGGACAGTTCGGTCTTACCCACACCGGACGGGCCGGCGAAGATGAACGACCCGGACGGCCGCTTGGGATCCTTGAGGCCCGCACGGGTGCGGCGGATCGCCTTGGAGACGGCCTTGACGGCGTCCTCCTGGCCGATGATCCGCTTGTGCAGCTCATCTTCCATGCGCAGCAGCCGGGTGGTCTCCTCCTCGGTCAGCTTGAACACCGGGATGCCGGTCCAGTTGCCCAGCACCTCGGCGATCTGCTCGTCGTCGACCTCGGCAACGACGTCGAGATCACCGGAACGCCACTGCTTCTCGCGCTCGGCACGCTGGGCCACCAGTTGCTTCTCACGGTCCCGCAGCGAAGCCGCCTTCTCGAAGTCCTGGGCGTCGATCGCCGACTCCTTCTCCCGGCGGGCGTCGGCGATCTTCTCGTCGAACTCGCGCAGGTCCGGCGGAGCGGTCATCCGACGGATCCGCATCCGGGCACCGGCCTCGTCGATCAGGTCGAT
>JAGQTQ010000022.1:0-43638 GCA_020438905.1 Mycobacterium sp.
GCACCGTGCAGTCGGCAGCCGATGCCACTGGCTCGCAGCAGCGCCATCAACAGGGTGGTTTTGGTGTTGCACTGGCCGTATCCGTCGGCCAGCACGGCCGAGGCCGCAAGATCGTCGGAGGTGTTGTAACCGAACGGGATTCCGTCCCGGACGAAGTCGTAGACGGCACCGATCCGCTCCTGTTCCGGGAGTCGGGACCAGCCCTGCCGGTCGACGGTTCCGGCGATTCGCGGATCGCCGAAATCCAGCAGGGTGGTGGGTTTGAGGTAACGGTCCTCCATCCCGGGGAGCCTACCGACATTGATTCCCCGATTGCCGAAAAGTCCGGACGGTCGTGTCTCGGAGCGTTGCAGCACAACGATTTTCAGGAGGTCGGGAACCATTGATTGTCGCCGTCAAGAATCTTGCCGTCGAACGCACCCGCTTGGTGCTATCGGTGCTCGGGGTCGGCTTCGCGGTTCTGCTGGTGCTGGTGATGGCCGGGATCTTCGTCGGCACCACCCGTCAGGTCACCACCTACATCGACCATTCCCGCAACGCCGTCTGGGCTGTACAGCCCGGTGTGTCACAGATGTTCCGGGCGGTGTCGTGGCTGCCCGCCGACACCCCGAGTCAACTGACGGCGCTGCCGGAGGTGGGCTCGGCCGATCCGATCCTGGGCCAGCCCTCGGACTTCGTCCACAACGGTGAGCAGACCGCCTATTTCGTGCTGGGCTACGACCCGGCCACCGGAGTGGGGGGACCCTGGCAGTTGTCAGCGGGACGCGATATCAGTGGCCCCGGCGAGGTGGTGCTGGACCGCGTGCTGGCCGACAAGAACGACATCGGACTCGGCGACACCGTCTCGATCGTCGACGGTGACTTCACCGTGGTGGGGCTTTCCGACCAAACCGCCGCGCTGGGAAACTTCTACGCCTTCGTCTCGTTGCCTGACGCCGCGCGACTGTTGCGCGCCGGAAATCGGGTGTCCTACGTCCTAGTCCAGCCCGCACCGGGCTACACCCCGGAACAGACCGTGGCAGCGATCCGCGACCGGATACCCGGGACGGACGCGCTGACGTCCGCGCAGTTCGCCGACAACAGCCGCGACATCATCATCTCGATGATCGGCCGCCCGCTGAAGGCGATGATCGCCATCGCCACCCTGGTCGGCATCGCCCTGATCGGGTTGACGGTGTTGGCATCGACCAACGAACAGATGGCCGACTTCGGCATCCTGCGGGCCGTGGGCGTTCGCCCGGCCCAGTTGCTGCGCGCCGTTGCCGGGCAGGCCGCACTCATCGCAGCGCTGGGATATCTGGTGGGCGCCGCGCTGGCCTACACGCTGCAGTTCCTCATCCGCGACCGGCTTGGCGACGTGACCATCGCGGTAACCCCCGGGATGCTGGGGTTGATGGCGGTGGCCACCGCCGTCATGGCCGCCCTCGGATCTGTGCTTCCTCTGCACCGGGTCACCCGGGTCGATCCCGCAACGGCGTTCCGCCGATGAGCCCGGCTCAGGATCGGCCGGCGTTGCCCGAACCAGACGAAGTCGTCTCGGCGATCCGCGCCGCGCTGGTCAAACTGTTGCCCGCCGAAGACCTTGCCCAGGTGGACCTCGACTCGCTCGACGTCGCGACTCCGCTGCTGAGTCTGCCCGTCGACTCGGCGGTCCTGATGGCCATGATGACCGAACTCGAGGACACGTTCACCGTCTTCATCGAGGAGGAGGCGGCGTTCGGGTTCGAGTCGGTGGGCGACGTGGCGGGCTACATCCGGAACCGGATCACGGCACGTGCCAAGCGGATCGAGGAGACGTGAGCCCCTTCTCTCCGGTGGTGCTGGCGCATGTGCGTGCGAACGCGCCTGCGCTGGCCGCCGGCGTCTTGGACTACCCCAGACTGTTGGGCGAGTATGGCGCGCAGTTCGACTTCTACGACAGCCGCAGGCACCTGGCCGCGTTGCCGGGCCCGGAGTTGACCGAGAAGATCCGGGCCAGGGCGGGCGTGCTTGCCGCGCGCGGTCTGGATGCCGGCGACCGGATCCTCATGGTGGCCAACAGCACCGAGGCCTACCTCACCACGCTGCTCGCGGCGCTGCTTCTCGGCGCGGTTCCCTGCGCGGTCGCACCCCCTCCGGCGCCGTCCCGGTCAGACTCCGCAGGGGTCCGGCACCTGCGGGCGGCGATCGACGTCGTCGGCCCCAAACTCGTGGTGGTTCCGGCGGCCGCGGTGGCGGCTGTGCACCATGACGCTGCCGCTGGGCCCCACACTGCCGTTCTGCGTTACGAAGATCTCTCCGGCGGGCTAGGACGACCGCTGCCGCCCCGGCCGCCCGCCCAGCCCCACGACATTCACCACATCCAGCTCACCTCGGGCTCCACCTCCGAGCCCAAGGCAGTGCTGCTGACGCATCGCAACGTCGCGCATAACCTCGGTCTGCTCGCCTATTCCATGAGCGTGCAGCCCGGCAGCGACCGCATGTTCAGCTGGCTGCCGCTCTATCACGATATGGGACTCGTCATGGTGCTGGGCGGGTTGTTCTACGGCGCTCCGGTCGCGCTGATGAGCCCCTTGGGCTTTCTGCGCGACCCGCTGTCCTGGGTGCGGCATATGACCAGCCACCGGTCCACCGTCACCGCCGGCCCGACGTTCGCCTACCGAGCCGTCACCGAAGCGTTGCGGCGATCGGCCGCCGGCGGTGCGGACATCGACCTGACCGCGTTGCGGCACGCCTTCGTCGGGGCCGAGCCGATTGCACATCAGACGCTGTGCGACTTCGCCGAGAACTTGGGTCCGTTGGGACTGCGATCCGATGCACTCGTCCCGTGCTACGGGATGGCCGAGTCGGTGCTGGCCACCACGCTGGCCCTCCGGCCGGCACCCGAGGGGCCGGGGAACTTCGGTCGGGTGCGCGTCTTGACGCCCGATCGCGGCGATGCGCCGGTGGTCTCCTGCGGCCCTCCGATAGAGGGCATGAGGATAGCGATCGTCGACTCGGTCGGATCGGAGGTGAGCCCCGGCACGGTGGGCGACATCCGGATCAGCGGGCACTCGCTGATGGCCGGCTACCGGTACGCCGACGGTACGGTAGCGGCGCCGCCCGGCGGCTGGCACGACACCGGTGACCGCGGATTGCTCTGCGACGGAGAGCTGTTCGTCGTCGGGCGCAGCAAGGAGATGCTGATCATCCGCGGCCGCAACCTGCCGCCCTACGATGTCGAAGGCGCGGTCGGAGACATCCCCGGGGTAGGGCAGGGCAATGCCGTGGTGTTCTCGGTGTCCGGCGGCGGACAGGGCGCCGAGCGCAATGTGGCCGTGGTCGGGACGGCCGCCGCCGACGACGGGCAACGCACGCGCCTGCGCGCTCAGGTGGCCGAAGCGGTGCGCGGGATTTTTGGGTTCACCCTCGATGACGTGGTGCTGGTTCCGCGCAGAGCCATCCCGCGAACCACCAGTGGGAAGATCCAACGCGTCAAGGTCAGGGAGTTGTATCTGTCCGGTCGCTGGTAACGGTTCCGCCCAGGGGCCTCCGCTCAGCCGGCGGCGCACCCGGGCAGGAACAGCGAAGTCGGAATCTCCGCGTCGACGGGCGCGGTGGTGCTGGTCGGGTCGGTGCCGCAGACCTCGGCCTTGTCCTTGAGCACCCAGAACTGCCCCTCCTGCTCGAAGACGAACGAGGTCGGGGCGCCCATCTCCGGGTTGTCCTTGCCGGCCAACAGGCCGCTGGTCACCGCCCACCCGTCCGAGCAGGTCAGATCGTCAACGGTGTAGACGTTGTCCGGGCTGAGGGCCTGTGCGGCCTGCGTGGCCGGTCCGGCCAGCGCCTCCCTGGTGCAGTTGGTCATCCCGCCGGCCATCGGCGCGCTCGGCGACGTCGTCGCGGATTGCGTCGCGCTGGTCGTCGCGCTCGCGCCCGTGGTGACGGTCGTGGTCTTGGTAACGGTGGTGGTGCTGGTCGCCGACGGCGACGCGGCCGTGGCGCTCGAGGTTGCGGGGGTGGTGCTGGTTTTCGCGGCCGGTCTCGCCCCATCGGTGGAGCACGCGGCCAGGCCGACGACGGCCAGGGCCGCCAGAGTGACGGTGATTCCGCTGGGGCAGCTCATGAGTCCTCCGCATGGGTTGTGGTCGCGTCGACCGCTCGAGGGAATCCTGCCAGTTCCGCACGCCGGGGGCGGGCAGCGCCACGAGGGGAGTTCACGGACCTTGGCCGCCTCGTCTAGGTTCTGGCTTATTCATGACATCGGCCGAACGGGGACGACGACGATGACCACCGCCGAAGGAGACCGGCTCGAGGAGGTCAAGGCGGGTATCTCCGACTGGCGGCGCTGGGGCACCTATCTCAGCGAGCGGGCCTGGGGAACGGTCCGCGAGGACTACAGCGCCGACGGTGATGCCTGGAGCTACTTTCCCTTCGAACACGCCCACAGCCGTGCCTACCGATGGAGCGAGGACGCCCTGGCCGGCTGGTGCGACCGCGACCAGATCATCTGCATGGGGGTTGCGTTGTGGAACGGGCGCGATCCCATCCTCAAGGAACGTCCATTCGGGCTGACCAATGAACAGGGCAACCATGGCGAGGATGTCAAGGAGTACTGGTTCTACACCGACAACCTTCCCACCCACGCCTTCGCGTCGATGGTCTACAAGTATCCGCAGGCATCCTTCCCCTACGTCGACCTGCTGGCGACGAACCGCAACCGCGGCCAGGACGTCGGCGAGTACGAACTGTTCGACGCGCTGCGCGACGAGTGGTTGCAGCAGCGCTACTTCGACGTCGATGTCGAGTACGCCAAGGCGACCCCGGAGGATGTGTACTGCCGCATCACGGTGACAAATCGCGGTCCCGACCCGGCGCCGATCCACGTCCTGCCGCAACTGTGGTACCGCAACACCTGGTCGTGGAACCCGGGGGAGCGCGCGCCGCGGATCACGAAATGTGGTGCGGGTTCGGCACGGACGTCCCATCCCGCGCTCGGTGAGCGCTGGTATTCGGTCGCCTCCTCCACCGGTGAGGTGCCCGCATTGCTGTTCTGCGAGAACGAGACCAACCGCGATAGGGTTTTCGGTGCGCCGAACACCTCGGCGACCGTCAAGGACGGCATCAACGACTTTCTGGTGCACGGGGATCGGGACGCTGTCGACACCTCCTCGGGCAGCAAGATGGCCGCCCACGTGGCCGCCACCCTGCAGCCCGGCGAAACCCTCACGGTGACAGTCCGATTCGCTTCCGCTGAACTCGGACTGCCGTTCGATGACGCCGAGCGGGTGCTGGCGATCCGCAAAGCCGAAGCCGACGAGTTCTACCGGGCGGTGGCCGCCGACGATCTGACCGGCGACGAACGGCTGGTCCAGCGCCAGGCGCTGGCCGGGCTGCTGTGGTCCAAGCAGTTTTACAACTACCGCGTCCGGCGCTGGCTGAAGGGCGACCCGGGGCAGCCGCCGCCCCCGGATGCCCGCTGGAGTTCCCGCAACAGCGACTGGCAGCACTTCGCCGTCAGCGATGTGATCCTGATGCCCGATGCCTGGGAGTACCCGTGGTTCGCGGCGTGGGACCTGGCGTTTCACTGCGTGGCGGTGGCGCTGATCGACCCGGAGTTCGCCAAGGAGCAGATTCTGGTCCTGCAGCAGTCCACCGCGCAGCATCCGCACGGGCAGATACCCGCCTACGAATGGTCCTTCGGGGACACCAACCCGCCGGTGCTCGCCTGGGCCGCCTGGCAGGTCTACCTACTGGATCGGCGGCACTCCGGTGCGGGTGACCGGGATTTCCTGGCCCGGATCTACCGCTCGGCGACGTTGAACGCGATCTGGTGGCTCAACCAGAAGGACAGCTCCGATCGCGGGGTGTTCGGCGGTGGCTTCCTCGGAATGGACAACATCGGCGTCTTCGACCGGGACCAGCCGTTGCCGACCGGGGGAGAGCTGGCTCAGGTGGACGGAACGGCGTGGATGGCCGCGCTGATCTTCCACCTGCTGGAGATGACCATCGAACTGTCCCGGTACGAACCGAACTACCTGTTCATGTTCGGCCGGTGGCTGTGGGACGCCTGGCTGGTCGCCAACGCCCTGGAAAAGGGCAGCGGGCGGGTCAGCTTCTGGGACGAGGACACCGGTTTCTACCACGATGTGATCGAAAACCCCACCGGCACAAACAGTTCCCTGCGGGTGTTCTCGATCCAGTCCATCGTCCCGCTCTTCGCGGCCATCGCGATCCCTACCACCTCCGTCGAGGCACTGGAGACGATCAACCGGTGCCTCGACGACCTCTCCCGGGCCTACGAGCACACCGACGCCGACGTGCGGCTGCGACTCGGCGGTGGGGACGGATCGCACTTCATGATCGCGATCGTGCACCCCGACCGGCTCTCGGCCATGCTCGATCGTCTGCTGGACCCCGCGCAGTTCCTCTCCGATCACGGGATCCGGTCACTATCGCGGTTCCATCTCGAGCACCCCTACACCTATCGGACGAACGGGCGGGAGTACGCGGTCGGCTACCAGCCGGCCGAGTCCGACAGCCGGATGTTCGGCGGCAACTCCAATTGGCGCGGTCCGGTCTGGCTGCCGATCAACGTGTTGTTCGTCCAAGCGCTGGATTCCTACGCCCGATTCCTCGGGGACGGCTTCACCGTTGCCGACCCGGCCGGATCGGACCGCCGGGTCGACCTGGCGACGGTGGCCGACGATATGGCGCGGCGGCTCACCGGACTGCTGGTGCGCGACGGTGATGGACGGCGTGCCGTGCACGGTGACAACGAGTACTTCCAGACCGACCCGCACTGGAGGGACCTCGTACCGTTCTACGAGTACTTCGACGGCGACACCGGGCGGGGTCTGGGAGCCAGCCACCAGACCGGCTGGACCGCGATGGTGGCCCTGCTGCTGCAGTTCCGGGGCAAGCTGCGATTCGACTGAGTCCTAGCCCGGGCCGCTCACCGGCGGGCCGTAGCCTTGGTGCCTGGTCCGTCGGCCGGCGTCGACCGTGTCGCCGCCGAAGCCCGGCGTGCGGCCGCCGCCGAGGACCGGTTGATGTTGATGCCGGGCCCGTTCTGCACGATGGTCGCCGATTCCTGCCCGACGGAGCCGGCGATCGCCAGCGGGCCGGGTGATGCCAGGACGGTGTTCCTCTGCAGAGCGTCCCGCCCGCTGCTCAGGACGCTGAAGGCGGAGGTGAAGTAGCCGTCTGCGCCGCCGTCCCCGCCGGCACGCACGGTGTTGTAGTCACCACCGATCTGCGATGCCGAGTTGGCGGCTCCGTTGGTGGCGATGACGACGTTTCCGGTGCCCCCGAACTGTGCTGCGGCGTTGAGGAATCCGTTCGTGGCGTCGACTTGGTTGCCGGAGCCGTCAATCTGGGCCGCGGCCAGCGCTGACCCGTTTCTGGCGTAGACCGCGTTTCCGGTGCCGCCGAGTTGGGCGGCGACGAGGGCGGTTCCGTTCAGGGCGAAGGCCCGGTTACCGGTGCCGCCGAGTTGGGCGGCGGCGTTGAGGAACCCGTTCCCGGCGACGACGTTGCTGCCGGTGCCCAGCATGCTGACCGCCGCGTTGAGCACACCGTTGTCGCCGTTCCGGCCGGCAAGGACAGCGTTGTCGGCCCCGCCGAGGTTTCCCGCGAAGTTCAACATCCCGTCGGCGATGACCGACAGGCCCTCGTCAGGCAGTTGCGTGCCATCGCCGAACAGGTTCAGTGCGATGTTGCCGAACCCACCCTGCGCTCGGACCTCGGACCCGCCCGGCACCGTCGTGCCCAGCGACACACTCGCCGCGATGTTCAGGAATCCATCGGCCACGGCGGTGCCGTTCGCGCCCAACTGAACGGCCACATTGAGGGCACCGCCGGAGTTGTCGGCCAAGGAGTCCGGCCCGGCGGCGAAGGCGACGCCGAGCAACCCGGCCGCGCGGGCTCCCGCGCCCGCACCGATCGCCACCGCGATACCCAAGGGACTGCTGGTACAGCGCGCCGGGTCGGTGCTGAACCCGAACAGCGAGGCGCAGGTCGCCCCGGCCGACGGGGCCAGGCTGACGCCGGCGGTGCCCAGAACTCCGGCGGCCACTGCCGCCGCCGTCAGCGTTGTCGCTGCGCTCTTCCCAACCATCGAATGCTCCCGTGTCGCGACCTGGTGTTTCAATATCTGCGGAGTGTCTCGACCATCCCACGGCGCCGGGTATCGGGCAACCGGTTCGGTGGATCGAGGCGAATTCCCGTCACAGCCCGCCCGCGTGCGCCTCGGCGCTCTGTTCATCCCGACGGGCGCGGGCCGCCCGGTCGGCCGCGATCGCCGGCGGCACGATGAGCGGAACGGCGATCAACCCGATGAGACCGAACAGCCAGGCCCCCAGGGTGGTGTCTGCGCCGCCCAGCAGCGGACCGGCCAGGCTCGGGCCGAGCGCCAGCCCGATCGAGGACATGCCGAGCATCAGTGCGACGAGCCGACCGGAGTTGCGGTCGAGGTCCGCGGCTACCGACAGCGCCAGCGGCAGTGTCACCCAGTAGCCGAGGTTGATCACCAGGTTCCCGGCGATGTAGGCCCAGGGTTGGTGGATCAGCGGAACCAGGAGCACGCCGAGACCGGAGAGCAGCAGCCCGGCCGCGCCCAGCGGGGCGCGACCTACCCACCGCCCGAGTAGCCACGGCGCCATGGTCCCGAGCAGACCGATCAGCTGGGAGAAACCGAGGAAACTCCCGGTGGCCCCGGCCGACAATCCGGCGCTGGTACCGAGTTCCTGGGCGAAGGTCCACAAGCCCGCGACCGCGAACTGCGACAGCGTGACGGCCAGGCCCAGCAGAATCGGCAACGGGCCGAACAGATTCAGGGCGGGCGCATCGCGGCTCAGTTCGGCCGCGATCTCGGGGTCCCGCTCCCGCACGGCGGCTTCTGCCGCTTCGCGCTGCGCCGCGATGGCCCGGGTGTCGGGCAGCTTCCACCAGATCAGCACCAGGCACAGCAGCTGGACGGCAACCATGGCCGCATAGGGCAGCACGATCGGAAGGATCTGGCGCAGATACGGATTGGCGCTCATCATGACGAAGACGAAGATCATGTACCAGGTGGTCATCAGTCCGAACGCGCGCTCGCTGTTGTTGGCGAAGGACAGCGCGGCATTGCCGGCGACGAAGGCCAGCCCGCAGCCCAGCCCCAGGACGACCATGCCCGCCAGCAGCGACCAGAAGCCGTTGTCGCTGACATTGCTGATGTACAACAGCGCCGCCGAGGCCAGCACGATGCCGTAGCTCGCGGTGCGCTTCAGGTCGCGCCCCCCGATCGAATGGGCCAGGCCCAACTCGACGACGCCCATCGTGCCCAGCGCCGCTGTGACCAACAACCCGGCCTTGGTGTTGCTCAGCCCGAAGCCCTCGTGAAAAGAGGTCGCGTACAGCGGGCTCAGCAGGTCGGCCATCACGCCGGCAAGGCCGGCGGCGATCCCGCCGATCAGCAGGCCCCGGGGTTCCCTGGGGTGTTCGGGTCCGGCGGCTGCCGGCTTTTCGATGGACATGGGCAACATCGTGCACCCGCGGGCGACCCGCCGTCGCCGGTTGCACCGGAACGCGTCGCGGTTTCCCTACGATCACCGGGTGGCCGACCGCTATGGCACCGATGTGCTCGCCAACGACCCGCACAATGCCCGCAAGGTCCGCTCGGTGGAGCACTGCGCCCAGATCGGGACGGTCGTCGAGGATCCGCAGTCGGGGTTCGTCGGCGCCGTCGTGGGGATCGAGGGCGGCCGGGTCGAGCTTGAGGACCGGCATCGGCGTACCCGGGTGTTCCCGTTGGGTCCCGGCTTCCTGATCGACGGCCGCCCGGTGATCCTGACCGCCCCGCGCCGCACCGCCGCGCCCTCGGCGCAACGCACCGCGTCCGGATCGGTCAAGGTCGCAGGGGCCCCCGCGCGGGTGGCTTTGGCCGGTCGCATCTACGTGGAGGGCCGCCACGACGCCGAACTCGTCGAGCAGGTCTGGGGCGACGACCTGCGGATCGAGGGTGTCGTCGTGGAGTATCTCGGGGGTGTCGACGATCTGGCCGACGTCGTCAGATCCTTCCGGCCCGGCCCGGGCCGGCGACTCGGGGTGCTCGTCGATCATCTGGTCGCGGGGTCCAAGGAGGCCCGGATCGCGGAGTCGGTGCGCCGTGGGCCGGGCGGCTCGCACACGCTGGTCGTCGGTCACCCCTACGTCGATATCTGGCAGGCCGTCAAGCCGGCGCGGGTCGGCCTGGCGGCATGGCCGACGGTGCCGCGCAACATGGAGTGGAAGCACGGCATCTGCCGGGCCCTCGGGTGGCCGCACCGCAATCAGGCCGATATCGCCCAGGCCTGGCGGCGTATCCGCGGTTCGGTGCGCGACTGGACCGACCTGGAGCCGGAACTGATCGGCCGGGTCGAGGAACTCATCGACTTCGTGACCCAGCCGGCTTGAGCGACCCGGTCGGAAACAGTGCAGGGCCTCAGATCAGGCGTACGGTCGCGCTGCCGATGTCGTAGACCGCGCCGACGATCTTGACCGCTCCGGCATTCTCGGCGTCGGCGAGCAGTCGGCTGTTTTGGCGCACGTGGTCGATCACCGCGCTGACATTGCGGGTCACTGCCTGGTTGAGATCCTCGGCGCCGGCGATACCGGGCCTGATCGCGGCGATGATCGACTCGATGTTGCCCCCGGGCGTGGCGTTGCGATAGGCGGCGTCGACCGCGCCGCAGTCGGAATGTCCCAGCACCATAAGGATTTTCGAGCCGAGTACCGTTTGCCCGTATTCCAGGCTGCCGAGGTTGGTCGGGGACTGGGCGACATTGCCCGCCTCCCGGACCACGAAGATGTTGCCGACGAACTGGTCGAAGATGATCTCCGGGGCCAGGCGGCTGTCGGCGCAACCGAGAACCGTCGCGAACGGGGCCTGACCGCGGTCGATGCCACTTGTCCAGATGGCGTCGATCTCGGCGGTGTCCCGGATCGCCGGTGTACGCGCGGCGAAGCGGGTGTTGCCTTTCATCAGAACATCCAGCGCCTCGTCGGGCGTGGTGGGCCGGGGCGCTGGGGGCCGGTCGGGTGGCTGGTCCGCCGGCGGGGATTGGGCTACCGGAGTGGACTCAGTGGAGCCGCAGGCGGCCGCGGTGAGGGCGAGCGCCGGAAGCGCGGCCAGGACGTAGCGGCGGGAGCGGTTGTCTGCCATCACCGCCAATGGTGACACAGCCGGTGGTCACACGGCAGGCTCTCACGCGGCAGGTCGGCGGCCGGCGGCGCGAACCAGCGTCCATCCGGCCAGGGTGCCCAGCGCGATGGAGATGATCGCGGCGCCGGCGACGCCGATACCGGACTGGTTGAGGTAGTCGCCGGCGGGTCCGCGGCTGACCGACATGAAGGCCAGCTGTCCCGGCACCAGGGACCAGAACACAGCCAACGTCAGGACCATGGCCGGCGGCGCGCCGCGGATCCTGGCGAAGAACATGGCCAGCGGGATCGCCACGATCGCCCCGGCGAACCCGGAGTGCGCCGAGTTGAGCACCAGCCCCGCGGCGCTCTGGGTCAACATCGCGATGGCGATGATCAGCAGCAGCCAGACCAGTGATCCAGGCGGCGCCGACAGGTACAGGTACAGCCCGACCGCGATCACGGCGATGGACACGAAAAAGGACCATGACCCCATCGGCGGCGCGGGAGTCTGCGGGGAGACCTGGCCGGCGATCTGCACTCCTACCACCACGCCGTAGACCATCAGGGCGAGTTGCGCGACGCCGTAGACCAGTCGGCTGGCCCCCGCGATGATCCGGGAGCCCGCCAGTTCGATGGAACCGACCACCAGAGCCATGCCGGGCAGGGTCGCGATCAGGGCGGGGGTGATCACCCGGAGCAGGCCGTCGCGCGCGACGTCGACGACGAACCAGGTGGCCAGCAGCGTCACGACCAGCGCCGAGATGGTCGGCAGGATCGGTGCGAGCCCGGGAAGAGGCCGGCTGGTCAGCATGATGACGCCCACCACGAGCCCCAGGGACAGGTGCGCCAGCAGCCCCCGCCAAGACGGGTCGACGGACATGCCGAATCCGACCGTGGTCAGCACGTAGCCCAGCGTGGTGGAGAGGGTTCCGAAGCGTGGCGGCTGGCTACGGGCGGCTCGGATCGCCGCGACCGCGTCGGTGGGCGTGATCGCGCCGGCCTCCGCGAGGGCGGCGATCTCGTCGACCCGTGCTGCCATGTCGAACTGGCCCGACGGTTGTATCGACCCTGCCAATTCGACGACTTCGGTGCCGATCTGGAGCAGCAGCATGGTGGGCAGCGCCGCCAACTGGACCGGTTCGCTGGTGTACTTCCCGGCCATGTCGATCAGTCGGGCCTCGACGACCTGGACCGGTTGGGCCACCTCGATCAGGGCCGTCCCGATCTCGCGAAGCATCGCCGCCACATCGCCGAGGTCATAGTGATCCGGCGGTGCCAGCGCCGGCGGGGGAGTCTTGAACGCCCGGGGGACCTTGAACACCGGGTCATCATGACGCTTGCGGCGGTGTGTGCGTGGGGACCGCCGCGGCGTCGGCGAGATTTTTGCCCAACCGATAGCGCTGATACCGTCGGAGGCGAGGTAGACGACTCCCGGGGAGGACATCATGGCGGCCTCCAAGCACATCGGACGTGTCGGGGGACTGGCGGTAGCGCTGGGAATCGGCGCGGCGGTATTCGCCGTCGGGCAGGGCGTTGCGGCTGCGGCCCCGGATGCCTCCGACGGCGGGGAGTCGTCCTCATCGTCTGATGCGCGCCAGGCGGGGCCTGCGCGCAGCGGGCCCGGCCACCGGCCGGCGCGGGCCGCGGCGGGGCTCGGTGCCGCCAGTGCTGCGGTGCCGAACCCGAGCACGGTATCCGCGGTGAGCACGGTATCCGCGGCGAGGGCTTCGGACGCGGAGGTTCGGCCGTCCCGGCCCGGCAGGGCGAGCAGGTCGGCCCGGGTCGGCGAACCCGTCCCCTCCGTCCCGATACCTGCCGAGATAGCGGCGTCCACCGAGATCGCGGCGGCGGCCCGGACGGCCCCGGCTGCCGAGAACCGGGCCACCGAAAGGGTCAGCGTCGACCTTCCGCCGATGCCGGTGGACGACGGCTGGTCGTTCACCGTATCCCCGGACGAGATCACCGACGCCGCCGCGAACTACGTCGCCGGCGGCGGCGACCCGGCAGACGGTGCCCGCTTCTTCTTCGGCGACCTGGCGGTCGGCAGTCTCGACGCCCTGGCGGCCGCGGACCTGACGCCGGAGGACGCCCGTGTGCAACTGGGCAATCTGGCGGTGTCGGGCTACTTCGGCGGAATCTGGTTGCGCGACAACCTGCGCGAAACACCCGAAGTAGCGGCCGCAGCGGATATGAGCCCAGGGGAATTGAGCCCAGGGGAGTTGAGCGCAGGGGAATTGAGCGCAGGGGTCGACCTCACCGCCTCGACGATCGGGATTCGCATCTTCGATGCGCTGGCGACCGGCCTGATGGGGGCGGCGAGTTCACCCGGCTTCATCGCCCGCACCGCCGCGCACGCCTCGGTGCCGGTCCTGCTCGCGCTCTACGGGTACAACCGCGGCTATCTGGACGTCCTGCTTGAGAACCCCCCACCGGGTGTGCCGTCGATGCAGGACACGCTGATCTGTGAGGGCTTCCTGGACTGTAATTCCACCGCCTTCCCGGTGGACATCGGCACCCGCTACGACGCCGCTCTGGGGCTGCTCGACAACCCGCCCAGCTTCGCCTGGCATGAGATGAGGCTGTGGACCGGGCTGCTCGAAAGCGCCACCGGCGCCGGCCGCGGCGTCTGGGAGCGCATCGCCGGTGAGGGAGGGTTCTCGCCCGCTTCCTACCAGGCGCTGGTGGAACTCAGCTCGGCCTATCTGATGATCAGCAAGGGCGCCGTGCTCGCCAGCATGCTCGGATACGCCGACGGGGACACCGCGGTGGCCCGTAGTTCGCTGCGCCTGCAGGCAGGTCTGTGGATCTGGTCGGGCGCCTACTTCGCCGGGCTGGCCTCCAATGCTCCCGCCGGAACCATGCCGGAGATCATCGTCGAACCGGAGCCGACCAGCCTCTAGTTCTGCCCCAGCTCGGTGCCGACCTCGACGAGGGTCTCGGCGTCGCACAGTTTGAGCTCGTGGGCGATCGTGGCGGCCGTCGCGGCGTCGGGAACCAGGTGCAGCGGAATCCCCTCTGCGCGAAGAGTCTCTGCGTGCGAACGCAATTCGGTGTTGCGCTCGTCATCTTCATCGCCGACCTGCCGGATGAGGATCAGCTTGACCCGGTCGGGGAACTCGCGCGCCATCTCCTCGTAGGTCAGCGGATCGCGCTGGCCGCTGTCACCGATGAGCACGAACGGCATCCCCGGGTAGGCCTCCAGCAGTCGCCGGATGGCGGTCCGCTTGTGCTCGGCTCCGCTACGTCGCAGGTAGCGTTCGGTCGGACCCCAGTGGGTGAGGAACATCGGGCCCAACGGGAACCCGCGCAACTGTACGAACTCCTGCAACGCCGGGTAGAACGACCAACTGCCGGTGGACACATAGAAGAAGGTCGGCGCGGGTTTGCGGTTGCCCGCACCGGTGGAGATGCCCCGGACCAGACCGCGGTACAGCGATGCCATCCCGGGAATGGCGGCCCGCTCGCTGGCCTCGCGCAGGACCGTACGCACCACCATCGCCGCGCCCTCGGTCAGGCCGGTCAACAGAATGGTGTCGTCGATATCGGAGATGACCAGGAACGGAGCCTTCGGCGACGGCTTCACTATTCTTCCGGTGCCCGAGGCGGACTCGCCGTCCTCGATCGGTGTGATCACCGCCCGTGCCTCGTGCCAGCCGACCGGCAGATCCGGCACCGGCAGCGAGAAGTTCGCGAACCCGTGGCTGTCGGTCACCTCGGTGGCGCTGTGCCCCCCGATGTGCAGTTCGACTTCGGCGTCGACGATGCGCAGGGCTGCATGCCGATGCAGGTTGGCTTGGGCGACATCCCAATACGGCAGGCGGCTGTCGCCGGGCAGTTCGGGGGTCTCGGTCACCCGCACCCGTACCTTGGCGACGTCGTCGGCGCCCACGAAGCCGCGATACACCTCCACGTGCATGCCACGGAAGATCCCCGACTTCATCTTCTGTTCGCGACGGCGCTTGGTGAGGCTGCCCTCGACACCCGATACGAACGCAGCGGTTTCGGGGCTGCGCAGTCTTGATTTCAACTCCGAGGCGATCCAGCGGGGAAAACCGTCCATCCCACCAGCATGGACCGCGGGAACCGGGCACGCAGCCGATCCGGGCCGATCCGCCGTGCCGGCGTCATACCGGTCGAGCTCAGCGGGGCCACGCCTCGTGGATGTCGATGGCGACCAGCGTCGGGAAACCGAGTGGGCGGCCCAGCGGACCGCGCGGATAGACCCGCCGGCGGGTCGGAATGGAAAGGCCGCCGAACTGCCGGTACTTCTCGCACAGGTGTGCCGCCCTGGCCCACGATCCGATCACCTCGGCGGTGTAGTCGTGCCGGCGCAGCAGTCCGTCGCGGTCGAACCAGAAGTCCTGCACGGGACAGTGGGTGGGAAGTTCGGACGGGAAGCGTGCCCGCAGGTGGGTCATGTCGTCGGAGGTGGTCTCACCGACGGTCTCGACGCTGACCCCGGGATGCGTCAGCAGGAACGGCAGGGTCAGGTAGTTCCACATCGCGTACCCGGAGAAGTAGGTGAAATCCAGGGCGTCCCAGTACAGCGATCGTCGCCATTGACCGAACTCCGAGCGGGGATTGGTGCGCGAGGACAAGACGTTTCCCGCGAGGTCACGGATCTCGACGCGGTTTGCGCCGTCGAGCACGGCGATCTGACCCGGTTCCGGAAAATCCTCAAGGGCCACTTCGGGTTTGCGGACGTTGACCGACATCGCGGCGTTGTGCAGAACCGGTATTCGCTTGGCGGTGAACAGGAAACCGCGGATTGAGACATTGAGATCGATCGTGGACAGCGACTGCCAGTAGCTCAGCCCGCCGTGTGCATCGAGGATGCCGCCCATGGCGTCTGCGGTCATGTCCAATCACAATAGAGGGATGGATCTGAGCGCACTACAACATGTCCTGATCTGGGCCCTGGTCACCAACTACGTGATCCTGCTGGTCTGGTTCGCCGTCTTCCGCCTGGCCCACGACTGGATGTACCGCGTCCACACCCAGTGGTTCCGGCTGTCCCGGGAGAGCTTCGACGCGCTGCACTACGGCGGGATGGCGGTCTACAAGATCGGCATCTTCCTGTTCATTCTCGGACCGTTGATCGGTGTGGCGCTGGCCGGTTGAGCTAACGGGATAACCGGATTCAGCGCCGCTTCTTCCGGTCCCGGGGCGGAGGAACGTTGGCCACCACCGGGAAGTCCCCGGTGTGGCCGATACGGTCCTGGGCGATCTCCAGAACCCGCTCGCGGACCAGGAACCAGCCGCCGATGAGCGCGGGAATGATGACTGCCAGACTGCCGACCGTCCAGGTGCCGATCGGGTAGTCGAAGGCCATCAGCACCAGGACGCTGACCAGGAACACCAGGGTCAAGTATCCGGTGTAGGGCGAACCCCACATCCGGAACGACGGACGCTGCATCATGCCCCGCTGCGACCAGCGGTACAGCTGGATCTGGCAGATGATGATGGTGGCCCACGACGCCAGGATGCCCAGCGAGGCGACGTTGAGAACGATTTCGAAGGCCCGGTCGGGCACGACGCCGTTGAGCAGGACGCCGATCAGCCCGATGGAGGCGGTCAGCAGGATCCCGCCGTAGGGGACGCCTTTCGCCGACATCCTGCTGGTGAACTTCGGCGCGCTGCCGCTCATCGCCATGGAGCGCAGAATCCGGCCGGTCGAATACAGCCCGGCGTTGAGGCTGGAGAACGCCGCGGTCAGGACCACAAGGTTCATCATCGTGCCGCCGCCGCTGATCCCGACCTTGTCGAAGAACGTCACGAACGGGCTCTCGTCGGGCGAGTAGGCGGTGTACGGGAGCAGCAGGGCCAGCAGGAACAGCGAGCCGACGTAGAACAATGCGATACGGGCTATGACCGAGTTGATGGCCCGGGGCATCACCTTTTCCGGTTCCTCGGTCTCGCCGGCCGCCGTGCCGACCAGTTCGACTGCGGCATAGGCGAAGACGACCCCGGCGGTGACGACCACCAGTGGCAGCATGCCCACCGGGAAGAATCCGCCGTTGTCGGAGACGACCTTGAAACCGGTGGGATGTCCGTCGATCTCGTAACGGCCGGCCAGGAATATCGTCCCGGCGACCAGGAAGGCGAGCAGCGCGACCACCTTCACCAGGGCGGCCCAGAATTCGAACTCTCCGAAGACCGACACCGAGACGAGGTTGACGCCGAGCACCACCGCCAGCGCGGCCAGGGCGATGACCCACTGGGGGATGCCGTCGAAGGCTCCCCAGAACCGGAAGTAGGTGGCGATCGCGGTCGAGTCGACGATGGTCGTCATCGACCAGTTCAGGAAGTACATCCACCCGGCCACATATGCGGCCTTCTCGCCGAGGAACTCCCGCGCGTAGGAGACGAAGGAGCCCGACGACGGCCGGTGCAGGACGAGCTCGCCCATCGCACGCAGAATCAGGAACACGAAGATGCCGCAGAACCCGTAGACCAGGAACAGCCCCGGGCCGGCGCTGGCCAGCCGGCCGCCCGCCCCGAGGAACAGTCCGGTCCCGATGGCGCCGCCGATGGCGATCATCTGCAGCTGTCGCGGTTTGAGGCTCTTGTGGTAGCCGGCGTCCTCCCGGGTGAGGGCGGAAGGTTCGGCCGGGCCGGAGACGGTGGTCATCGCGCCGCACCACCGTTGGTCTGACCGCCGTTGGTCTGATCGATGGTCGGGTTATGCGGTGGTGCGGGCATGTCGCGGAAGGTGAAGATGAAGCCGAACACCGCGATGGCCGCGGCGATCGCGTAACCGATCGCCGAATACCAGCCGACCCGCAGGTAGGCGGTGACCGCGACGACGCCCATCGCGAGGAACACCATGGACATCCCGATCAGGGGTGTCTTGGCCTTGAAGTCGATCAGGCGCACTATTTGGATCTCCCACCGGGTAGTCGAGGTCAGGGTCGAAGAAGTCAGGAAAGTAAACAACGATCGACGCAACGATGTCGGGCTAAGTGTCGAATCATTAGCATGCCCGTAACAACTCGCCGCGGTGCCGGACGGATCCTTGTGGTGGGATAAGGCGCTGTGGGAATCAAAGTGGCGCTGGAGCATCGCACCAGTTACACCTTCGACCGTCTTGTCGAGGTGCATCCTCATGTGGTGCGGCTCAGACCGGCCCCGCACAGCCGAACGCCGATCGAGGCGTACTCGATGGACGTGGAACCGGCCGACCACTTCGTCAACTGGCAGCAGGACGCCTTCGGCAACTTCCTGGCTCGCCTGGTGTTCCCCAACCCCACCCGCTCCCTGACGATCACCGTCGGCTTGATCGCCGACCTGAAGGTGGTCAACCCGTTCGACTTCTTCATCGAGGACTTCGCCGAGACCTTCCCGTTCGGCTACCCCAAGGGTCTGCGTGAGGATCTCGCCGTCTATCTGCGGCCGGTGGACGAGGGGGAGGAGGGCTCCGGGCCCGGCGAACTCCTGCGGTCCTGGGTGCGCGATCACCCGATCACCCCGGGAATCCGCACCATCGACTTCCTGGTGGAACTGAATCAGGCCGTCAACGCCGCAGTGGGCTACAGCGTGCGGATGGAACCGGGCGTGCAGACCCCGGACCACACGTTGGGGACCCGGATCGGATCCTGCCGGGACTCGGCCTGGCTGCTCGTGTCGATTCTGCGCGAATTGGGTCTGGCCGCCCGGTTCGTGTCCGGATACCTGGTTCAGCTGACCTCAGATGTGGAAGCTCTCGACGGCCCGTCCGGGCCGGCCGCGGATTTCACCGACCTGCATGCCTGGACCGAGGTTTACATCCCCGGGGCGGGCTGGATCGGCCTGGACCCGACATCGGGTCTGTTCGCCGGCGAAGGTCACATCCCGCTGGCCGCCACCCCGCATCCGTCCTCGGCGGCGCCGATCACCGGCGCCACCGGGTTCGCCGAGACCACCTTCGAGTTCTCCAACACGGTGACCCGCATCCACGAGGACCCTCGGGTCACCCTCCCCTACACCGAGCAGGGGTGGGCGGCCATCACCGCGCTGGGCGAGAAGGTCGACGAGCGACTGTCCGCCGGAGACGTCCGGCTGACGATGGGTGGGGAACCCACCTTCGTCTCGATCGACAACCAGGTTGACCCGGAGTGGACGACCGATGCCGACGGACCGCACAAGAGGGAGCGCGCCGCGGCGCTCACGGCGCTGCTGAAATCGGCCTGGGCGCCGACCGGCCTGGTGCAGTACAGCCAGGGCAAGTGGTATCCCGGAGAGCCGCTGCCACGCTGGCAGATCGGCTTGCACTGGCGCCGCGACGGCGAACCGCTGTGGAAGGACGCCGCCTTGCTCGCCGATCCCTGGGACGGCGGTGCCCGGCAGCTTCCACCCGCCGTGGCCGGGGACCTGTTGTCCGCCGTGGCCGCGGGGCTGGGGCTTCCCGCGAGCCAGGTTCGGCCGGCCTACGAGGATCCGCTGGTACGGCTGGAGAAGTCGGTACGGCGACCCGCGGGCGCCGCGGTGGAACCCGATGACGACCTGGAAACCGACACCGGGGCGGGGAGGGCCGCGCTTCTCGCCCGTCTCGACGAGACGATCACCGAGTCGGCCGCCTGGGTGTTGCCGTTGCACCGTCGCGACGACGACTCCGGATGGGCCAGCGCGGACTGGCGGCTGCGGCGGGGCCGGATCGTTCTGCTCGAAGGTGATTCACCGGCCGGACTCCGGCTGCCCCTGGACTCGATCAGCTGGCGGCCCCCGCGCCCGACGTTCCAGGCCGATCCGCTGACGGCCGACGACGACCTTCCCGTCGGCGCCGAGACCGCAACCGCGGTGCTGGAGGACGCCGAGACCGCGCCCACCACGGCGCTGGTCGCCGAGGTCCGCGCTGGCGTGCTCTACGTGTTCATGTCGCCCACCGACGCTCTCGAGCACTTCGTCGACCTGATCGCGCGGGTCGAGTCGGCCGCGGCGGCGGTGGGCGCGGCGGTGGTGATCGAGGGATACGGGCCGCCGCCGGACGGGCGGCTGCAGTCGATGTCGATCACCCCGGACCCGGGCGTCATCGAGGTCAATCTCGCCCCCTCAGCCAGCTTCGCCGAACAGAGCGAACAGTTGCAGACCCTCTACGAGCAGGCCCGTCTGGCGCGGTTGTCCACCGAGAGCTTCGATCTCGACGGAACCCATGGCGGGACCGGGGGAGGCAACCACATCACCCTCGGCGGAATCACCCCGGCGGAGTCGCCGCTGCTCCGCCGACCCGACCTGCTGGTCTCGATGCTGACCTACTGGCAGCGCCACCCGTCCCTGTCGTACCTTTTCGCAGGACGGTTCGTCGGCACCACCTCACAGGCTCCGCGGGTCGACGAGGGGCGCTCCGAGGCCCTCTACGAACTGGAGATCGCCTTCGCCGAAATCGCCCGGCTGAGCCGGTCCGGTGACCCCGATCCCTGGTTGACCGACCGGGCGCTGCGACACCTGCTGACCGATATCACCGGCAACACCCACCGCGCGGAGTTCTGCATCGACAAGCTCTACAGCCCCGACAGCTCCCGGGGCAGGCTCGGACTGCTGGAGTTGCGGGGTTTCGAGATGCCGCCGCACTACCAGATGGCCATGGTCCAGTCCCTGCTCGTGCGCGCTCTGGTGGCCTGGTTCTGGGACGAGCCGCTGCGTGCCCCGCTGATCCGCCATGGTTTGAATCTGCATGGCCGTTTCTTATTGCCGCACTTCGTGATTCACGACATCGCGGCCGTCGCCGCCGATCTGCGCGCCCGCGGCATCGGTTTCGACACCAGCTGGCTCGACCCGTTCACCGAGTTCCGGTTCCCGCGGGTCGGCACGGCGGTGTTCGACAACGTCGAGATCGAGCTGCGCGGTGCGATCGAGCCCTGGTACACCCTCGGCGAGGAATCGACTGCCGGTGGGGCCGCGCGCTACGTCGACTCCTCGGTGGAGCGCCTGCAGGTGCGCACGATCGGCGCCGATCGTCAGCGCCACATGGTCACCTGCAACGGTCACCCCATTCCGATGCTGGCCACCGACAACCCCGATGTGCAGGTGGCCGGCGTTCGGTACCGGGCCTGGCAACCACCAAGCGCGTTGCACCCCACCCTCACGGTGGACACCCCGCTGCGCTTCGAACTGGTCGACACCGGCACCGGCATGTCGCGCGGCGGCTGCACCTACCACGTCTCCCATCCGGGCGGGCGGGCCTACGACGCCCCGCCGGTCAACGCGGTGGAGGCCGAGTCGCGGCGCGGCAGGCGGTTCGAGGCGCACGGATTCACCCCCGGTCGCATCGACATCACGACGCTGCGGGAGCGCCAGGCCCGCCAATCCACCGATGTCGGTGCCCCAGGAATCCTCGATCTGCGCCGGGTGCGTACCGTTCTGGAAAGCTGACAGCCCCCCGGAGGCCGCCGGACGCCGGCGGCGGGGAGCATGACGTGCCGGGTAAGGGCCCCGGGATCGGGCCCCAGACCGCGGGTGCAGACAGGAGGTGGATTCGGTGGCGTTGTCGATCACCGGAACCGGCCTCAGCGGCCCTGGGTACGACACGCGGCACCTTGTCGATGGCTACCGAGCCCGCCCTTCGGTGTTCGGGTGCACCGGTTACGACGAGTTCATCGACACCGGCGGGAACGTCCGGCCGGCATGGCGGGAGCTTGCCGAGCTGCTCGACGAGCGTGGCGAGGCCGGGCTGGACCGCCTGCGCGAACTGCTGCGGGATCTGGTCGACAACAACGGGATCACCTATATCGAGATCGACCGGCACGGCGAGGCGGTCACCGACGGTCACGGTATGGCGATGCCGGGTCCTTGGCACCTCGACGGCATCCCACTGCTGCTGGCGAACTCGGACTGGCAGGCCCTGGAAGCGGGGATGGTCCAACGCTCCCGGTTGCTCGATGCTGTGCTGCGCGATCTCTACGGTGAGCGCCGCTCGCTCACCAGTGGCGTTCTGCCCCCGCGTCTGCTGTTCGGTCACCCCGGCTATCTCCGCGCCGTTCGCGGTATCCATAACCCGGGCCGCCATCAGCTGTTCATGCTGGCCTGCGACGTCAGCCGCGGCGCCGACGGGGATTTCCTGGTCAACGCCGACTGGACGCAGGCGCCCTCCGGAGCCGGGTACGCGCTGGCCGACCGTCGGCTGGTGGCCCGCTCGAACCCGGACATCTACGAACGGATCCGGCCCAGATCGGCCTCACCGTTCGCCCAAGCGCTGCGGTTGGCCCTCATCGAGGCGGCCCCGGAAGCGGCCGAGGATCCGGTCGTCGTGGTGCTCAGCCCGGGAATCCACTCCGAAACCGCCTTCGACCAGGCCTACTTGGCAAGCGTGCTGGGTTTCCCGCTACTGGAGAGCGACGACCTGGTGGTTCAGGACGGAAAGCTCTGGATGCGTTCGCTCGGCACGCTCAAGCAGGTGGACGTCGTGTTCCGAAGGGTCGACGCCGAGTACGCCGATCCGCTCGACCTGCGACCGGACTCCCGCCTCGGGGTGGTGGGGCTGGTCGAGACACAACGCCGCGGCGCCGTCAGCGTGGTCAACGGGCTGGGCAGCGGGATTCTGGAGAGCCCCGGGCTGCACCGGTTCCTGCCGGAGCTCTGCGAGTTGCTCCTCGGCGAGTCGCCGTTGCTGGCCAGCCCGCAGTCCTACTGGGCCGGAATGGACGCCGAGCGCTCGCATCTGCTGTCGCGTCTGGAGTCACTGCTGATCAAGTCGACGGTGGGCGCGCAGACCATCGTGGGTCCGGCCCTCTCGGCAGCGGAGCGGGCCGAGTTGGCCGCCCGTATCGAGGCGGCTCCGTGGCAGTGGGTCGGACAGGAACTCCCGCAGTTCTCCACCGCCCCGACCGGACACTTCCCGGGCGGAATGTCGGCGGCCGGCGTCGGCCTGCGGCTGTTCACGGTGGCGCAGCGCAGCGGTTACACCCCGATGGTCGGCGGGCTGGGCTACGTGCTCAGCCCGGGGCCCGGCGCGTTCAAGCTCAACCAGGTTGCGGCCAAGGACATCTGGATCCGGCCGCCCGCGCGGGCCGCCGCGGCCGTGACGGTGCCGTCGGTGAAGCTGCCCAGCGGCACCCCTTCGATCAGCTCACCGCGGGTTCTGGCCGATCTGTTCTGGATCGGGCGCTACGCCGAACGCAGCGAGGCGTTCGCCAGGTTGCTCATCGTCGCCCGCGAGCGGTACCACGAATTCCGCAACCGCCGCGATGTCGAGGGCAGCGAATGCCTGCCGGTGCTGCTCAACGCGCTGGACAGACTCGCCGACGCCGACGTGACCGCGGGAAACACAGACGACGAAGCGGTCCGGTCGGCGCCGTACACGCTCTGGTCACTGACCGCCGATCGGACACGTGCCGGGTCGCTGGCCCAGTCGGTGGAGGGCCTGGGCCTGGCGGCCCGCGCCGTGCGGGACCAGATGTCCAACGACACCTGGATGGTGCTGGGCGTGGTGGAACGGACGCTGGCCCGGCTGGCCGAGTCCGGCCCCGACGACGGGCCCGACGCCGCGCTGTACGACGACACCGCGCTGGCCACCGCCCAGCAGCGCACACTGGGCGCAATGCTGGCGTTGTCCGGGATGGCGGCCGAGTCGATGGTCCAGGACGCCGGGTGGACCATGATGGACATCGGAAAGCGGATTGAGCGCGCTCTGGCGCTGTGCGCGCTGCTGCGGGTCACGATCACCGCCCGGCGCGGCCCGGTGGTCGAACAGAACATCACCGACTCGGTGCTCGTGGTGTGCGAGTCCTCGGTGATCTATCGTCGCCGCAACCTCGGGCAGACCAGTGTCGCGGCAGTCGCGAGACTGCTGCTCTTCGACGGCCGCAACCCGAGATCGTTGGCTTTCCAGCTCGACCGGCTTCGCGCGGACCTGCGCTCGCTGCCCGGGGCTTCCGGCGCAACGCGCCCGGAACGGCTGGTCGAGGAGGTCAGGGCACGACTGCGCCGGATGGACCCCGAAGATCTCGAGCAGGTGGATGCCCGCGGCCGACGGCTCCAACTCGACGGGTTGCTGTCCGAGGCGTACAACGCGCTGCGCGACCTGTCCGACCTCATCACCCGGATTCAACTCTCGCTGCCCGGCGGTATGCAACCGCTGTGGGGTCCCGACCAACGGCGCGCGATGCCATGACCAATCGGCGCTACCGCATCAGCCACCACACCCAGTACCGTTACTCCGATGTGGTCACCAACTCCTACGGTCGCGGGCATCTGACTCCCCGCGACACCGCCGGGCAACGGTGCCTGTCCTTCGAGCTGGACATCGACCCCGAACCCACCGACCGCTCCACCAGTCTGGACGGTTACGGCAATCTCAGTACCTACTTCCAGGTCACCCACCGGCACCGGGCACTTTCGGTGCTGGGCAGGTCGGTGGTCGAGGTGGCTCCGCCGCCGGCGGGGCTGTACTCCTCAGGTGCGGCGATCGAGCCTTGGGAGTCGGCCCGCCCGGAAGGTTCCGGTGGCGTGCTGGCCACGGATTTCTGCCTCGACTTCAGCCCGCCCGAAATCACCGCGGACGTCGTTGAGTATGCCGCTACGAGTTTCATGCCCGGCCGCCCGCTGATCGAGGCGGTGCGGGATCTGAACGCCAGGATCTTCGCCGACTTCACCTACCGGTCGGGTTCGACCACGGTCTCGACCCAGGTCAGTCAGGTGCTGGAGGCCCGAGAGGGCGTGTGCCAGGATTTCGCCAGGCTGGCGATCGCCTGTCTGCGGGCCAACGGCCTGGCGGCCAGCTACGTGTCCGGATACCTGGCGACCGATCCGCCACCGGGCAAGGAGCGGGTGTTCGGTATCGACGCCACCCATGCCTGGGCGGCTGTGTGGACTCCCGGCAACGGCTGGCTCGGCCTGGACCCGACCAACGACCAACTGGTCGACGAGCGCTACATCACCGTGGGGTGGGGACGTGACTACTCCGACCTGCCCCCGCTGCGCGGGATCATCTACACCGACTCCGAGTCCAGCGTGATCGACGTGTCGGTGGACGTGGAGCCACTCGACGGTGATTTTCCCGTTGCGTGACTTCACCTGCCCGAACTGCGGCCGGCACCTGGCCTTCGAGAGTTCGGTCTGCCCGTCCTGCGACAGCCGGCTGGGGTTCTCCCTCGAAGCGATGGCCTTCCTCGTCTTCGCCGCGGGGGGAGGTGCGGGCCAGGACGGTACCGTCGACTCCCGGACATACCAGATCTGCGCGAATCACTCTCTAGCCGAGTGCAACTGGCTGGTGGAGGTCGAGCCGGTCCACCGGCTGTGCAGTTCCTGCTCGCTTACCCGGACGCGGCCGTACGACGGCGACACCGCAGCGCTGGCCGCCTTCGTCGAGGCCGAGAAGGCCAAGCGCCGCCTGATCGCCGAACTTCACGAGTTGCGGCTGCCGGTCATCGGGCGCGACCGGGATCCCGCCCACGGGCTGGCCTTCGATCTTCTTTCCAGTGCCGGCGAGCCGGTGATCACCGGCCATGACAGCGGTGTGATCACCCTGGACCTGGCCGAGGGGGACGATGTGCGGCGCGAGCAGCTGAGGGTCGAGTTGGACGAGCCGTACCGCACCGTGCTGGGACATTTCCGCCACGAGATCGGCCACTATTACTTTTACCGCCTGGTGCAGCCCGCACCGGAGCGCGCCCAAGCGTTCGAGCGGCTGTTCGGCGACCCGGGGGCCGACTACCAGGGGGCGATCGACCGCCATTACAGCCAGGGTCCACCACCGGGATGGCAGCAGGACTTCGTGTCCTCCTATGCCACCATGCACCCCGCCGAGGACTGGGCCGAGACCTTCGCGCACTACCTGCACATCCGCAGTACGCTGGACACCGCGGCCTCTTACGGTCTGGCTCCGGCCAACGCCACCTACGAGCGGCGGATCCTGGGCCCCAGCGCCTTCGACACCCTGATCGAGGTGTGGCTGCCGCTGTCCTGGTCGATGAACATGGTCAACCGCTCGATGGGCAAGCCGGATCTCTACCCGTTCACCCTGCCCGGACCTGTCCTGGAGAAGATGCGCTTCGTGCACGCCGTGGTGGACGACACGGGCGCGGGCCGAACGGCGTCAGTTCCCCGTTGACCCCGGCCTGAAGCTCATCGGTGCGCGGGTGACGTTGATCCGCGGACCGGGCGAGTCCTGCGTCCCGCGCTCAGCGGCCGCCGACGGGGCTTCGCCGACCGGTACCGGCGCTTCGGTTGTTCCCTGGAGGCCCGGATCGGATTCGGGTGGCTCCGTGGGCGAGGGCTCCGGTCGGGCTTCGACGGGCGGCGCGGGGTCGGCGCTGGGTGTGCCGCTCGGGGTGGGCAGCGGGGTCGGGGCCGGCGGCGACAGCCTGATCGGAAGCGGTGCGTCCTGGGTCCGGCCCAGGCCATCGCCGGCGATCAGCAGTGCCAAGGCGACCACCAATGCCGTGGCGGCGGTCACGATCAACGCCAGTATCAGCCCGGGGCGCCGGTACCAGGGCGGTCCGGCCGGCGGCTGCGCATCGGCAATCCGATAATCGTCCCAGCCCGCCCACTCATCCCACGGGACCAACCCGTCCGGGTCGCCCCAGCCGTCGGGGTCAGCCCACTCATCGACGGCTGTATCGCCGCGTTGGTCGATCAGCCATTCGGAGAGGTCCCCCTCGGGGGGAGCCTCGCGGTCGGTCATGGTCCCCGATGCTAACTGGGACCGTGGGCTCTTCGCCCGGCAATCCATCGGGCGGTCTCGGCCAGGGCGAGCTGAATCCTTCGGGCCGGCTGGGCATCGAATGCCGGTTCGCTGTGAATTCCTCTGCCGCGCAATCTGATCGGCGCATCGGCTAGTTACAGTCGGATCCATGCGCAGCAAACGGGCAGTGGTCACGGCGGCCGTAGCGGCCGTCCTCGCGATGGCGGCCTGTCCCGTCGCCGCGGCGGCGGGCATGCAAATCACCGCGACGGGTGGCAGTGGGACGGCTGTCGACCGGGACGGCACTCAGGGCGAAGTGATGCCGGCCGTCCAGGGAACCACCGATGCCGACGGGGACCAGGACGCCCATCTCATCATGTCCCAGATGGCATTACCCCAGTTCAAGGCTGTGCAGAAGTAGTCCGATCGGCTATCCGACGGCCTGAGGCGGGGCACTGCGGAAAGGCCGGGAGACGCCTATCGGCAGATCCAGGCCGAGCACGATCGCCCTGCCGTCGGAGTCACCGGTGGAGTAGTCGGCGGTGTTGTAGGTGTTCGCCATGTCGATGTAGCCGAGATTGGTGGCGCCCTTGTCGACCATCGCGGTCAGCAGGGCGTCCCGTGCGTCGTTGAACGACTCGTGCCCGTGGGTCAGGTTTGCGATGTCGAGGTTCTCCTCGCTCCAGGCGCCGATCCACACGTATCCGGGCCCGCTGGGATTGGGATAGGGGCCGAAGGCGCGGCCATGGGAGTTGGTCAGCAGGAAGAAGGCGTTCCGGTAGGCCTCGTTCGCGCCGGTCGGCTCCTGGCTGTAGGTGGTGGCACCGATGATTCCCTGATAGCCGGTGCTGCTGAACGGCCAGGCGCCGAAGGCCGACCGCCGCATCCACACGTTGAGATTGCGGGCCGACAACCGTGCGCTGGTGGCCGTGGAGTCGACGAACACCACGTTGATGCCCTCCAGCAGGGTCTTGCCCTGATAGGGCAGGCCCACCCAGTCGGCGATCTGGCCGTCGGGCTGCAACATCCACTGTCCCAGGTCGCCGTACTGGGTGGCGACGGTGCCGTCCGGGTCGGGGCCGGCCGATACCGTCGCGGTCACGCTCTGCGGAACCTCGGCGGCCGGCGCGACGGCGACGGCGGCGCCGGGGTCACGGCGCAGCGGGGCCAACAGCGCCTCCAGGGGCGCCGGGGCGACCGGTGCGGCGGGGGCGGGAACGACGGCAGCGGCGGCCGGGGTCGTTCCGGGCGAACCGGCGAGGTCCACGGCGAGGTCGTCTGCGCTCGGTGCGGAGGCGATCTCCGGCACGGCGCCGTTAGCCCTCCCGGCCGGTGTCGTCTGGCTACCCCTCGCTGTCGTGGCGGCCGGAGACGCCGCCGGCCCCCTGCTCCGAGGCGCAGCGGCGCTGCCGGTGCGTGGGCCGGATGCGGCACGGGGATTCGCTGGGTCTGATGACCGCTGGGGGCCGGCGGAGGCGGACCCGGCATCGGCATCGGAGGTGTCGGCGTTCGCGACAGCAAGAGCCTGCGGCCCGGCGACCGCCAGTCCGAGGGCGAATGCGGCCACCCCGATACGGACGCGGCCGACACTCACGGTTTGCTTGGCCGTCTCGTCGATCCCGGTTGTCTGCCTCATCGCCACTGTCGCCTCGCGACTGACCACTGTGACCTCCCGTATGAGCACTTGAGTCGAAACGGTAGGTCTCCTGGCGATGACGCGTCGACGAACGGCCGAAAAACTCGATCCGATCAGAGCGAAACGGAGCGTGCCGTCGCGGGCTGCTCAACCACCAGGCTCGGGGCCGCGGCACCATCGGAGTGCGCGGGTTGGCCGGGCTGCCCGGGCTGGCCCTGGCGGCTGGGCCGCATTGCCCACAGCACCACCAGCAGGACGAGAACCATCGCGCAGACCGCTGCGATCACCCATCCGCGCCGATTGCTGTCGCGCCGGGGTGCGGGGGCGGTGCTCGCGGGCGGTCCCGCTGACCATGCCGCGCCGTCCCAATAGCGTTGTGCCGGAGTCCCCGCCGGATCCGGATACCAACCGGCTGGCGGAGTTCCGGTCGGATTGTGTCCTTCGGCAGGATGCATGGCCGCGATGATACGCAGCACCCAACTTGCTCAGTCTCGGCGGCGCCGGCGCCGGATGAAGACAACGCCGATCAGAGCCCACGCCACCGAACCCGTTCCCGGGGTCAGGGTGTAGCCGAGGTCCTCGAGGATGGCCACCTCGACCGGGCTGATGATCCTGACGCCCCGCCCCAGGTCGACCACCGCGTTCATCAACTTCTGGTTGGAGCCGGTGAAGGTGCGGTCGTCGAGGTGGGAGATGGAGCTACCGGCATCCCAGGGGCTCGGGGTGTACAACGGAACGGGGCCGCCGTAGGCCGCGACCGCATTCGGCCCGCCGAAGTACAAGCCGCCGCTGCCGCCGAGCATGTTGGTGTTGTAGGCGCTGTTCCAGCGGTAGTCGCCGCCGATCACCGCGGTGCCGCCGGAGGTCACCAGATAGCTGTCGAAAACGGTCCAACTAAGCCCGGTGTTGGCCCCTGGCCGGTCGGTGTTGGACAGGAAACCAAGCGTGTGCAGCAATTCGTGCATCGCGGTGGACTGGAAGTCGTACTGGTTGTCGGCCACGGTTCTCCCGTAATCCCATGTCCGGCCGAAGTTCCAGCTGATCGTCCCGTCAGCGTCCGCACCGTTCGCGTCGGCGCCGGTCAGAATCTTGTTCTGGACCACGGTCCGGAGGAATCCCGGGTCGGAACCGACCAGATCGCTGCCGGCCGATGCCAGGGTCGCCGACATCGACGATGATTCGCCGGTGACGTCGAAGGTCACCGTCACCGGCGAATCGACGACGAGGTAGGTAGACAATGTCGTGGCCACCGACTCAAGTGCGGCGCGAGCCTCCGAGGACCAGAACTGCGCGCCGTAGCGGTAGACGAATTCGAACTGCACCCTGGCGATGGAGGCGCCTTGGGCCACCGCGACGTTGGCGGAGGTTCCGGCGGCGCGGAACAGGTCGAGCAGGTTGATGTGGAAACCGGTGTCGGCGGCCTCCACGATGAACGAGTCGATGCCGGTGAAGCCCGGGCCCGGGGTGTAGGTGTACGTGCCGTCGGTGTCGACCACGGCGCTGCCGTAGCGGGGCGCCTGACTGATGCTGTAGACCAGTGGGTCGCCCTCGGGATCCACCGCGCCTATGACGCCGGTGATCGTCCCCTCGCTCTGGCCGGTCAGCTGAATCGGGTCGAGGGTGGGCGCCTGGTTGAAGAAGGTGCGCCGCACCAGCAGTGCCGCGCCCTCGAAGAACTCGCGGATTGGAGCCAGTAAATCGGTGAACAGGTCGGCAACCGAGGTCGCGGCGGCCGTGCCGGTCGCGGCGACCATCGCCGCCGCCGACGCCGCGGGAACTGGCGTGGGCTCGGTCGCCACGACGTTCGCCGCGGCGGTGATCGGTACGTCGCCGGACCCGGTACCTGGAGCCTCCACGGGGATCGCGGCCGGGGAATCCGGGATCGCCGCGGGAATCGAGAAGTTCGACTCAAGGGGTGCCGATCGGGGTGCCGAGGTGCGATCGGCCTGAGCCGCCGGCGCGGACACGGGCCGTTCACGGCGTTGCGGGCGGGTTTTCATCGCCGATGGCTCGCTGATCGGGACGTCGAGACCGGCCGCGGCGTCCACAGATTCCGCTCGGGCGGCGGCGGGCTGAGCAGACGTCGCGCGCCGGGGGGCGGCTCCAGCGCCGGTGGCCGCCGGGCTTCTCGTCGCGCGGCGGGCTCCGGGGGAGTTCGGGCCGGCGGTCGTTCCGGCGGAGGTGTCGGGGGCGGAGTCCGATGCCTCCGACGCCGCGGTCCCGGTTGAGTCCGCAAAAGCGACGGCTGGTGCCGTGGCCATCGACAAGCCGAGCACGAAAACCGCCGCTGCGGCCCGCGCCGCATGTTGGACGGCCGACATCGTCACACCCCCGTTTTCCCGGCAAAGGGAATTCGCTTGAGAACAAAAATCTATCGGTGCCGGGAATGGACCGTCAACACGGCCACGCCGGGTGCGGCTGATCCAAACACCCGGCACAGCCGTGCCGCACCGCGTAGATTGCGTCGCGGCACCGAGTCGACCGGAGGTCGCAGTGAAGACCGAGAACATCAACCACGCCTTCCTCGACGGCGTGCTCGACGGCAGTCGCGAGGACGTCTACTACCACTTCGGCGTCGCCTCGTCGGATCCGCTCCTGGAAAAGCTGCGGGGGGTACGGGCGGTGATTCTCGCCGGGTCCGGTGGCCGGATCAAGGAGTTCGCGCAGCTCTGGAGTCAGGTGTGCGGCGGATCGGAGATCGTGGCCTTTCCCAAGGAGGACCGATTCGTCACCCGGTTCACCGGCGGGGTGCTGTTCGCCTCGCACGGTATGGGCATGCCCAGCGCGTCGATCGCGCTGCAGGAGCTCATGCGCCTGGTGTTCTTTCTCAAGCGTGGTGACCTCGACGCCCTCGATGACGTGTTCTGGTGCAGGGTGGGAACCAGCGGCGGTGTCGGACTGCCCGGTGGCACGGTGGTGGTCTCCTCGGAGGGGTTGCTGGCAGACCTCAAGCCCTACCGGTTGCTGCGCGGCGGTGAGGGGGAGTACTGGTTCGACGGGCATTTCCCCGCCACCGCCCGAGCGGCCATCATCGCGGCCAACGAGCACACCGACTTCGAGGTGGTCTCGGGCAAGACGGTGGCGGGCAACGAGTTCTTCCTCGAGCAGTTCCGGCTCGACGGGGCCGTGTGTATGGAGACCCCCGAGACCAAGATGGCGTGGCTTCGGTGGCTCGACGAGAACGGCGTGCGCAATATCGAGATGGAGGGCGCGATGCTCGCCGGCTATCTCAACCACTGGGGGTTCCCCCGGTTCGCGATGATCTGCTGCACCCTGCTCAACCGCCTCGACGGCGACCAGGTCACCGCGACCCCGGCGCAGCTGCACAAGTACAGCGAGGACTCCGGCGTCGCGCTGTTCAACTACCTCAAGGCCAGCCTGCTCGACAACTGATCCCGCACGTCAGACCGTTCAAGGAGACCATGGTGAACACTTATGTGCCCGACTACTCCACCCTGTTCAACCACGCCAACCTGGCGGTGACCGCCGCCCTGGGCCCGGCCCCCGACGGGGTCGAGGTGCCGAAGGCATTGCGGAAGGCCGAGGGACTGGCCGGCCGGATCGACCACACCCTGCTCAAGGCCGACGCCACCCTGTCGGCGATCGAGCGGCTCTGCGACGAGGCGAGCGAACACGGCTTCGCCTCGGTATGTGTCAACACCCGCTGGGTTCCGACCGCCGCCGAGCGCCTGTCCGCATCGCCGGTAATGGTCTGCACGGTGGTCGGCTTCCCACTCGGGGCGATGACCCGGCTCGCCAAGGCGGAGGAGGCGCGGATCACCGTGGCCGAAGGCGCCGACGAAGTCGACATGGTGCTCGATATCGGCGGTCTGCTCTCCGGTGACCTCGCGGCCGTCTACGACGACATCCTCGGGGTGGTGGGCGCCGCCAGACCCGCCCCGGTCAAGGTGATCCTGGAAACCAGCATGCTCAACGACGAACAGAAGGCCATCGCATGCCTGATCGCGCTGCGCTCCGGGGCCGCCTACGTCAAGACCTCCACCGGCTTCGGCGGCGGCGGCGCCAATGCGCACGATATCGCTCTGATGCGGGCGATGGTGGGGGACAAGCTCGGGGTGAAGGCCTCCGGGGCGGTCCGGACCCGCCAGGACGCCAAGGCGATGCTCAAGGCGGGTGCGGACCGGATCGGCGCGTCGTCCTCGGTGGCCATCGTGGCCGGCGGCGAGGCAGCGGCGGGCGACTACTGATGGCCCTCGACAGCGCCCTGCGCGACACCGCGCGAGCCTGGCTCGCTGAGGACCCGGATCCCCGGACGGCGGGCGAACTGGCGGCGCTGATCGCCGACGCGGAGGCCGGGAAGGCCGATGCCCTCGCCGAGTTGGCCGACGCCTTCGACGGCACCCTGCAGTTCGGCACCGCGGGTCTGCGCGGTCGGCTGGGCCCCGGATCCAACCGGATGAACCGCATCGTGGTGGCGCGGGCCGCCGCCGGGTTGGCCGCCTACCTGAGGTCCACCGGAGGGACGTCGGTCGTGGTGGGCTATGACGCGCGGCGCAACTCCGACGTCTTCGCCCGCGACACCGCGCGCATCATGGCCGGTGCCGGCATCACCGCCATGGTGCTGCCCAGGCCGCTGCCGACCCCGGTGCTCGCCTTCGCCATCGGCGAACTCGGCTGCGATGCGGGGGTCATGGTGACCGCATCGCACAACCCGCCCGATGACAACGGCTACAAGGTGTACCTCGGCGACGGAAGTCAGATCGTCCCCCCCGCGGACGCCGAGATCGCCGCCTGTATCGTCGCCGTCGGCGCGATGGACTCGATTCCGACCTCCGACGGCTACCGAACATTGGACGGCTCCGTACTGGATTCCTATGTCGCGCGGGCGGTTTCGCTCCTGGGTGACGGGCCGCGCGAGGTGTCGGCGGTCTACACCGCCATGCACGGCGTCGGCGGGGAGGTGTTCATGCGCACGGTGCGTGAAGCCGGCTTCGCGGCGCCGACGAAAGTCGCGGCTCAGTTCGACCCGGACGGACGCTTCCCGACGGTCAGCTTCCCCAACCCCGAGGAGCCGGGGGCGATGGACCTCTCGCTGGCCGACGCCCGGGCGCAGCGGGCCGACGTGATCATCGCCAACGATCCAGATGCCGACCGCTGCGCGGCGGGCATCCGGATCGGCGACGACTACCGCATGCTCACCGGCGACGAAGTGGGTGCGCTGCTGGGTTGGTGGATCGCCGAGCGCGGACGTCGGGACGGTTCACCGGTGCGGGGGGTGTACGCACAGTCGATCGTCTCAGGGACACTGCTGGAGCGGATCGCCGACGAGGCCGGTCTGGGATACGCGACGACGCTGACCGGGTTCAAGTGGATCTCCAAGGTGCCCGATCTGAGGTTCGGCTACGAGGAGGCGCTCGGTTACTGCTGCGATCCCGAGGCGGTCAAGGACAAGGACGGCATCACCGCCTCGCTGCTGATGCTGGAGATGGTGGCCGCGCTCAAAGCCGACGGCCGGGGACCGCAGGACGTGCTCGACGACCTGGCCCGCCGGTTCGGCCTGTATGCCACCAGCCAGCTGTCGGTACGGGTATCGGATCTCTCGCAGATCACCGACGCGATGGCACGGCTGCGGGCCGCCCCGCCGTCCTGGCTCGGCGGGCGGGAGGTGCTGAAGTTCGATGACCTGGAAAAGGGAACCGACGGTCTACCGCCGACCGACGGACTGCGATTCGGCCTGCACGACGCCCGGGTGATCGTCCGGCCCAGCGGCACCGAACCCAAGCTCAAGTGCTACCTGCAGGTGGTGGTGCCCGTCGAGGGCGAGATCGCCGACGCCCGGGCCGCTGCCCAATCCGAACTCGACGCGCTGCGGGCCGCCGTCGCGGAGTCTCTCGGGCTTTAGTGCGGGCCTCGAGAAGGCCGGGCCCCTAAACCTCGGCCGCGTGCGTCATCTCGATGTGCTCGGGGGTGCGGCGCCGGCCGATGACCACCCACGCGAAGACCGCCCCGGCCAGGGCGACGAAGGACAGCACCAGCATCGAGATGGTGATGGCACCGGCTGAGGCGCTGACTGCGGCGTTGGTGATGGCATCGACCGAGTCCTGGGGCAGCCCGGCCAGCGCGTCGGCGGCGCGGTCCATGTCCCCGGCCTGCACGGCGTCGGCGTACTGGGCCGCCAGATCGCGCAGTTCGGTGCGTTCGCCGAGTCCGGGGCCGACCTTGGACGCGGTCAGGGTGCCGATGATCGAGGTCACCAGTCCCACGCCCAGCGCAGCCGGGATGTTGAAGGTCATCTGCATCAAGCCCGAGCCCATCCCGGCCCGTTGGGGGTCGACGGCCGACATGCCCGCGGTGTTGCATGCCGGCAGCGCGATGCCGACGCCGATGCCCATCAGCGCCAACGGGATCACCATCTGCATCAGCGTGGTTCCAGGGCCGAAGGTCAGACCGATCCAGGCCAGTGCGACCGCCTGCATCAGCAGGGCGACGGTGATCGGCAGACCCGGTCCGACCTTGTCCACCCACCGGCCGGCGGGAGGTTCGAACAGCATGCAGATACCGGTGGTGATGACGATGACCCAACTGGCCTTGCCGGGGGAGTAATCAAGGACGTTGATCAGGTACAGCGAGCCGATGAAAGTCAGAAACGGGATGTAGACGAAGCCCACCGCGCTCTCGGCGAAGAAGCCGCCGGAGAACAGGCGTTCCTTCCAGAGGCTGAAATCCACCAGGGGATACGCGATCCGGTTCTCCACCACACCGAACACGCCGAGCAGGGCGAGGCCGCCCAGGATGGAACCCCAGGTCGCCGTCGCCGACCAACTCACCGCGGAGTTCTGCAATCCGTAGGTGAGCAGGGTGATGCCGGTGCCGCCGAGAACAAGGCCCCACCAGTCGTATCTGCCCGTCGCGCGCACGCTCTGATATCCGCGGGTCGCGGCCAGCGTCACGACGATCACCAGGGCGGTCAGCGGCAGCGCGACCCAGAACACCCAGCGCCAGCTGGCGACGTCCATCATCCAGGCGGCGAACAGCGGACCGACGAGCAGGCCGAACCCGTGGGCGAAGCCCCATACGCCGACCGCGAAACCCCGTTGGACCACCGGGAACGAGTTGACCACGATGGACAGCGTGGCGGGCGCGGAGATGCCGATGCCGATACCCTGCACGGCCCGACCGCTGATCATCAGCGGCCCGCCGACGGCGATCGCCGACATCAGCAGTCCGCCCCCGAAGATGACGAAGCCGACGACGATCATCTTGACCTCGCCAACCAGATCGCCCATCCGGCCGCCGGCGACCAGTGCGGCGCCGAAGGCCAGACTGTAGGCGGTGATCGTCCACGTCTGGGCCGACAGCCCCAGTGCCAGATCCTCTTTGATGGTCGGCAGCGCCGGACCGATCACGGTGGAGAACATCTGGGCGATCAGCGCGCCGAACCCCATGGCGGCAAGGATCGCCCACGCGGCCCTGCCGGCCTTGTCCTCGGCCGGAATCGGCGAAGCCGCGGTCTCACCGGTCACGGAGGGACTTCCTTTCCACCAGATCCCACGGCCCGAAGGCCTGGGGGAGAATCTCGTTCATGGTGCGCACACCCTCCGGCGTCATCACCAGTAGATCCGGGCCGCCGTGTTCGTAGAGCAGCTGGCGGCAACGCCCGCAGGGCATGAGCGGGTCGCCGTTGCCGTCCACGCAGTACACCGCCGTGAGGCGGCCGCCGCCGGTGGCGTAGAGAGCCGAGACCATCGAGCACTCCGCGCACAGGGTGATTCCGTAGGAGGCGTTCTCGACGTTCGCCCCCGAGACCAGCCGGCCGTCGTCGACGAAACCAGCTACGCCGACAGGGAAATTCGAGTAAGGGGAGTAGGAATTCGCGGTCGCCGCCACTGCGGATTCCCGTAGCGTCTCCCAGTCCACATGTGAGTCGACCTGGCCCATCTGAACCGCCTCCCGCGCGTCGGACACCGACCGGCCAGTGCCCGGCTGACCGCCCAAACTA
This sequence comes from Mycobacterium sp., assembly GCA_020438905.1. GTDB lineage: Bacteria > Actinomycetota > Actinomycetes > Mycobacteriales > Mycobacteriaceae > Mycobacterium. Next base: position 36,316 of record JAGQTQ010000022.1, read on the forward strand.
GCACTGCCCGAACGAAAAATTGCTGGAAATCCAGCGGTTTCGCAACGATGGCGACGTTCTTCGGTGATGCCCTACCATGACCTGATCCGAGAGGGGGACCGATGAAACCGGCTGAACCCGATCCGCTGGAAAAGGCGCTGCTGCCGTACTACAACCAGGGTCACCGCAACGGACCCATAGAAGTCAAGGACTGGGCCGGTGGGATCCCCCAGGAGCGCGCCGAACTGCCCTCGGTGCGCGTCGGGCGGCGTTGGTTCTCCAGCCTGTGGCTGATCCCGCTGGGGATCGTCGCGCTGGTGCTCTCGATCGCCGTGGTGCGGGAACTGGCCCGCCAGCCGTGGTTCGCCGACTTCATCGCGCGCTACCCGGGGACCTCGGACAGCTATGTGCAACCGGTCAGCACCGGGTTCCCCTGGTGGCTGCGCTGGCAGCACTTCCTGAACCTGTTGTTCATGATGTTCATCATCAGGGCGGGCCTGCAGATCCTGGCCGACCACCCACGGCTGTACCTCAATTCCGGCAGCAGGCCCGACACCGAATGGCTGCGACTGCGCGGCCCGGTGCCGGCCGATCGGCGCGACAGCAACGATCCCGAGACCGTCTGGACGGCCAAGGAGGATGCCGTCGCGCTACCGAAACACCTGGGCATCCCCGGGTTTCGCCACTCGATCGGACTGGCGCGGTGGTGGCACTTCTCCTTCGACCTGCTCTGGCTGGTCAACGGCCTGCTGTTCTACGTGCTGCTGTTCAGCACCGACGAGTGGAAGCGGCTCATTCCCACCTCGCTCGACGTGTTCCCCAACGCACTGTCGACGGCGTTGCAGTACCTCTCGCTCAATCTTCCCGAGAACGCCGGATTCAGCACCTACAACGCGTTGCAGTTGCTGGCGTACTTCATCACCGTGTTCATCGCCGCTCCGTTGGCGCTGGTGACCGGTCTGCTGCAGGCCCCGTCGGTAGCGGGGCGTTTCGGGACGGGAGCGGGTCTGCTCAACCGTCAGGTCGCGAGGTCGGTGCACTTCGGAGTGCTGCTGTGGATGTTGATGTTCATCGCGGTCCACACCCTGATGATCTTCGTGACCGGATTCGTCGGCAACGTCAACCACATGACCCTGGGCACCGACACGAATTCCTGGACGGGGGTCGCGCTGTACGGGGCCTGGATGGCCGTCGTCGTCGCCTTCTGGCTGGTGGCCTCACCGCTGACCACCAGACATCCGCGTGCGATCCAGCGGGCCGGACGCTTCGTGGTCGGCGGGCTCAAAGCCATGCTGGAGCGGACCAACCCCACGGCGACGTACTCCGACGCCGACGTCTCCGGGTACTTCTGGACCAACGGCGAACGGCCGCAGAGCGAGACGTACACCGCTCTCCAGGCCGGCGGTTGGGCCGACTACCGGCTGCGGGTCGACGGGTTGGTCGGCAACCCCGTCGAGTTGAGTTACGCCGAACTGCTGGCGATGCCCAAGCAGGAGCAGATCACCCAGCATTTCTGCATCCAGGGCTGGTCCGGAGTGGCCAAGTGGGCCGGCGTGCCGATGCGCTCGATCTGCGAGTTGGTGCGTCCTGCGGCCAATGCCAAGTGGGTGGTTTTCTACTCCTTTTCCGACGGTCCGGTCGGTGGCCGCTACTACGACTGTCACCCGATCGCGAGCATGTACCACGACCTGACGATCCTGGCCTACGAGATGAACGGCGAGCCCCTCAACGAGTCGCACGGGGCCCCTTTGCGGCTGCGTGACGAGGTCGAACTGGGTTTCAAGCAAGTCAAGTGGATCGAGGCGATCGAGTTCGTGGAAACCTTCGAACACCTCGGGGCTGGTCAGGGCGGCTATAACGAGGACCAGGAGTTCTACGGCTTCCGGATGCCGATCTGAGTCAGCGCCGGCTGGGAATCAGCGCCGGTTGGGAATCAGCGCCGGTTGTCGACTCAGACGGTGCTGCCCGGGTCGGCCGGCACCGCTGTCAGCGGGATGTACACCGTGCCCTCGCAGGCACCGCTGCCGATGTTGGTCGCGAACGTTCCGGTGAGCGAACCGTCCGGTTGCGGTGAGTAGGTGGTCACCGAACTCGCCGAGTCGAAGGTGATGGTGCGATCCGGCAGCAGGCAATCCCATCGCCAGCTGTTGGTGCGCGACCACTGCGATCCGGTCCAGTCGAACCTGGTGGCCTGTTCGACGTTGTCCTTGGGGGCCGGACCGTCGACGACCGAAGCCTCGCAGGTCCCCGACGAGCAGTCCGTCTCGAACCGGTACCAGGCGGTGTAGGCCTCCTCGGACTGCTTGGCCGCCGCGCTGGTGCCCGATTTCTGATCGGTGTGAAATGTGACCCGGTACCAACCGTTCCAACTCGGCGCGGGTGCGGCCTGCGCGAGCGGAGCGAGGGCCACGGCGCCGGACGCAACCGCCGCCGCAGCCCTGATCGAAACCAGCGGGCGCGGCCGGGTCACCGAATGCAGACGCCGTTGACAACCTCTTTGCAGACCGCTCCCGGCGGCGCGGGGTTGATCGACGGCGTGAAGGAGTTGTCGCCCGGTCCGAGGGCCTTTTCGGTCGGGGTCGGGGTGGTCTCCGAACTGCTGGCCGGCGAACTCGGCGTGGTCGACGGCGTTTCCTTCTCGGTGCCGGAACTACAGGAGGTCAGCGCACCCATCGCGACGATGGCGGCGCCACCGGCGAAGAGCGCGATCCGGGCCGTCAGGCGAGCAGAACTCATGATGTTTCCCCTCAATGTTGTCACGTCAAGCCGCACGCTCCCTGAGCGGTGAACCCGGAAACGGACGCCCTTCTGACAACCACCCTAGTCGCCGGGGTGTTCCCGTGCGGGTCCGACCTGGAGGGTTCCGCTGCCGGCGAACGGTCTCAGGGGGCGGTGAAACCCTCGCGTTTGTGGGCTCCGTCGCAGAACGGCTTGTTCGCCGAGTGGCCACAGCGGCACAGGTAGGACTTGCTCGTCCGCTTCAACGGGGTGCCGTCGGCCGCGAGGATCTCGACCTCGCCGGACACCTCGATGGGACCGTCGGTCAGCGGGGTGATGGTGACATCGCTCATGAGCAGCCATTCTGCCCGTTACGTTCCGGACGCTGAAGCGGTGGCCCGAACTCAGGCGCCGACCAGCGTCTGGATGCCGTCGCGGGCGAAGTACACCAGGAACCCGGCGGCGACGATCCAGAGCAGCGGGCTGACTTCCCGGGCCTTCCCGACGGCCGACCGGAGCACCACCCAGCTGATGAAACCCACCCCGATCCCATTGGCGATCGAATAGCTCAGCGGCATCATCGCCACCGTCAGCACGACGGGAAGCGCAACCGAGAAGTCCGAGATGTCGATGTGGCGCAGGTGCGAGACCATCATCGCGCCGACGATCACCAGTGCCGCGGCGGCGACCTCGGTCGGGACGACCGAGGCCAGCGGCGCGACGAACATCGCGGCGAGGAACAGCGCCCCGGTCACCAGGTTGGCCAGGCCGGTGCGGGCGCCCTCGGCGATTCCGGCCCCGGACTCGACGAACACGGTGTTCGACGAGGCGGAGGTCACACCGCCGGCGACCGCTCCGGCGCCTTCAACGATCAGCGCCGAGGGCAGCCGGGGGAAGGTCCCGTCCGGAGCCGCCAGTCCCGCTTCCCGGGACAGCCCGGTCAGGGTGCCCAGCGCGTCGAAGAAGTTGGCGAACACCAGCGTGAACACCAGAACGCTGGCGGCCAGCGCGCCGATCCGCTCGAAGCTGCCCAGGCTGACCGCACCGACCAGGGATAGGTCCGGCCAGGCGAACGGCGAACCGGACAGCGCCGGGACCGACAGCCGCCAGCCGCCCGGCCGTTCGGCCGCTGAGCCAAGGTGCAGGACCGCCTCGACGGCGAGCGCGAGCACCGTGCCGCCGACCAGGCCGATCAGGATGCCGCCGCGAACCCGTCGGGCGACCAGGATCCCGGTCAGCAGCAGGGTCACCAGGAACACCACGGTCGGCACACCCGAGAGGGATCCCTGGCCGCTGCCGCCGAGTCCCACCGGCGGCGAGGGCAGCCCGGTCGAACCGACGAATCCGGCGTCGACCAGTCCGATGAAGAGGATGAATGCGCCGATACCGGCGGTGATGGCCAACTTGAGCTGCACCGGAACCGCGTCGAAGACCATCCGGCGCAGGCCCGAGGCCGCCAGCGCCACGATGATCAGGCCGTTGATCACGACCAGGCCCATCGCCTCGGGCCAGGTGAGGACACCCACCACCGAGGTGGCCAGGAACGAGTTGATGCCCAACCCCGCGGCGAAGGCGAACGGCAGCCGCGTGACGAGGCCGAACAGGATGGTCATGAACCCGGCCGTCAGCGCGGTGACCGCGGAGACCTGGGTGAACTGCAACTGGTTGCCAGCGACGTCCTTGGGCCCGGACAGGATGATCGGGTTCAGCACGATGATGTAGGCCATCGCGATGAAGGTGACCAGGCCACCGCGGACTTCCGCGCCGAGGGTTGACCCGCGGTCGGTGATCTCGAAGAAGCGGTCGAGACGGCGCATGGGCTAGCGCAGCGGGGTGGGCTCGACGACGCCGATCTCCGCGGGATTGGTTATCGCCGCGGGCAGGAACTTCTCGATGCAGAAAACGAAGAGCGCACCGCCGATCAGCCCGCCGATCAGGGGCGCGATGATCGGGACCCAGAAGTACATTTCGGGACCGTTGCTGGAGAACCATGCGTCGTGGTAGCCGGTCAGCCAGGACGCCAATCGCGGCGCGAAGTCCCTGGCGGGGTTGATGGCGTACCCCGCGTTGGCGCCCCAGCCCAGGCCGATGCCGACCACCAGCAGCCCGATGATCAGCGGTCCGGTGTTGGCCAGTGGCGGGTTGTTGACCGCACTGGTCAACGCGAAGATGACCGCCACCAGGATCGCCGTTCCGATCACCTGGTCGAAGAACGCCGTGAACAGCGAGACGCCGATATCGGGCGAGGTGGAGAAGATGCCCTGGGTGGCTTTGGTGTGATTGGGATCGATCCGGTTGATGGCGTCGGTGTAGGTGAACCGGACCAGCAGCGCCCCGACGAACGCGCCGGCGACCTGGGCGCCGATGTAGGGCATGACCTTGCGAAACGGGAAGCCCTTGAAGGTCGCCAGCGCGACCGTGACGGCGGGATTGAGGTGGGCGCCGCTGAGGCGCCCGGCGACGTAGACCGCCATCGCCACCCCGAGGCCCCAGCCCCAGGCGATCGAGTTGTAGTCACCGGTGGCGCCGGTGGTGGTGGGGAAGCCCCCGGTCACGACCTGGGCCACCACACCGCATCCGAAGAGGATCAGCAGCATCGTCCCGAAGAATTCCGCGGAGCACTCGCCCAGCAAGGGGGTCCGTTTCACAGTCACTGCACGCCGGTCCTTTCCGGAGGGGATGCACGGCAAAGTAGCAACGTCCCGGCGCCGCCGTGCGGCTTTTTGGCGGCGCCGCCGTGCGGCTTTTTGGCGGCGCCGCCGTGCGGACCCGTCGTAGACGCGGGGCGCAAATCCCGGTTCCGCCCACCGGGGTGTGGCACCGTCGAAGCTCACCGCGAGGGGGTTCCTGTCCGGGAGGCCCCGCCGGAGCGGTTCTCGAGGAGCCATGGATGGGTGCGGGACAGTGTGTGGGCCGGGTCGGCGGACTTGCGGTGGCCCTCGGTGTGGGTGCCGCGGTGTTCGGCGGTGTGGCGGTGGCCTGGGCCGAAGAATCATCGGGTGTCGGCGGCGCGGGCACGTCGGCGGGGCCCGCGCGTGGGGCCTCAACGCATTCGCCGACGCGGGGCCCGGCCCGGGCCCACGCGACTGCCGGCGGCTCGTCTTCGCCCCGCAGTTCCCTGCCCCGTCCGGCGGCCGCGATGGCTTCCCGGACCGCGCCGCCCAGTGCCGGACGAGCCGATGCCGAAGTGGCCCTCGAGGTCCCCGCACCGACAGCGGTCCTGAGCCCGGCGCCGACGGGGCCGATATCCGGTGAGCTTGCGGGGCCGGGCCCCGTGGCACCCGATCAGGTTCTGCCGTCGCCGGAACTGCCGGCGGTCACTCGCCGCCAACAGGCGGCCGCCTCCTCGACGGCCGCACCCGCCCAGCAGGTCGGCGCATCGTCGCTGTTCGGCGATTCGATCACGGTGAACCCGACGGTGGTGTGGAACGAGGGCGTACTCAGCGGAACACTGGACGCCAGTACCACCTCCGGTGACCGGCTGAGCTACGTCGTCATCTCGAGGCCGAGCCTGGGCGGCAAGATCGGCGGCGGGCCGTTGCTGCCGCTGACCAACTTCGGGCCGGGCGGCTCGTTCACCTACGTGCCCTATGCCAGCACCCTGACCAACCCCGGGCAGACCGAGAAGTTCCGGATCATGGTTCTGGAGAACTCGCCGGCCGTCCAGTTCGTCGAGAATCTGCTGGGACCACTGGGCAACCTGCTCGTTCCCCAGGTGCTGGCGGTCATCCACCGGATCCCGATCGTCGGCGAACTGCTCTCACCGATCATCGGCCAGGCCAGGATCGTGACATTCGAGGAGAACCCCCACGACCTCGCCGCCGGCCGTGCGACCGCGTTCACTTACATGATGCCGTCCTTCGACGGCACGCCGATCAGCGTCAACTACTTTCCCGCCGTCAACGTCGCCATCGGCGAAGTCGATTCCGCCCCGACCGTCCTGGCCGCATCGGGTCTGGCGTGCGCGGCCAACACCGACCCGAACACGGTCTACGGCCAGCTCTTCCCGAGTGAGCAGTTCGGCAGCCTGACCCCGGGGATCAAACCGCTGCGCGAAGACGCGTTCGCATCGGCGCTTCCCGGTGGTCCGTCCTACGACGGCGGTGGCGGCTACAACGTCATCACCTGGGATCCGCGCGGGGAGTTCGCCTCCGGCGGACAGCTTCAGATCGACAACCCGTTCTACGAGGGCCGCGACGTGTCCTCGATCATCAGCTGGCTTTCCAGCGCGGCCAACCCGGCGCGCGAACAGGTGCTGACGGACCTGGGCGGCGATCCGCTGATCGGTATGACCGGGGGGTCCTACGGTGGCGGGATCCAGCTGACCACGGTGGACCCGCGGATCGACGCCATCGTCCCGGAGATCGCCTGGTATTCGCTGTTGAGTTCGCTCTACCCCGATGACAGCCAGTTCAAGACCGGGTTCGGCACGATCCTGGGCGCGGCGCTGGCGTTCACCGGGGCCAGGGTCAACCCGGCGATCTACCAGGGCATCCTCACCGGGATCCTGTTCGGCTGGCTCGGCGAGGGCTCCCAGGCCGTGCTGGCCAGCGTCGGGCCGACGACGCTGCTCAATCAGGAGCACGCCCCGACGCTGATGTTCCAGGGCATCGACGACACCCTGTT